>NZ_AP024324.1:0-300000 GCF_018408855.1 Caballeronia sp. NK8 | reverse complement strand
GGCCTGACTGGCTGAGCGGCGCGGCAAGCGGTCCTGACGGCGCGCGCAGCACCGCATCGGCGGGCTTGCGTCCGGCGAGGATCGCGGCGAGCAGCGCGGACGGACCGTTCGATGTCGATGCTTCGCGATCCGTATCATCCGTGCGCTTCGCAATCGGCGCGCTCGGTGAATCGAGCGCGAGCGGTTCGCTCGCGCCATCGATCTGCACGACGAGGATGACGTGCCAGTCGTCCGGCGTGTTGTTGTAGCGCGGCGCGAGCGACACGAGACGCAGTCGCGCAATGTCGAAACCCGCGTCGCGCAGCAGCAGATATTTGGCGACGGCGAAATCCTTGCACACGCCGCTTTCGGCAAAGAACCGCGCCGGGGCGTAGTAGCTGCCGTCGGTTCCGTCGCGGTAGCGGACTTCATTGACGAGCGCATCGGCGAGCAGAGCGGCTGACGCATCGCCAGCCTTCGCGCGCTCCGCCCGCACCTGCGCGACGAGGCGGGACCAGCCGGCGGGTTCGCGCGTCAGATGGCTGCGCAGCGCCTCGCGCAGGCGCTGCACGCGGCCGATCGCATCCGACGATGGTTCGAGGTTCTTGTCGGCAAGCGGCAGGAGGAACATCAGGTCGCCGACTTGCGCGAGTTCCGGGCGGATCTTCCGGTTGACTTCCCACCACGTCCCGGCGCGCAGGCGCTCGATGCCGCTTTGCAGCGCGTGCGGCATCGACGAACCGCTCGCGTCCTCGTCGCGCGTGCCGGGTGCATGGTTGTGCGACGCGGCTGGCAGACTCGCGGCGCCCGCGACGACGGGCAACAGCACCGCGGCAGCGAACGTGCACTGGAGCAAACAGAGAAGCAGTCGAGCGAGCGGCATGTGTTGACTCCCGGTGTTTCGAAGCCTCCAAATGCCGTACACGCCGTTCGACGCAAGACAACATTGGCTTGAAGCCAACATTGCATGCGGCGTGCCAATTCGTCGTATTGCGCTACGTCATTGATTAAAAGGGGAATTGTTCTTAGGAGCCGGGTGTGGCGAACGCCGCATGACGCCCGCCGCCCAACAGACGCGCGATATCTGTCGGCGTGTCCCGCACGCTTTGAGTTCGCGGAAGGTGGATAGGGCCAGTGGTTTCGCGGTGCAGCCTGCCATCACGGCGCATCGCTACGCCAGTCCGAGCGCGTCGAGATAGACGTTCATTGATCGCTGGACCAATACGGCGATCAGCCGGGCAATGCCCGTGTAGTCGTTGCTCACACAAGCGTCATCCAGCGAATCGCAATAATCCGCACGATCCCCGCTCCGGACGACGGCCGGGGGATAACCGGATTTCATCAACTCGACGTTCAAGAGCAGGCGCCCCGTTCTGCCATTTCCGTCCACGAACGGATGGACCTTGACGAACCGCGTATGAAGTTCCGCCGCGCGAGCGAGAGGATGCATGTTCCCTGCTCTCGCATGCCACTCGACGAGCGAAGCCAGTTCAGCCGGCAGATTCAGAAAGTCCGGTGGAATCGTACGCGCGCCCGATATCGCTACGTTCACATGGCGATAGCGGCAGGCTTCCTCACCGGCACGGCCTTTCAGCACCACGTTATGGATGTTCCTGATCTGCCACGCGGACAGGGACTCGTTCGTCGCGACGATCTCATCGAGGTAACGCATCGCGTCGGGACGGCCCATGCTTTCGCAGTACTGTGGCAGCGATTTGCCGTCCATGGCCATGCTGTCGAGCACGACCCGAGACTCGCGCAATGCGCGAGTGTGGCGCCCGGCTCCATGCGCTTCGGGCGTCCATTCAAGCCGCAGTCTGTCACGCAGCGAAGCCAGAGCCGGAGGCGATAGCGGACGCATCGCGTCCAGTTTCGCCTTGTCGGCATCGATCGCTTCCAGCATCCGTTGCAGAGACGAGTCCATGGCCTGCGTACCTGATTCGTCGATTGTACTCACCAGCCTGACGTTGCCTTACCGGACAAAAAAAAACGCCAACCCGCAGGTTGGCGTTTGCCCGAGGTATCGCTGCCGGTATCAGAACTGATTCATCGTGTTGTCCTTACCCGCCGCCTTCAGCGCCGCTTCGCCGCTGAAGTACTCCTTGTGGTCATCGCCGATATCCGAGCCCGACATGTTCTGGTGCTTGACGCACGCGATGCCCTGACGGATTTCCTTGCGCTGCACGCCCGCCACGTAACCCAGCATGCCCTGATCGCCGAAGTATTCCTTGGCCAGATTGTCAGTCGACAACGCGGCGGTGTGGTACGTCGGCAGCGTGATCAGATGATGGAAGATACCTGCTTCACGCGACGCGTCGGCCTGGAAGGTACGGATCTTTTCATCGGCGAGCTGCGCCAGTTCGGTCTGATCGTATTCCACGCTCATCAGTTGGGCGCGGTCGTATGCCGACACATCCTTGCCCGCGGCCTTCATCGCGTCGTAAGCCTGCTGGCGGAAATTCAGCGTCCAGTTGAACGACGGGCTGTTGTTGTACACCAGCTTCGCGTTCGGGACGACCTTGCGAATCTCGCTCACCATGCCGTTGATCTGCGCGATATGCGGCTTTTCGGTTTCGATCCACAGCAGGTCGGCGCCGTTTTGCAGCGCGGTGACGCAATCCAGCACGCAGCGCGCTTCGCCCGAGCCGGCGCGGAACTGGAACAGGTTGCTCGGCAGGCGCTTGGGACGCAGCAGCTTGCCGTCGCGCTTGATGATGACGTCGCCATTGCCCAGTTGGTCGGCCGACAATTCTTCGCAGTCGAGGAAGGCGTTGTACTGGTCGCCCAGGTCGCCCGGCGTGTGGGTCACGGCGATCTGCTTGGTAAGGCCCGCGCCCAGCGAGTCAGTACGAGCGACGATGATGCCGTCATCCACGCCCAGCTCCAGGAAGGCGTAGCGGATCGCGCGGATCTTCGCCAGGAAGTCTTCGTGCGGCACGGTGACCTTGCCATCCTGGTGGCCGCACTGCTTCTCGTCGGACACCTGGTTTTCGATCTGGATGCAGCATGCGCCCGCTTCGATGAACTGCTTGGCCAGCAGGTACGTGGCTTCCGCGTTGCCGAAGCCCGCATCGATGTCGGCGATGATCGGCACGACATGCGTGACGTGGTTGTCGATCTTTTCCTGGATCGCGGCCTTGGCAGAACCATCGGCAGCGTCGAGCTGGCGGAACAGGCCGCCCAGTTCACGGGCGTCGGCCTGACGCAGGAACGTGTACAGCTCGCGGATCAGCGCGCTGACGGAGGTCTTTTCGTGCATCGACTGGTCCGGCAGCGGGCCGAACTCGGAGCGCAACGCGGCCACCATCCAGCCGGACAGATAAAGGTAACGGCGCTCGGTGCTGTTGAAGTGCTTCTTGATGGAGATCATCTTCTGCTGACCGATGAAGCCGTGCCAGCAACCCAGCGACTGCGTGTACTTCGACGGGTCGGCATCATACGCGGCCATGTCGGCGCGCATGATCTTCGCCGTGTACTTGGCGATATCCAGGCCCGTCTTGAACTTGTTCTGGGCACGCATGCGGGCGGCGTACTCGGGATTGATGGCATTCCAGGCGCTGCCGTTAGTCTCTTTCAAACCAGCAACTGCCTTGATGTCGTCTTGATATTGGGCCATGTGACTCTCCTGGGAACAAAGCGGGTTTAACTGAATGATTTGGCGGGCCGCCGCGTCTGTCGTAGCGAACTGCATGACTCAATACTACCGCCATTTCACGCTCGCGAGTGAAGTCTTATATAAGACATAAGACATTATTAACGTATATTTTTCAATGGCTTAGATGACTATTTTTGCAATGCAAAACACGTTTTCAAGCGGCAAAAAGTCGACGGCGCAAAAATCCATCGCGAATTCCGCGATGTGAAATGTCCTTTCGGTTGCTGAAGACAGGTCAGCAGGGATGGCCCGAGCGACGTACGATGTCTGTTTCGACGTGCCGAGGTCGCGATGCGGCCCGACGTCCATTCGTTTTTTATCGGAGGCGAACGTGCCAGGGTTACTTCCCGATGTCGACCGCGAGGGGCTCCTCGAATATTCAGTCGTCTACACCGACCGATCGATCAACCATATGTCGCGGCTTTTTCAGGGCGTCTTGCGCGATATTTCCGCCGCCCTGAAACAGGTCTACAACGCGAAGTCGGCTGTGGTCGTCCCGGGCAGCGGGACGTTCGGCATGGAAGCCGTTGCCCGGCAGTTCGCGACGAACAAGAAGTGTCTGGTCATCCGCAATGGCTGGTTCAGCTTCCGCTGGACGCAGATTTTCGACATGGGCGGCATTCCGTCTGAATCGACGGTGTTGAAGGCGCGTCCGGTCGAATCGGGGAGGCAGGCAGCCTATGCACCGCCTCCGGTCGAAGAAGTGGTGGCTGCGATCAAGGAGAACAAACCTGATCTGGTCTTCGCGCCGCATGTCGAAACCGCGTCCGGAATGATGTTGCCCGACGCCTATTTGCGCGCGGTATCCGATGCCGTTCACGATGTCGGCGGCATGTTCGTACTGGATTGCATCGCCTCCGGCGCGATCTGGGTGGATATGCAGGCGAGCGGCGTCGACGTTCTGATCAGCGCGCCGCAAAAGGGATGGAGCGCGCCGCCCTGTTGCGCACTGGTCATGCTCAGCCCGCTCGCGCGCGAAAGAATCGACTCGACCATCAGCACCAGTTTCGCGTGCGATCTTCGCAAGTGGCTGCAGATCATGGAGGCCTACGAAGATGGCGGCTTCGCGTATCACGCCACGATGCCCACTGACAGTCTCGCGACGCTGCGTGACGTGATGAAGGAAACCGGGTCGTACGGCTTCGACAAAGTGAGAGCCGAGCAGCTCGAACTCGGCAAGCGCATTCGCTCGCTCCTGACTGGCGCGGGTTTCAGGAGCGTGGCGGCCGAAGGGTTTCAGGCTCCGGGCGTCGTGGTCAGCTACACAGACGACGACGGCATACGCTCCGGGAAGAAATTCGCCGACGCGGGCTTGCAGATTGCGGCTGGCGTTCCTCTCCAGTGCGACGAGCCCGAGGACTTCAAGACCTTCCGCATCGGCTTGTTTGGCCTGGATAAGCTGCATGACGTCGAAGGCACGGTCGCGAGGTTCGCGAAGGCGCTGGATAGTCTTCGTTAAGACGCGTCGCTATCCTGCGTCGCGAGTGCAGCGGCGCGCGTGCATCGGTGCCGCGCGCCGCATGGAGCCGCGCGGTGCTCCATGACGGCAGGAAACCGGTCCGACCGGACACTTCAAACCCGCGTTTATTCCTTTCCCGCCCGCAAATAAATCGCCGCTTCCACGCGGAACAAAACCTCCTGCCCCGCTGTTTTGCTATCGACGGTCGCGACATCCCACGGCGACCATGATCGGCACGATTCGCTCGGCGAACGGCTCGACAGGAGGCATCATGCACCGCGAAATCTTCGTCCTTGAGCACAACTTCTTCAGCTTCGGCTGCATCTATCGGGTGGACGTGCGCAGTCGCAGCGGCCGCCTGATCGAGACCCGCTACGTGAAGCTGAACGATATCGCGTGGTGCTAGGCGCTCTCCCCGACACTCAACCACCCGCTCAGATTTTCGAGGAGACCTCTCCATGCCCTACGCTTATGCCCAGTTGCCCGACATCGTTCCCCACGATGAATGGCTAAGAGGAACCTCGGCGCTGCTTCAGGTACGCGGCGCGGCGCTGAAGGATCTGGATCAGCAGATCCTGATGTATCAGCGCAACCGGACGGTTCATCAATTCCACTCGCTGGTGCAGGCGTACGAGCGCTGGCAACTTTCGGCCGGCCCCGACGATGCCTGGAAAAGCGCTTCGCGCAACGGCTCGAAATACTTCACGCTACTCGATCAGCAACTGCGCGGCAACGGCGACACGGACGCCGCGGCTGGCGCGCAGGACTTCATGACGCCGGCGCTCATCAACGCGCGCCTCGGCGTGCTGTACCTCTTCGGCAACCTGGAACTGGAGGACGACACGTTTCAGGTGCTGCTGGAAGGCGCTTTCGATATCACCAACGTGGGCCTCGGGTTCGCGCCGGACACCAATGTCGCGGCGGCGCGCGCATCCGCGGTGCTGGACAACAGTGTCGTGCAAAAATCGGCCTCGCTCGCGCTCGAACAGGTGCAGCAGAAGATCAGGAGGCGCAAGGAACCAACTCTCACGAAATCGAATCAGCTCACGAATTCCACGCTCACGTTGCCGGCGTTGAGCAGCGCGGCGCAGCGGCTGTACGAGGCCATTCGCGCCAAAGTCGAGGAAGGGGCGAGAAAGCTGTGGGACATGATTCGCGAAAAGGTCGCCGACATCCGCAACGATCCCGGCGGTTTCGCGCTCGACACGATGCCCGCGCTGCTGCGCAAGCTCATCGATTTCCTGTGCGGCAAGCTGCTCGCCACGCTCGCGCCGTTCATCGGCGCGGGCCTCGATATCGCCAAGGGCATCGCCAATACCGTCGATAGCAGCATCACCAAGTATCGCGAGTGGGTGCAAGGCCGCGACGTGCAACTGCTGACCGGGCATCCCGGAACCATCGTGGAAGCGATCAGGCGCGCGATGAAGCTGAGCATCGGTTCCGGCGTATACGACCTCGTCAAGGGCGGCGCGAGCCTCGGCCTGCAGTTCGCGAGCCAGGGTGCGTCGACCATCATCGATGCGGTCGTGTCGATCATGGAAACACTCGCGAAGGTGATCTGGAAGATCGTGGAAATCAAGCGCATCAAGCGATTTTGCGAGCAGGCGAAGGGATACTGGGAAGCGCGCATGCAACGCGACGCGCTGCATACCCGGCCGCTCGCCTTCAACGGCTGGTTCAAGCGCTACGCCGTGCCGATTCCGGCGCTCTCGGTGCTGGCTCTCAACTCCGGCATCTGCGGCGACAAGATGCACTTCCTCGCGATGTTCAAGGATGACGAGAACATCGTCACGCAGGCGGAATTCACGGCCGGCTGCAAGTACGTCGACAGCCTCAAGGTCTGGGGATCGGACTATCTGGGCGATGCGGGCTTCTCATTCAGTTCCGACGACGCGATGATCAAAGGTCTGCTCACGCTCGCCACGAGTCACAAGGAAGAGCAGACCTGGGACCTGAAGGTGCGCAAGGCCGTGCTCGGCTTTTTGAACGGATAGCGCCTTGGCGCAAGACATGAAGAACGCCTTCGCTCATGCGAAGGCGTTCTTCATTCGGGGCGCCTGTTTCCACGGATCGAGCATCGCCGTGAAGCTGGTTCAGGCAACCACGCACGACGCCGATCTGTTCCATCGACAAAGAAAAATTCATGTGGAATAGAAGCCGGGGTACGGCTGTTTTCGTCGCAATACCTTCACGCTCCGAGGCATCGCCGCGATGAACGCCCGAACCCTGCTGCACACCATTCGCCTGAGCGTCGCCCTTGCATGTCTGTGCGCGCTGCACGGCGCGCACGCGGGCCAGGCGATGCTGCTGCCCGAAGGAACCGTCACGCTGATCCGCGCGACGACCGTGTTCAATGTCGATGCGCCCATCGCGCTGCAGCCAGGCGATCTGCTCGCCACCGACGCAATCGGCGGCGCGCAAATCGAGGACGGCGACGGCACGATCGTCGCGCTCGGCGCCAACACGCGCGTCGCCATCGATGCCGCGCCGCACGGCGATGCACTCGCGCTCCTCTCAGGCTGGATCAAGATCGCGCGTCCGCGCACGGGCACGGCCGGGCCCTTGTCGATCGATACGCCCGCGCTCGACGCGAGCCTGCTCGACGGCGCGGCGGTACTGCATGCAAGCCGCGACATGACTTCGCTCTTCATCGAAACGGGCAGCATGACGCTCGCCCTGCCCGAACATGCCGACGCGCATCAGCAGCTCGACGGCGAACATTACGCCGAACGCGAGACCGGCAAGCCGCTCGATGTGGGCAAGCGCCCCGCGACGTCGTTCATCGCCGCGATGCCGCTGCCTTTTCGCGATCCGCTCGCTTCATCGGCGGCGCCCGCGAAGGCGAAGCTCGTCGCGCCCGTGCAGGGCCGCGCGGCGACATATGCCGATATCGCCGACTGGCTGAGCGCGCCGCTGGCGATCCGGCGTGGCTTCGTCGCACGCTTTCGGCCGCTCGCGCAGGGCGAGCCGTTCCGCGCCCAGGTGCGGCAGAACCTGCGCAATCTTCCCGAATGGCGGCGCGTGCTGTGCCCGCCTCCCGCCATGCCGCGCCGGCGTGCGGTCTCGCCTGTGCAGAACCCGTCAACCGAGGTGGAATCATGAGACTGTCGCTCGCCGTCAAGTTCAATCTGGTGTTTCTGGCGGTGTTCGTCGTCGGCTTCGTGTCGGCCGGATTCGCCGCGCGCGAGTTGCTGCGTCGCGCGGCCATCGACGAAACCGTGCAGAACGCGCGCGTCCTCATGGAAGCGGCGAGCGCGGCGCAGAACTACACCGCGACGCAAGTCACGCCGCTTCTGCAAACGCAGCTCAAGTACAGCTTCGTGCCGCAATCGGTGCCGGCCTTCTCGGCCGTCGAAACGCTGATGACGCTGGAGAAGCGCCTCGCGGGATACTCCTATCGCTCGACGATGCTGAACCCGACCAATCCGCGCGACCGTCCCTCGGACTGGGAAGCGGACGTCATCCGCCATCTGCACGACAAGCCCGAACTGAAGGAAGTCGTCGGACTGCGCGACACCCCGACCGGGCAGAACCTCTACATTGCGCGCCCGAACCGCATCAACGACGCCGCCTGCATGGAATGCCACAGCGTGCCCTCGCGCGCCCCGAAAACGCTCGTCGACAAATAC
Source organism: Caballeronia sp. NK8 (assembly GCF_018408855.1). Taxonomy (GTDB): domain Bacteria; phylum Pseudomonadota; class Gammaproteobacteria; order Burkholderiales; family Burkholderiaceae; genus Caballeronia. The sequence goes on along the minus strand of NZ_AP024324.1, from coordinate 291,278 downwards.
GGTCCCGACAACGGCTTCAACTGGGCGATGCACGACGTCATCGGCGCGGATTTCGTCTCGGTGCCGATGGCGCTGCCCATCGCGCGCAGCAACGCGGTGCTGCGCACCTTTCTCGGCTCGCTCTTCGCCGTGTTCGTGCTGTTGCTGATCGCGCTGAACGTGATGGTGCATCTGCTCGTCACGCGGCGCATCCGCGCCCTCTCGCGCGCCGCCGATGAAGCCAGCCTCGGACAACTCGACGGCGCGAACTTCAGCGAGCGCGGCCGCGACGAGATCGCTTCGCTCGCCGCGTCGTTCGCGCGCATGAAAACGAGTCTCGTGGAAGCGTTCAAGATGATCGAGGCATGAGATGAAAGCCGCTGCGATGGACCCGCCGCGCATCACGCAACTGGGCAAGTACCGCGTCGAAGCGGTGCTGGGCACGGGCGCAATGGGCGTGGTCTATCGCGCCTTCGATCCGCACATCGAGCGGCATGTCGCGCTGAAGACGGTCCGCCACGAGCTGCTGGAGAGCGGCGAGCGCGCGAGTCTGATGACGCGTCTGCGCAGCGAGGCGCAGGCCGCCGGACGGCTCACGCATCCGAACATCGTCGGCGTGTACGACTACGGCGAAGCCGATGACACCGCCTATATCGCGATGGAGCTGGTCTGCGGACACGCCCTGAAGCCCTTGCTCGACGCGGGCCGTCCGCTCGAACTCGCGAGCGCGCTCGACTGGTTCGCGCAACTGCTCGCCGCGCTCGGCTTCGCGCACGCGCACGGTGTCGTGCATCGCGACATCAAGCCCGCGAACCTGCTCGTCAGTGAGCAAGGCCGGCTGAAAGTCGCGGACTTCGGCGTCGCGCATGTCGAATCGTCGACGCTCACGCTGGCGGGCGCGATGATCGGCACGCCTTGCTACATGTCGCCGGAGCAGTTCACGGGCGAATCCGTAGATGGACGCTCGGACCTGTTCTCCGCCGCGATCGTGCTCTATCAGATGCTTACCGGATGCCGGCCGTTCGCGGGCGCATCGCAGGCGGAAGTGATGCGGCAGGTCATGCACGAGACGCCGCGCATGCCGTCCGTCTGCAACCCGGCGCTGCCGTCCGGGATCGATGACGTGCTGATGCGCGCGCTGTCCCGTCGTCCCGCCGCGCGCTTTCAGACGGCCGATGCGCTGCGGCAGGCGCTGGCGCTCCACCAGGCCTCGGACGACTGCACGATTCTCGAAGCGCAGCCGGTGACGTCAGCCGCTGCGCTCGCGTCGGGAACGGGCTCGTGGCGCGGCGATTCGTTGCCGTCGCTCACGATGTGGCCCGCCGCCACGCTCGCCACGGTCGAGGCGCGGCTCGCCGCGCAGATCGGCCCGGTTGCGCGTCTGCTGGTGCGGCGCGCGGCGGCGCGCAGCGCGGATACGCCGGATCTGCCGGCGCTCGTCGCGCTACTCGCGCCGCATGTGCCTTCCGAGCGCGGCCGCGCGCAGTTCGTCGCCGCTTTCGCGGACGGGTCGAGCGCGGGCACGGCGCATGGGGCGGCAATGGCGCCCTCATCGCTCGATGCAGAAGAGGTGCGGGCCGCCGCGCTCAAGCTCGCCGTTTATCTCGGTCCGATCGCCACCCTCATCGCGAAACGCGAGGCCGCCCGCGCGGCCAGCCTGCGCGCGCTGCACGAACGGCTCGCGGCGGCCATCTCCGATCCACACGACCGCGCGCGTTTCCAGCGCGATGTCGGACTGTAGCGCCCATTCACCACGACCCGCATCCGAAGGAGCACGACCGATGAATCCCGACACGCTCATCCGCCGCGCGCCGGTGCGCCTTGCCGCATGCGCGGCGGCCGGCCTCACCGATGCCGGCCGCGTGCGCCGCGAGAACCAGGACCGCTTTCTGATCGATCCGGCGCTGAACCTCGTCGCGGTCGCGGACGGCATGGGCGGCCATGCCTTCGGCGCGCGCGCCAGCGCGCTCGCGCTCGACTGCATCGCCACGCGACTCGCCGCCGATACGACGTCGCGCGCTCACGCCGACGCCGCCCACGCCTACGATCCCGACGCCACCGTACACGATGAATCGGCATGCGCGATGCGCGCCGCCGCCGACGCGCTCGACCACGCCAACGCGACGCTTCACGCGATGAACCTGCGCGAGCGCCTCGCCCACCGGTCGATGGGCACCACGTTGACGGGCATCTGGCAGCCGTCCGGCTCGGCGCGGCTGATCTCGCTTCACGTCGGCGACAGCCGCCTCTACCGCTATCGCGACGGTGCGCTCACGCCACTTTCACGCGACCAGACGCTCTATCAGCAGGCGCTGGAGCGCGGTGTCATCGAACATTTGCCGCCGCGCAACGTGCTGCTGCAGGCGCTCGGGCCGCTGCCGTCGATCGCGCCCATCATCGAAACGCATGCGTGGCTGCCCGGCGACCGTTATCTGCTATGCAGCGACGGGCTGCACGGCGAGGTGCCGCATGGCGAAATCGAAACGGTCCTCGGAGCGATGACGCCGCAGGGCATCGACGACGCCTGCGAGCGGCTGGTGGCGCTCGCGCTCGATGCTGGCGGCAAGGACAACATCACGGCGGTCATCGCCTGCTTCGACGGCGTCTAACCGGCACGGTCATCGAAGAGCGCCGCGACGAACGCGGCATCGGGCAGACCTGCGCTCGTGCGCGCCGATTGCGCGTGCCACCAGACGCTCGTTCCCCACGCTCCTGCATGCGACGGCGTCGAAACTTCGTTCGCGTCATGTCCGAGCGATAGCGCCAGCAATCCGGCATCGAAATCCGCGAGACGCGCGCCCTTGCCGAGCGTCGCGAGCGCGAGCGCGCCGCAATGCGCAAACCACGCGTGCGAATGCGGACGCCAGGCGGACCACGCGCCCGCTTCGACGGGCGCGGCGATCGTCAGGGGAAAATGCCGGCCCGCACTGTCGACGCTCGGCATCAGCACGCCCGCCCAGCCGTCCTCACCCAGCACGCCGCCGCCGAGCGCGAAGCGCCACAGCGGCGCGGTCAGATACGCGTCGAGCCAGGCGCGCCCGCGCGCCGCGCGGCTCGCGAGCAGGCCCGCCTGCAACATCGCATCCCAGGGAACGACGAAGCCTTGCGGCAGACGCCGCGTCACGAAGTCGCCGTTGCCGCGCAGCTTGCCGAAGCATCCGGCGACACCCGGCGACGCCATCACAGATGTTCCGGACAGCGAAACTGTTCGAGCGGCGCGCGCCGGAAAGGATTGACGACGCTCGTCGCGTCCAGCTGCAGCACGGCTTTGCGTCCGGCGGAATCGAGCGTGAGCCGGTAGCGGTCCGGCTGCGCGGTGGCGTCGAGCCTGCCCGCGTCGATCAGATGCAGGAGCGCCCACGGACCGCTCGCGTCGAGCGGCGCGGCTTGCGTCGCAAAAGCCGGATCGAACTGCGCGCTGGCGCGGCCCGTGTTCTTGCCGCTCGGCCACTGCAGCAGCATCGACTGGAGGCCGTCCTGTCTGAGCGCAAGCTGCTGCCCGTCGATGTCGAGATTCAGTTGCGTCAGCGCCGGATCGAACGAGAGTGCCTTCACGCGAAAACGGATCGACATGTCGCGGCTGCCGTCGTGGAAGAACGCATCGCGGATCTGCGCGGCGCGCTGGAATTGCGCGAGGGCGTCGCGCGGCATGCCCGCCGGCGGCGTGCCGGCGCGCCATTGCCAGACGGGCCCGCTCGTATCGACCAGCGCGGCCAGGTTCTTCTGGAAGAAATCGTCGATGAGGCCGCCCGGCGCGAACAGCTTGCCGAAGTCGTCGGCGGCGACGTCGCGCGTAGAAGCACGCACGAAGGGATAGCGGCCATCGAGCGCGCGGCGGCACAGCGGGCCGGCGTTCGCGTTCCACTGCGCATCCAGCCGGGCGCGCTCGCCGCCTTCGAGGAGCGCCGTGCCGGCCGTGGCGATCGACGCGGCGACCGGCGTGAGCGGCGCCGGGCTCGTCTGGCTCGCGAGCCTCAGCTTGCCGAGCGCGTCGCCGACGGGCGCGGGCTGGCCCATTCTGCGCGCGGCGTCGGCGGCATCGAGATAGACGGCGGCATCCTTGAGCGGCGCGAGCGCGCGATCGAGCGGCGTGGCGTCGCCCGGCTTGCCTGCGAGCTGATGCAGCGGCTGGAAGTGGTCGTCGACGCGCGTCGTCGGGTTCGCGCCGAGCGTCGTCTCGCGCGCCGCCGCGACGATGAACTTCCTGAGCGGCGAGTCGGGCGCGGACAGCTCGTTCGCGATACGCGCGCCATCGGCGAGACCGCTGACGGGCGCTGCGCTCACATCGTCGAGCAGTCCGTCCCATGCGTGGATATACGCGTCGAAGTAACGCTCGTCGAGTGCGGCGCGCAATGCGGCGATGCCGTCGGGCGTGAGCGCGACGTCGTCGCGGCCGAGCACCCAGGCGTCCTTCTCGACATTGGCGAGCGCGGCGTCGCGCAGGCGCATGTATTGCGCATAGCCGGCGCGCGTGTACGCGCCCGCGACGCCCGCCGTGAGCGGCGCGCCGCTCGTGCGCCGCAGCAGCAGCGGCGCGTTGGGTCCGGCCGCGGCGCTCACGCTGAACGCGGCGATGTTGCCCTGCGCGAGTTCGCCGTCCACCCGGTTGCCGACGCGCTGCGACAGCGGCAACTCCGCCAGCCACGCGCGCGCCGTCCTGATGAGCGCGTCGTCGAGCGGGAGCGACGGATCGAAGTGCGTCTTGTCGAACAGCGCGGCGAGATGCGCGTCGAGCGCGCTGCGCTGCGCGGGACCCGCGTCACCCGCGAGCGCCGGAACCAGATGCGCGCGCAGCGCGGCGGCGTCGAAATGGCGCGCGTCGCCGAGCATCAGATAGGCGCGCAGCGCTTCATACCGATGCGCTTCGGATGCCGAATCATTGCCCGTTGCGCCATCGCGCAATTCCTGCGTCAAGGTGCCGACCGCGAGCGGCAGCAAGGTCTGATCGAGCAGACGCCGGTACGTCACGCGCGCCGCCTGACCGAGCTTGTCGCCCTGATAGAGCCAGAGCCGCGTGAGCCACGGCACCGGCTTGCCGGCGTCGGCATAGCCGCCGGGCAGCGCGCGCGCCGCGTCCAGGAGCGGCAGCACGGCGAGCGGACCGGCGGCCGCGTTCGCCTCGCGCGCCAGTTGCCCGACATGCTGCGTCTCGCGCTCGAACGCCGCGACATAGGCACGATTGCGCTGATAGCTCACGGCCATGCACGCGAGCGCGAGTGCGAGCGTCACGCCGACCAGCGCGAGCGCGCCGCGCCGCAGCCACGCGCTGCAGCGCTCGAAGCGGGCGTTCGCGCCCACCAGCCCGGCTTCCGCGATCACCACGTCCTTGAGCATCCGGTTGATGAAATACGCGCGCCCCGACGCATCGCGGTTATACGCCGCATCGCGACGCAAGCCGAGCGATTGCGCGATGCTGCTGATCGCGCGGTCGATCGGCCGGCCGTGCTGCGTGCCGCTCGTGAAGTAGACCCCGCGCAGGAGCGGCGACGCCTCGAAGCGCGTGCCGCGAAACGCGCCATCGAGAAAACGGCCGAGCGCCGGCTGCAGCCCCGCGAACTGCTGCGCGAAGCCGTAGATGCGCGCGCGCCGCGCGACGTCCGTCTCACGCTGCATGCGATGCAGCACGCGCGCCTGCAGCCGCGTGCCGAGCGCATCGAATTCGGCGGGGAATGCGGCGAGCGCCGCGCTCGCCCCCGGCGACTCGTCGAGCGCGAAGGTGATGCCCCAGACCTGGTTGCGCTCCGCTTCGCCGAGATCGTCGAAGAATTCGGTGAAGCCCGCAAGCAGGTCGCACTTCGTCACGACCACGTACACCGGAAAGCGCACGCCGAGCCGTTCGCTCAGCTCCGTGAGGCGGCTGCGGATCGTGCGGATGTGCGTATCGCGCGCGGCGTCGTCCTCACGCACGAGATCCGCCGCCGAGAGCGTGACGATGACGCCGTTCAGCGGCCGCCGCGGCCGGTACTTGCGCAGCAGTTGCAGGAAGCCGGTCCACGCGGATTCGTCGGCGTGTGCGTCGCTGTCCTGCGTCGTGAAGCGGCCTGCCGTGTCGACGAGCACGGCGTCGTCGGTAAACCACCAGTCGCAGTGACGCGTGCCGCCGACGCCGCCGATCGCGTCCTCGCCGAGCTTCTCGCGCAGCGGAAAGCGCAGGCCGGAATGCGCGAGCGCCGTGCTCTTGCCGGTGCCCGGCGCGCCGATGAACATGTACCACGGCAACTGATACACCCATTGACGGCCGTTGACGCCTTTCATGCGCGCCTGCCGCAGGATCGCGAGCGCCTGCTCGAAGCGCTCGCGCAGCACCGCGAGCTCCGCGCTGCCGGCCGCTGGCGCCTGTCCCTGCCCCGCCACGCCGCTCATGAAGCGCAGATTGACGAGCCGCGCGGCGACGAGACGCGCGCCCCAGACGATTCCCCACACGGCGACGAGCGCGGCCATCGCGATCAAGCGGTGGCGAGCCGTCTCGAGCGGCGCGTGGCCATCGAATGCGAACAGCGGCCCTTCGAACCACACGACGACGAGCAACGCGAGCACGCCCGCAAGCGTGAGCCATTGCGGCGTCCTGAGCGCTCCTGCGATCTTTTTCATCGATATCTCCATGCTGATCTGCTTGACGAATGACTCACGACGATGCGCCCGGCGCGAGCAGCGTGATCTCCACGCGGCGGTTTTTCGCGCGGCCAGCGGGCGTGTCGTTCGACGCGAGCGGCTCGGCGTCGCCGCGCCCTTCCGCCGAAAAGCGCGCGGGCGTGCCGGTGAGCGACGCGAGCATCGCGCGCACGCTGTCGGCGCGCGCCTGCGACAGATGCCAGTTCGACGGGAAGCGCGCGGACACGAGCCGCTGATCGTCGGTATGGCCCGTCACGACGACCTTGCCGGGCACGCCCGCAAGCGCCTGCGCGATGCGCCCGATCAGCGCGCCGTAGGCGGGATCGAGCGACGCGCTGCCGGAGGCGAACAGGTTGTCGCCGTTGATCGTGACGATCGAGCGGTCCGCCGCTTCGCGCACCGAGACCAGGCCTTCGCGAATCTCGGGCGCGAGGAAGCTCGCGAGGCTCGCGGCGGCGGCGGGCATCGCGGCGGGCGCGATCACGCTCGCCGGCGCGGCGGGCCGCGCGCTCACGCGAACGCGGTCGAGCGCTTCGAACGCGGGGTCGGACGTGCGATTCAGGCTCATCGCGAGCGCGATGTGCGTCGCCACCACCACGACGCCCGCGAGCGCGGCGCAGACCCACGGCGGCATGCGCTGCACGAGCGGCCGGCGCGCGCGCTCGGCGGGCCGCCAGTGCACCGACAGTTCGGTTTCGAACGCGCCGCGCTGGTCGCGGATGATGCGTTCGAGCCGCTCGCGCACCGATTCGAGCTGACTGCGTCCGCCGTCGATCAGTCGATAGCGTCCTTCGAACCCGAGCGACAGGATCACGTACAGCAGCTCCAGCACATCGACGTTGCGCGCCGGGTCCTGTGCGAGCCGTTGCAGGATCAGAAAGAAGCGCTCGCCGCCCGACGCCTCGTTGTGAAAGGTCACGAGCAGGCTGCGGCTCGCCCAGACGCCGCTGCCCCACGGCGTGCCCGCGATCGCCTCGTCGATGCAGGTGCACAGGCAATAGCGCGCCGCCGCGAGCTTTTCAGTGTCGGCGCCGCCCGCGCGGGCCTCCTGCTCGAAGGCGCGCACCATGCGTACGAGTTCGCCTCGCAGCCCTTCGATGTCCGCCATCGCGGCCCGCTGACGCAGCGGCAGCGCCAGCTCGATGAGCGGATTGGCCGCGCGCACCAGCGGGTTCAGGCCGCTCGCGGCTGGCAACACGGGCGCGCGCGGTGCTTCGTCCATGCGCGCGCGCTCCGCCAGGCGTGCGCCCGGTTGCGGAATCAGAATGGTGTCGTCCGGGTCGAAGCCGGCTTGCGGCAAGGCGGGTGCATTCACGATGCGTTCCTTCGTCGAATGGAGCGGGGATTCACGGGCGGATCGCCCAGAACTCGAACTGGATGCCGGGAAAATCCCCCGCTACATGCAGCGCCACGCCCGCCGAGGTCGCGAACTGCCGCCACAGATCGCCGCCGCGCTCCAGCTCGAAATAGGTGAAGCCGGCATGGAACGGCAACTGGCGCGGCGCGACCGGCAGCGCACGCAGCGCGACGCCCGGCAATTGCAGATTGACGAGATCGCGGATGCGCTCGACCGGCCCGAGCTTGGCCTGCTGCGGAAACCCGTTGAGCAGCGCGGCGGGCGCGAGATCGGCCTTCACCGCGAGCACGAAGCTCGCCGAGCGGAACAGCTCGCGGTCCGGCACGATCGCCACGCGCAGTCCGTACTTGCGCTCCTCCAGCGCGATCGGCACGGCATGCGGGTCCATCACGGCGGCGAGCGCGGCGCGCAGCGCATCGACGATCGGCGTGAAGGTCGCGTCGAGCCGCTCGTGGCGATACGCTGGGAACGCGCCCGGACGCTTGCCGGACTGGCTGAACGTGGCAAGCTCGCCCGCCAGTTGCAAGGCGTGCTGATGAAGGTCGTGCGGATGCAGACCGGTCGTCGACGCGATCCCCGCGAACAACGGCTCCGCCCGGTTGAGCACCTGCAGCAGCAGAAAGTCGGCGATCTCCGCCGCGCCGGTCGCGGCGGGCTGGGCGAGGCGCGCGGCGAGCGCATCGGCGCGCTGGTGCATGAGGCCCGTGAGTTCGTCGACGAATCCGCACAGCCGCCGCGACACGCGATAGTCGAGGCAGGGCGGCGCGTAGGCGGCATCGAGCACGATGCTGTTGTCCGCGCGACGCTCGACGATGCGCGCGATCCCGAGCGACGTATGCGCGTGCGCCACGTCCTCCTCGAACGCGAGGCGCAGTTGCAGCTTGCCGACCTGCACGAGCGCGGCGCCGGTCGCGCCTTCGTTGCTGTCGAGCACTTCCGTTTCCGCGATACGGTGGCGCGCGAAGCCATCGTGACCGGCCTGCGCCGCATACGCGGCCTCGGGCGCGCCATGACGCGCGACGGGCAACGCGAGCACGACCGTCAGATCGCGCGCGTCCTCGGGCACGGCGAGGGGAAGCGGGAGTTCATCGTCGGCGGGAAGCCGGAACGGACTGCCATCGGGCAGCACGCCCGCGCACGCGGTCAGCGCAATGCGGCCGAGCTTCAGTTGCCCGACGTCGATCTCCAGTTCCGAAACGCCGAACGCATAGGGCCGCAGGGCGGCGCAACGCGCGTCGATCTGCGCGCGCATGTAGCGGTCATGCTGCTGCAGATGCTGCGGTTGAAGCAGCATGCCTTCGGACCAGATCACCTTGTTGTTCCTTGACATCGTCGCCTCGCGCTTGATTTCAATGAAGGATTGAAGGAGCCAGCGGCTTCGCATCGGCGAAACCGTTCGCCTGCCGCTCATATGCGTCGTTGAAAGCGCTGCCGGAGAGCGCCTGGAGGTCGTCGGCGCTCGCATGCGTCAGTTCGGCATGCAGCGCCACCAGACGCTCCCACTGACGCGCCTTGCGGCACGCGGGCAGCCAGTCGAGCCAGCCGCGCCGGGTGTCGGCGGCCGCCGCGATCGCCTGCGGATCGAAGCGCCCGAGCAGGTGCTGCATGGCCGCGCGCGTGCCCGCGAGGACCGCGAGTTCGTGACGCCGGATATCGTCGAAGGCGCCTTGAAGCGCGCTCTGCGCGGGCAGATAGCCGGCGCTCGCGCCACGCAGCATCTGCGCGAGCGCGCCGTCGCCGTCGGGGAAAAACTTGAGCGGGTTGTTGTCGCGCTGGACCAGCATCGTCGTGTCGAGACTGATTTCGCGCTTCATCACCGAGCGCGACAGCAGCACGTCCACTACGCCTCGCACCGCCGTGCGCAGCATCGCGCCCGCGAGACGCGCGACCTCGGCGGCATCGCGTGTGTTGAGCGCGGCGGCATCGACGCCCATGCCGTCGAGCAACGCCGCGTAGGCCGATTCGGCTACCGCGTCGTTCGCGGCGGCCGTCGTGGGGATCGGCAATTCCGGGGCGCTCGTGCAAGGCGCCAGCGCCATGTCGCCGAGCGGATCGTAGTCGTGCGGAATGCCGCCCGCCAGCGCATGCGTGATCGCGCGCACGGGCGGCGCGTAGGCGACCTGCTCGGGCGGCACGTGATCGCTCTGCGATCCGGCGAACGCCGCATGGCCGTCGAGCCGGTGAGGCGCTTCATGTTCACCGTAGAGCGGATCGAAGCGCGAGCCCGGCAGCGGCGAATCCGCCAGCACCGCCGCGCAGGCGAGCGGATCGTGCGCGAAGGTCTGCGCCGCGCCCTCTTGCTGCGCGCTCGCCGCATCCAGAGGATCGAAGCCGCGACGGTCATGCACGCCGAGCGGCGCGTCGAAGGCTGCAGCGGGTGCGCGCGCCATCGATCGCACGCCGAGCCGGTAGCCGCCGATCTCCAGCACGTCGCCGTCGGCGAGCGGCGCGGGCTGGCCGCCCGCGAGCGGCCGCCCGTTGACCCGGCTCGGATTGCCGCCGAGATCGGCGAGCCGCCAGCCGTCCTCGGTCCAGTCGATCCGCGCATGCACGCGCGACACGGTCTTCGCCGCATCCGGCAGCACCAGCACGTTGCCGGTGCCGCGCCCGATGGTGCCGCCCGCCGCGCCGAAGCGGCACGCGAGCGGCGCATCGGGCGCGCTGCCCTGATAGCTCTCCACCGTGAGCGTGAGATACATGAAGTCTCCTTGGTGTCCGTTCATCTGGAGCCGTCGTCGGCCTGGCGGGGCGCGGCGGGCGCATCGGGCGACGCGCTCGCCGCGCCCGCGCCGGCGCCTGCCCCGCCGCAGTTGATCTGCACGACCACGCCGTCGATCGACACCGGCCCGGCCGCGCTGATCGCGATGCCGGACGGTCCGAGCACGATGGTGTTGCCGCCCGCCTTGAGCGTAAGCGTCACGCCGGCCTCGATGGTGACGTTCGCTCCGCCCTTCACATCGACGTTAACACCCGCCCCCACCGAAATATTCGCCCCGCTCTTGTGATGTGTATCGCCGCCGATTTCGAGGGAAAACTTGCCGCCGATGCCCGTGCGCTGGTCGCCTTGCACCGCGTCGCTGCGATTTCCGCCGCAGCGCGCGTAGTCGTCCTGCTCGACGATTACATGCCGCTCGCGGCCGATGCGCGTGAGCGCGTCGTGCTTGACCCAGGTTTCCAGATCGCGCTCGGCGTGAAAGAACAACTGCTCGGCATCCTTCGTATCGTCGAAGCGCATTTCGTTGAAGCCGTTGCCGCCTTTCGTCGAATTGCTCCTGAGCGTGGTGCGGGCCATCTTCGCAGGCAGTTCGTAAGGTGTCGTCTGCGCCGCGTTGTAGACGCTGCCGATCACGAGCGGCTGATCCGGATCGCCTTCGATGAAATGCACCAGCACTTCCTGTCCGATACGCGGCAGGAAGAACGCCCCGTAGCCCTTGCCGGCCCAGGGCTGCGCGACGCGCACCCAGCAGCGCTGCAGCGACTCGCGCGACGCCTCTGGTCCGAGCTGCTCCCAATGAAACTGCACCTTGATGCGGCCGTATTTGTCGGTATGGATCTCTTCGCCTTTCGGCCCGACGACCACCGCCGTTTGCGGCCCCGCCACGCACGCGCGCGGCGTGCTGCGCGCGGCCCGGAATCCGGCGTCGCGCGGCAACGCCGTGAAGGCGCAATCGAACACGGGCGGCCGGGCGCGCGCATCGAAAGTGGAAATATAGTCATCCGAATTGATTTCATATTCGGCCGAAACGACGAGGTACTCACCGTTGTGCTGCGCGAGCGGATGATCGCTCAAATGCACGGTTCCGCCAGGCCAGATGGCGCGCGCGGTCGTGCGCGCGCTCACGAAGACATTGGCCGCCTGATGCGCCTCGACGCGCGCGCGTGCGAGACGCTCGGCGTCCTCGTGGCGCGTGTAGCCCGGCGCGTGCTCCTGCATCGCGTAGACGGGCTCGTCGAAGCGCTTCACGCGATGTGCGCGCGCGACGAGACCTTGCTGCGCCGATTGCGACGGCTTCTCGAAGTCGTAATCGTTGAGCTCGACGATGCCTGTCGCCACTTCGCCGCCCGTGGACCATGCGTAGACCCACTCGTGCTCGCGCGGCGCGCTGCTCTGCGCGCGAAACGGCAGTGCATCGCAATGCGGCGTCGCGCCATGCGCCTGCGACGAATCCGTGAGAATCAGCCGATGCTTGCCGCCCCGATGCTCGAAGTAGTAGTAAATGCCTTCGCGCTCGGCGAGCCGACTCACGAAATCGAAATCCGTCTCGCGGTACTGCGCGCAGTGTTCGAGGCCCGGATACGTCGCCGAGCACTTGTTCTCGAAGTCGATGTGATAGTCGGCGAGCACGCGGCCGATGATCGCGGACGCGGTCATCTGGTGGAAGAAGCGGCAGTGCGACGCGCGCGTGAGCAGCCACAGGCGCGGGCGCACCGTCGCGCGATACAGCGCCGGACGATTCGGCTGCGTGCTCGCGGGCCGCGCCAGCTCGAACGCCGTGACGATGCCGTTGTACTCGCGCGTGCCGCCCGAGGGAATCGCGAGCGACAGCGAGAAGTCGCTGCCGAGCATCTTCGCGATGTCGAGATTCGAGCGGTCGGCGAGCAGTTCGAGATCCCATTGCGCGAGGCGTCCCAGTTCCTCGCGTCCGCGCATGCGATACAGCACGAGCGCGTTCTTGCCGAACGCGCAGGTCACCTGCGCGATGCGATCGTTGTCGGTGAGCATCATCGGCGGCCTCGTCGTTCAGGGAATCTGCGTTTCGCACGTCGCCGGATCGACGATCGACACCACGCCGCCCCAGTTGCAGAGGCACCTGGAGACGTTGTCGAGCGACGGCTGGTTGCCAAGCAACACCGTGAGCGCGCCGGGCACCCAGGGCGACACGGTCGCGGGCATGCAGGGCATCGGCGTCGGCGTGCCGAGCGCGGCGGCGGTGGCCGCGGCGACTTCGGGATTCGCCTGCGAGGTGCACATGCCGAACGGCATGATGTTCACGAGCGGCTCGTGATCCATGATGTTCGCGGCAATCGACCCTTCGCAGCGCACGCGGTTGACGGGCAGGACGACGAGCGCGGACGGCGTCACGCCGAACGAGCATTGCAGCGTCGCGCCCATGACGACTTGTTGTGGCATGACCGGCTCCTCAATCGAACGAATAGGTGAACTCGCCGTCGCATACGCCGACTTCGACTTTCGCTACGCTGCGGCCATCGACCAGACGGCTCAGGAATTCCGTGCTCACGCGCGGCAGCACGGTGTTGGTGAGAATCGCGTCGATCATCCGGCCGCCGCTCGCGAGTTCCGTGCAGCGCCGCGCGATCTGCCCGACCACCGCGTCGTCCCAGGCGAAGTGGACGCGCTGCCGCTCGCCGATGCGCCGCCCGATGCGCGCGAGCTGGAGACGGATCACCGCATCGAGCATCGCCTGGTCGAGCGGGTAATACGGGATCACCGCGACGCGCCCGAGCAGCGCCGGCGGAAATGCTTCGAGCAGCGGCTCGCGCAACGAGCGCGCGATGTCTTCCGGCGCTGGCGCTTCACGCCCGCCGCACAGATGCGTGATGAGTTCGGTGCCGACATTGGTCGTGAGCAGGATCAACGTGTTGCTGAAATCGATCTCGCGTCCTTCGCCGTCTTCCATGCGGCCCTTGTCGAAGACCTGGAAAAAGAGCTTGTGCACGTCCGGATGCGCCTTCTCGAACTCGTCGAGCAGCACGACGCTATAGGGACGGCGCCGTACCGCCTCGGTGAGCACGCCGCCCTCGCCATAACCGACGTATCCCGGCGGCGCGCCCTTCAACAGGGAAACGGTGTGCGCTTCCTGGTACTCGCTCATGTTCACGGTGACGACGTTGTCCTCGCCGCCGTACAGCGCCTCGGCGAGCGCGAGCGCGGTTTCGGTCTTGCCGACGCCCGAAGTGCCCGCCAGCATGAACACGCCGACCGGCTTGCAGGGATCGTCGAGGCCGGCGCGCGCGGTCTGCACGCGGCGCGCGATCATGTCCATCGCGTGACCCTGTCCGACGATGCGGCGGTTCAGCGTCGCGGCCAGCTCGAGCACGCTGGCGGCTTCGTCGCGCACCATGCGGCCGACCGGGATGCCGGTCCAGTCCTGCACCACCGATGCGACCGCGTGCGCGTCGACGCCTGGCAGGATCAGGGGCGCTTCGCCCTGGCGCTCGCCGAGTTCATCGGTCAGCGCTTTCAGGTCGGCGAGCGTGACGGACTCGCCGCCCGCCTCGATCGCCCGCCGCGCCGCGAGAATGCGTTCGACAAGCGCGCGCTCCGTCTCCCAGCGCGCGGTGAGATCGGCGAGGCGCGTACGTTCGGCGTCGAGCCGGGCGGCGACATCGACGGCGCGTTCCCGCGTGTCGATGCCAAGCGCCGCTTCGCGCGCCACGATCTCGCTTTCCGTCGTCCACGTCTCGATGCGGCGCCTCGCATCGTCGATGGCGGGCGGCAGCGCCTGCTGGCTCACCGCGACGCGCGCGCAGGCGGTGTCGAGCAGGCTCACGGCCTTGTCGGGCAACTGGCGCGCGGGAATGAAGCGATGCGAGAGTTTCACCGCCGCCTCCAGCGCCTCGTCGAGCACCTGCACGCCGTGATGGCGCTCCATCTTGCGCACGAGGCCGCGCATCATCGCGATCGCGCCCGCTTCGGTCGGCTCCGGCACCTTGACCACCTGAAAGCGCCGCGTGAGAGCCGGGTCCTTCTCGATGTGCTTCTTGTATTCGACCCAGGTCGTCGCCGCGATCGTGCGCAGCGTGCCGCGTGCGAGCGCGGGCTTGAGCAGGTTGGCGGCGTCGCCGGTGCCGGCCGCGCCGCCCGCGCCGACGAGCGTGTGCGCCTCGTCGATGAAAAGAATCACCGGCCGGTCCGACGCCTGCACCGCTTCGATCACCTGCTTCAGCCGGCTCTCGAATTCGCCCTTCACGCTCGCGCCCGCCTGCAGCAGACCGACATCGAGCGTACGCACGACGGCGTCGCGCAACGCGGGCGGCACGTCCCCCGCGACGACGCGCTGCGCGAAGCCTTCCACCACCGCCGTCTTGCCGACACCCGCCTCGCCCGTCAGGATCGGGTTGTTCTGCCGCCGCCGCATGAGAATGTCGATGACCTGGCGAATCTCCGTATCGCGCCCGACGATCGGATCGAGCTTGCCCTCGCGCGCCTCGGCGGTCAGATCGACGGTGTAGCGGGCGAGCGCGTCGTTCTGCGCGAGCGGCGCGGCCGGTTCCGTGGCGGGTGCAGCCTGCGCTTCCGGCGAGCCGTCGAGCAGCGCGTCGAAGCGTGCGGACAGCGCATCGAAGCTGATCTTCTCGAACTGGCGGGACAGCGCGTAGAGCGCGTTGCGCAGGTTCGGCGTGCGCAGCATGCCGATCACGAGATGCCCGGTGCGGACCTTCGAGGCATTGAACATCAGCGAGCCGAAGACCCAGCCGCGCTCGACGGCTTCATCGACTTGCGCGGAGATATCGGAAACGGAGGTCGCGCCGCGCGGCAGGCGATCGAGCGCGGCGGTCAGATCGCGTTCGAGCGCGGCCTGGTCCAGCTCGAAATGCCGCACGAGACGACGCAGATCCGAATCCGCCGCGAGCAGAATCTGATGCACGCAGTGCGCCAGTTCGACATACGGATTGCCGCGCAGCTTGCAGAACGCTGCGCCGTTTTCGATCGCACGATAGGCAAGCGGATCGAGCTTGCCGAACAACGCCATGCGGCTGATTTCAGTCATGAGAAGTCTCCTTGCTTCTGGCTTGCTTCTGGTTCGCTTGCGCCTGCCCGGCGATCACGACCCGATGGTTGTCATGAACCGGCGCGCCGCTCGTGAGCCAGGTGTTCCAGCCGAGGCGCGCGCCTTTCGTCGAATGCCCTTGCAGCCGCAGCGGCGGCACTTCCTCGCGCTTCAGATGCAGCGCCACGTCCCAGTCGAGCGGATCGCGCACGTAGTTGCGGACCCAGTCGGCGAGCTTCGTGAGGCTCGCGCCGCCCGGCAGAAAGCGCATGAAGTCGACGTAGCCGAGCGGTCCGATCACGATGCGAAACTTGTGCTGGCAATCCCAGACCCGCGTGCCCACGACCGTCGATATGCCGAGCCGCGCGCCGCAAAGACGTGTGCGCGCGTCCTCCGGCAGCGCGATCCAGTGGCCGCGCCACGGCTCGATCGACACGTTCACGCCGAAAAAGCGCGCGAGAATCAGCCGCAGCCCGTCGGCATGGCGCGTCGGCGCGGCAAGCACGCCCGCGAAGTGACGCTTGGCGGAATCGGGCACGGCGTCGCGATCGGCGAGTGCGGGCGCGCCGAGGCCGAACAGGCTGCCGACGTAGCCCGCGAAGCGATCGTCGCGCGGACGGTCGGCGCTCACGACCGGCTGCGCATCCGCCCACGCGCGATAGAACAGCGACAGCATCCGGTGATGGAACACGTCGAGAAAGCGCGCGAGCGTCGGATCGTTCGCGTTGCGCGCGCGCTCGCGCACGTAGGCGGTCAGGTGAGTCGGCAGCGGGCCGTTCGGTCCGAGCAGGCCGAGAAAATTCACCGCGAGCCGGCCGGGCTTGCCGTCCTCGCCCGGCGCGTAGTCGCCGAGCGTCGTCGGATGAAAGATCAGCTCGGGGTCTTGCGAGAGCCGCACGGCGTCGTCGCGCGCGGACAGCGACCGGCCGAGGCGCGGACGCTCCGCATGCGCCTGCTCGATCAGCCGCAGGGCCTGAAAGAAGTCGAAGCGGCGGGCGTCGCGGGCGAGCACGCCGTCGATGGTCAGAGCGTCGCGCATCGTCCGGTCCTCGCTGGCCACCGCATGACCGGACCACGCGCGAGCGTCGCGACGTGGGTCTCGGTGAACGAATTGATCGACACGTACTGCGCGAAGAACTGCGCGAGCACCGCGCCGAGCAGGAATGCGCTCGCGCCTTCGAATGCGGCGTCGTCGAAGTGCAGCGTGATCGCGAGGCCGCGCCCGTAGACGATCGGACCCGGCGAAGGCAAACGGCGCACGACCGGCGCGCACGACACCGAACGCAGCCCTTCGACCTGACGATGCGCGGCGGCGTCATCGGCGGGGCAGTAGAGCGTGAGCAGTTCGCGCAGCGCGCGGGCGCCTTCCTGCTCGTTCGTATCGACGAGCGATGCGTAGTTAAGCGAAAGATGATCGAGCAGCCGCCACGCCGCCGGCCCTTGCGCGAACGAAGGCAGCGGCCGGCTCGGACCCGCGACGCAGCGCACGGCGGTGACGGGCGCTTCGGCGTCGAGCGTGAAGTCGGTCGAGCCCGCGCCGACCGGCATCGAGAGCGGCAGGTCGCGGTTCGTGCACCACGCGCTGATGCCGAGCTGGCGCGCTTCGCCGCTTTCGGGCGCGCTCGCCGCATCGACCAGCGCGATGAACGCTTCGCTGCCGAGGTAGCTGCTGCGCGCGCCGTTCTGCTGCTGCCGCACCGACGCGCGCCGCGCCTCGCGCCGCAGTTGATAGAACGCGCCGCCCTCGCCCGGCAGGTCGAGATCGTTCGCGCAGTGGAAAGGCCGATACTGCTTCTGCGCATCGGCGCCCGCGCCATAGCCGGTGACTTCGTCGATCTGATGGATTTCGTAGTCCATCGGACGCGTGCGATCGACCACGACGTGATACTCGAACTCCGTGTCCGACAGCGCGACGCGGTCGGTGCGGCGGCGAAACAGGTTGATGGCGGGCGTGCAGTCGAGCGCGAAATTCGAGGCATCGACGCCGCGTTCGAGCGACGCATCCGCCTGATCGAGCAGGATCACGATCTCTGCTTCCCGCCCGTGGCAAAGACGCAGCGCAGCGCGCAAGCCTGCCAGTTCGACGAACATGAAGCGCGGCGCGAAGGCGAAATATTCCTGCAGCAGGCGATAGCCGTCGAACGATTGCCGGCCAACCGGCAGAAGCGCCTCGTCTTCGGCAAAGCCGAGCGGCTGCAGCGTCGTGCCGGGCAGCACGGCGAGCGTGGTTGCGGCGCTCGCGCCATTGCCCGGATGCATCACCGCGACGCCGACGCAATGCGCGAGCAGCCGCTCGTGCAGCCTGGCCGGCAGGCCATCCGGGCCGCGCAGATACAGCGCGAGACGGTCGAGCGAGAGGCGCTCGAAGCCGAGCGAGCCGGTCGCGCGCACACGCAGGCGCAGTCCCGCCTTGACACCCGCGGGCAGCGCCGCCGCGTTCAGCGATCCGGCATGCGTGAAGAACTTCGCCTGCGCGATCTCGATGGGCCACAGCGTGAGCGCATGCGCGGTGCGATATTCGCAGCGCGTCGACGCGGACTTGTCGAGCATGCCGCGCAGCGCCGTATGACGCGGCACCACGATGCCATCGGCGCTCGCCGCGAGTTGCGGGTTCGCGTGGTCGGCCTGCAACTGCACGACGGTCATCGACGGCGTCGGCGCGAGATAGTGCGGATACGCCTGTTCCAGCAGATGCTGCGTGAAGCGCGGGAACTCGGCGTCGAGCTTCATCTGCACGCGCGCGGCGAGAAAGCTGAAGCCCTCCAGCAACCGCTCGACATACGGGTCCGCGCATTCGACGCCATCGAGCGCGAGCCGCCCGGCGATCTTCGGAAACGCAGCGGCGAATTCTCCGCCCATCTCGCGGACGTGCTGAAGCTCCTGGCTGTAATACCTGAGGAACGCGGGATTCATGTCTGCTGCTCCCCGGCCGACGCATCGCAGACGCGCACTTCGCCCGCTTCGAGATCCAGTTCCGTGCGCAGGAACAGCCGCTCGGGATATGGCTGCGACCACATGTCCGCCTCGATCTCGAAGCTGATCACGTGGCCGCCTCTCGCGCCACGCGCGCTTTTGGCGACGCCCGCGCCCTTCGCCTCGTCGATCGCCGTCACCTGCACCGATTCCCGCGCGAGCCGCGGCTCGAAAGCCCACAGCGCGTCGCGGATGATGCGCTCCAGCGCGCCCGCGGCGAGCGCGGCGACGTCGCGGCCGGCGAGATCCGGCAGGCCGTAGTTGAGCACCGACGTCGCAACGTGCGGCAGCGTCGCCGCGCCCTGCGCGTTCGATCTCTCGCCGAGACCGCTCGCGTTGAGAAGCCAGCCGATATCGCGCTGCACGCTGTCGCGCAGTGCACGCGCCGAGATCACGCGACGCTCGCGGGATTCGTGACGCGCATGCGGTTCGAAATCGGTCAGGCGGTCCAGCAACGACGGCTGCAGCCGGTCGCGGGCGGAAGGTTCGGACATGGGCGGCTCCTTTTGCGGGCAATGGGCGGACGTGCGCGACTCAGGCGGCCTTGGCCGTCGGCAGTTTCGACACGAGCCGCAGCGACACCGTGAGACCTTCGAGCTGGTAGTGCGGGCGCAGGAAGAACTTCGACGTGTAGTAGCCCGGATTGCCCGCCACTTCCTCCACGATGACCTGCGCGTCGGCGAGCGGCTTGCGCGCCTTGGTGTCTTCGGAGGAATGCGTGGGGTCGCCATCGACGTACTGGAGAATCCAGTTCTGCAGCCAGCGCTCCATGTCGTCGCGTTCCTTGAAGGAGCCGAGCTTGTCGCGCACGATGCACTTCAGGTAGTGCGCGAAGCGGCAGCACGCGAACAGATAAGGCAGACGCGCGGCGAGATTCGCGTTGGCGGTGGCGTCGGGGTCTTCGTATTCGGCGGGCTTGTGCAGCGACTGCGCGCCGATGAATGCCGCGAAGTCCGAGTTCTTCTTGTGCACGAGCGGCATGAAGCCGTTCCGGGCGAGTTCGGCCTCGCGCCGGTCGCTGATCGCGATCTCGGTCGGGCACTTCATGTCGACGCCGCCGTCGTCGGTCGGAAACGCATGCACCGGCAGACCCTCGACCGCCCCGCCCGACTCGACGCCGCGAATGCGCGAGCACCAGCCGGATGTCTTGAACGAGCGCGTGATGTTCGCCGCCATCGCATACGATGCGTTCGCCCACGCGTACTTGCTGCTGTTCGCGCCCACGGTGTCTTCCTCGAAGTCGAACGCCTCGACCGGGTCGGACTTCGCGCCGTAGGGCGCGCGCGCGAGAAAGCGCGGCATCGCGAGGCCGATGTAGCGCGAGTCCTCGGAATCGCGCAGCGAGCGCCACGCGGCATGCTCGGGCGTCTGGAAGATCTTGGTCAGATCGCGCGGATTGGCGAGCTCCTGCCACGACTCCATCAGAAGCGCCGCCGGGTCCGCGCCCGCGATGAACGGCGCGTGCGCCGCCGCCGCGATCTTCGCGATCTGCGTGAGCAGGTCCACATCCGGACCGCTGTGATCGAAGTAGTAGTCCGCGACCAGCGCGCCGTACGGCTCGCCGCCGAACTGGCCGTACTCTTCCTCGTAGAGCTTCTTGAAGAGCGGGCTCTGATCCCACGCGACGCCGCGATACTTCTTCAGCGTCTTGTGCAGATCCGCCTTGGAGATGTTCAGCACGCGGATCTTGAGCGACTCGTCGGTCTCCGTGTTGTTCACGAGGTAATGCAGGCCGCGCCACGCGCTCTCGACCTGCTGGAACGGCTCGCTGTGCAGGATCAGGTTGATCTGCCCGGTGAGCGTCTGATCGATCTGCGCGATCAGCGCCTCGATGGTCGCGAGGACATCGCCGGAAATCACGCCGGTCTCGCGCAATGCCTGCTCGGCGAGCGTGCGTACCGCGTTCGCCACGGCGTCGCGGGCACGCTCGGACTTGGGCTTGAATTCCTTTTGCAGCAGCGTGGAGAAGTCGTCGAGTCCGGGCGCCGCGTCCAATACGGCGGCGCTGCCCTGTTGCTGGATGCTGAGATCGTTCATCGCGTCATGCTCCGGTGACGGGTTTGTCCGCGTCGTCGTTCCGACGAGGCTGGGTGGCGAGCGCCTTCATCAACGCGGGCTCTTCGAGCAGACGGGCGATCAGCGCTTCGGCGCCGGTCTTGCCGTCCATGTAGGTCAGGAGGTTCGCCAGTTGTGTGCGCGCTTCCAGCAGTTGCCGCAGCGGCTCGACCTTGCGTGCGATCGCGGCGGGCGTGAAGTCGTCCATGCTCTCGAAGGTCAGATCGACCGCGACGTTGCCGTCGCCCGTCAGCGTGTTCGGCACCTGCACCGCGACGCGCGGCTTCATCGACTTGAGACGTTCGTCGAAGTTGTCCACGTCGATTTCGAGAAACTTCCGTTCGGCGGCGGGCGCGAGCGGCTCGGCGGGCTGTCCCGCCAGATCCGCGAGCACGCCCATCACGAAGGGCAGGTTGACCTTCTTCTCCGAGCCGTAGATTTCGACGTCGTATTCGATCTGCACGCGCGGCGCGCGGTTGCGCGCGATGAATTTCTGACTGCTTTCCTTTGCCACGATGTCTGCTCCTTTGCTTTGCTTGTGTCCGGGGCCGCTCAGACGACGCCGCCCAGATGCCTGAATTGATGCGCGCCGTCCGGCGCGACGTCCTCGATGATTTCGATGAAGCTCTTGCCGACCAGCCTGCGCGCGCGGCGCAGCAGCACCGGCAACGGGCTCGACGGCTCGCACTCCGCGTAGTACGCACAGATCGCATCGAGCGCGTCGCTCACGTCTTGCGCGCTCGCGATGCGCCGGGGCGCTGCGGGACCGGCCGCGACGACTCGATGCGTCGCCGGACCGGAACCCGCGCCCTCTTCACTGCTGCTGGTCTCCATCACCCTTCCCCGATCCCCCGTATCCGGATCCAGCACTTCGACCCGCGCCGCCACGAACTCCCCGATGCGTCCGAGCGGCCGCGCGAGCGGCCCGAAATCGAGCGCGCGCGCCGGCCCCACGCGAGCGGTCAGCGTGCTCTCGATCTGCGCGAGCGACGCCCGCGCCGCCGCGAGCGCCACGCCCATCGCCCGCGCTGCGTCGATGCCTGCCTGCGCGAACGCCGCATCGATGGCCGCGAGCGTCGGCATCTCGTCGCCTTCGACAAGCGGCGCTTCACCCGCCATCACATCGAGTTCGCGCAGTGCGAAACCGCGCTGGCCGCGCGGCGCGACGAACGGCACGTCGCGCAGATCGCCCACCAGTCCCGCGTCGTCGACGAGCGCCGAGAGCGCGTTGACCCGCGCGATCGGATCGTCGTCGTCGCTGGCATCGAGCTGCGGATGCACGCCGCCCCAGTGCCGATCGAGCAGCCCTTCGATCAGCGCAAGGCCACGCGCCAGTCCGATGAAACCCTCGCGGACCGTGCTCGAACGCGTGTAGTGCACCGCCACGCGCAGATCGCGCGTGCGTTCGAGCAAGGTCATCGAGAGCGAGTGGGCGAGCGTCCAGTCGGGCGGCGTGGCGGCGATCACAGTGCCGCCGTACTGGGCGTCGGGCTTGCCGGCGAGCGCCTCTTCCAGCGACCGGAAATCGGCGCTGTACTCTTCGTCCTCGCCGCACGGAACATCCGGCGAGAGGTCGGTGAGCCAGGCTGCGATATCTGCGCGATTCATGGTGAGGTCCGAAAGAGGCGTGGGTTAGTTCGTGAGCGGGCGGTTCATTCCGACTTGTTCTTCGGGATGTTCCACTTGCCCGTCACCACGCCGCCCTTCTTCGCGCCGGTGTTGTCCTGCGGCTGATACTCCATGTTGAATTGCGCGAAGTTGAGCGTGACGCTCTCGGCAATCTGATCCCCGCCGCCCGAGCCCACCGAGTGGCTGCTGATGAGCACTTCCTTGAGCGTGATCTTCAGATATTCGACCGGCTCGTTGCCGCCCGCCTTGCGCAGCGTGAGCACGGCCTCGGGCATGTGCACGCCCTGGCAGCACGACTGCACGATCGTGGGCGAGCTTTTGTCGACGTACTTGCTGATCGTGAGATCCTGCACCGACGCGGTCCCGGTGCCGCCGCCCGTGCCGGTGTGCGTGGTGCCCATCTGCGAACAACCCCAGGACCAGCTCAGCACTTCGATCTCTTCGGTGTGACCCACCGCCAGAGATTCACCCTTGATATCGCCCAGCTTCAGAAACATATCTACAGCCATGTCAGTCTCCAGAGAAAAATGCGCCTTGCGGCACAGGCAAAATTCGCGTCACCATTGGATCGCGAAGCTTGGTTTGCGGGCTTTGGATGCGCCGCATTGATTTGGATGCCTAATTTGTATCGATGCTTCGACGCGTTTGAAACGTCGCGCATCAACCACTAGTCACGTCAGGATTCATTCGCCGAGCGCGCGGCGGATCGCCGCCGCCACGGCTGTCACGTCGCCGCGTTCGCAAAGCGCAGCCCAGCTTTCAAGCGTGTTACGACTCACCGCCGGTGCTTCGCAAAGCTGCGCAAATCGTGCGAGGGTTGCCGTCGAACCGGCTATGCTATGAAAACGTTCGCGTCCGATGCACGCGTCCAGCATGACCGCCATGCCTGCCTGCCGGGCCCGGTCGAGGAGGGTCTCCATGATCTGTCTCCTATTCGGTGGTTCGAGTGCGCGCCGTTGCGCGATCCGTGACCCGAAAACAGCCGCCCCCCGCCGCTTATTCCGCAAAAAAAATCGAAAAATTTTCGGAATAGATCGGCTTCTGGAGTGTTGTCAATCATGAGCGCGCCCATCACAGGAGTTGCCGCGATGAACGACGACGACCTGACGACCGTCCTGCCGACGCTGTTGCCGCGGCTATGGCGGTTCGCGCTGCGGCTCACGCAGAACCAGCACGACGCCGAGGATCTGGTGCAGCGCGCCTGCGTGCGGGCGCTGGAGCGGCGCAGTCAGTTGCAGCCGGGCACGTCGACGCTGAGCTGGCTGTTTTCGATCGTGCATTCGACGTGGATGAACGAATTGCGCGCACGTTCGATCCGCAGCCGCGGCAGCATGGACTGGCAGGACGAGGAGATCGAATCGTTCGCCGATCCTTCGGCGCGTAATCCGGAGCTCGATATGCTGCATCGCCAGGTAATCGACGCGGTCGAGGCGCTGCCCGAAGCGCAGCGCGTCGTGATGGTGCTGGTGGCGATCGAAGGCCTCAGCTATCGCGAGGCGGCCGTGGTGCTCGACGTGCCGATCGGCACGGTCATGAGCCGGCTGTCGCGCGCGCGGCTTACGATCGGTCAGAAATTCAGCGTGCAGGCCTCGACGGCAACAACTAGAAAAGGGGAATCCTTATGATGAATGTCGATGATTCACTGCTGATGTCGTACGTCGACGGGGAGCTTTCGCCGGAGCAGCGCGCGGAAGTCGAAGCGGCGATCGCGCACTCCGATGAACTGGCGGCGCGCGCAGCGGCGCTGCAGGCGTCGGTCCTGCCGTATCGCGCCGCGTACGACCGGCAAACGGTTCCGCCCGTGCCGGAAAGCCTCACGCGCCGCATCGAGGAGCTCGTGAGCGTCAGCGCGCCCCAGGAGCGCAAGACGTCACGCGGCGCGCGCCGCTTTTCGATGCAGTGGGCGGCCGCGGCCTTCGTCGCGGGTGCGGTCTGCTCGGGCGTGCTCACCGGTTATCTCGGCGGCTACAATCCGTTGAACCGCGGCGCCGATCCGTGGGTGCAAAGCGTGGCGGACTATCAGGTGCTCTACGGACGCGACACGGTCGCCAATCTGCGGGACGACAAGGCCACCACGGAGCAGGTTCTGGCCGATATCCACCAGCGCGACGGCATGCCGATCGCGGTTCCGGATCTGCGTCAGGTCGGTCTCAAGTTCAAGCGCGTGCAGCGCCTGAATTACCATGACCGCCCGCTCATCCAGATGGTGTATCTGCCGGAGCGTGGCGATCCGGTCGCCCTGTGCGTGATCGAGGAAAACGAGGGCGACGCGCCGGTGCGCGCGGGTCAGGTCGGGGAAATGAAGACGGTCACATGGCGCGCGAACCGGCTCGCTTACGTGCTGCTCGCCAAAACGCCGTCGCTCGATCTGCAGGCGGTCGGCAACAGCATCGCCAGCGGGAAGACGGTTCCGCTATACAGCGATCGCGCGGATGTATCGCACGACAGTTAGCGAGCGCGGAAGCAATAGTTGAACACGCGCGAGATCAGGAACAGGCAAAGCACCCCGGCGAGCACGGGCAGCAGCAGAAACTTCACCGATGCTCCGCCCGTCAGCATGATGACCAGCGGATCCGCGCCCGCTGGCGGGTGCACCGTGCGCGTCAGTTGCATCGCCGCGATGGCGAGTCCGACCGCGATCGCCATCTGCCATAAGCCGATGCCTGCGAACGCGCAGATGCCTACGCCGATCGCGGATGCAATCAGGTGCCCGAACACCAGATTCCTCGGTTGGGCAAACGCGCTCTCGGGCACTGCGAAAAGCAGCACGCACGATGCGCCGAAAGGCGCGATCAGAAGCGGCAAGCCGGTGGTTTTCGCGAGCAAGCCGAGCACGCCGATCGCAGCCGTGCCCCCAAGAAAGCCGAGCAACGCAGGTCCTGCCATGATGCGAGCCGTTGCTCGCATCCCTTCGCCGGATACATTTTCCATTTCGCTGTGACGAGATTGGTTGATACGCCGCGATGCGTGAGGTCTCGCCGCGCGGCGCGATGGCTATGCCCAATCAGGCAACCTTGAACCGGCTCGCTTCTTCCGAGCCTTTGGTAGCGTTGCCGGCGGAATAGGAATGCGCACCGGTACCGGCGAGCTTGCCTCCATCGACGATCAGATATTCGTCGCGGATCGGACGCGCGCCGAACCAGCACTCCAGAATCTCGCGCGTGCCGGCCGCGTAGCGCGTCTGCGCGGACAGCGTCGTGCCGGACGTGTGCGGCGTCATGCCCTGATGCGGCATCGTGCGCCACGGATGATCGCCCGGCGCGGGCTGCGGGAACCAGACGTCACCTGCGTAGCCTGCGAGCTGGCCGGTTTCGAGCGCGTGCACGATGGCATCCCGATCGCAGATCTTGCCGCGCGCGGTGTTGATGATGTACGCGCCGCGCTTCATCTTCGAGATCATCTTTTCGTTGAACAGATGCTCGGTTTCGGGGTGAAGCGGGCAGTTGATCGTCACGATGTCGCAGACCTTCACCATCGATTCGACGCTGTCGTGCCACGTCAGGTTGAGCTCGCGCTCGACTTCGGCGGACAGACGATGACGGTCCGTGTAATGCAGCTTGACGTCGAACGGTTTAAGGCGCCGCAACACCGCCAGTCCGATACGCCCGGCCGCCACCGTGCCCACATGCATGCCTTCGAGGTCGTAGGCGCGTTCGACGCAATCGGCGATGTTCCAGCCGCCCTTCTTCACCCACTCGTGCGAGGGCAGATAGTTGCGCACTTGCGAGAGGATCATCATGACGACGTGCTCGGCCACGCTGATACTGTTGCAGTACGTCACCTCGGCGACCGTGATGCCGCGCTCGATCGCGGCCTGAAGATCGACGTGATCGGAGCCGATTCCGGCCGTGAGCGCGAGCTTGAGCTTCGGCGCCTTCGCGATGCGCTCGGCCGTCAGGTACGCCGGCCAGAACGGCTGCGAGATCACGACTTCTGCATCGTGCAGTTCGCGCTCGAAAACGGAATCCGGTCCGTCCTTGTCGGACGTGACGACCAGCGTATGTCCTTGCGATTCGAGAAAGCGCCGCAAGCCCAGTTCACCCGACACGCTGCCGAGCAACTCGCCCGGCGTGAAGTCGATCGCATCGGGCGTCGGCGCGGTCTGGCCGCCGGGATAGCTCGTGATTTCGGGCACGCCGTCGCGGGCGTATTTTTTCGGCATGCCGTTGACGGGATCGTCGTAAAGCACGCAAAGCACCTTGGCCATTTCGTCTCGCTCCGTTTGATTTGAAAGATCGGCCCGGCAAGTCATGACGCGCTGGGTCGATGGAGCCAAGTCTCGGCGAACGGACGTGGTCGCGTCCAATCGTTTGGACGTATGCGCTGATAAGCGCGGCTTATCAAGCGCCGCGTTGTGCGCGCGGCAGCAGCGTATCGAAGCGCTGCTGGAGATCGAGTTCGCCAACCGCGCTCCACATCGCCGCGACGAGCGGCGGCATGGCCGGCGCACTGCGCGTGATGAGCCCGATCTCGCGCGTGAGTTCGGGCTCGAGTGGAATCGCGCGCACGCCGCTTTCCTTGCCGTCGATCACGCTGAGAAGACTATGCGGAAGGATGCTGTGCAACCCCGCGTGCTGCACGTTCGAATGCAGGGCGAGCAGCGAATCGGTTTCCAGCACGACAGTCGGCTGGACGCTCGCGCGCCTGAACGCCGCGCTGATCACCTGGCGATTCTGCATCGCGGTGCCGAGCAGACAGAACGGCAGGTTGCCCAGTTCCGACCACTTCGCCGCGCGCGGGCGCGCACGCGTGTGCGTCCCCGCTGGAGACAACAGAAAGTAGCGCTCCAGATACAGCGGCAGAACCGCGAAGCCGGCCTGCACGCGCTTGTCGAGATACGTGAAGCCGATATCGATCTCGTAGTCGTCGAGCTGACGGAGAATGACATCGGAACTCAGCGAACGCACGGCGTAGTGGATCGCTGCGTGCTGCGCGCGGCACGCGCCGAGCAACAGGCCGATGATCGGCATGGTCGTCGGAATCACGCCGAAGCGCAGCGTGCCCGTCAGGCGCACCTGCGACGCCGACGCATCCTGGCGCATGTGCTCGAGCGCGGCGAGCGTCTGGCGCGCCCAGCCGAGCACCCGCTCGCCTTCCTCCGTGAAACCAAGGAAGCGCCGTCCGCGTTTGACGATCACGAGCCCCAGTTCCGTTTCGAGACTGCGGATCGCCGATGACAAGGCCGGCTGCGACACGTTGCACAACTCGGCCGCTTTCGCAAAATGCTGCTCGGTCGCGAGCGTGACGAGATACTTCAGCTGGCGGATGAACATCTGGACGCCTGTACCGTTTCCATTGCCGCTCCACGTTATATCTTATTGAATATAACGATGCAGATCGGTTCTGTCCACGTCGCCGGCGAAGCCAACCAGCAGAAAGTCCTCAGAGATACTCTACGTTCCCGTCGACGCTGATCGACTGCCCGGTGATGTTGCGGGCGGCGGGTGAAGCAAGAAAAAGCGCCGTGGCGGATATGTCCTGCACCGTCACCATGCGACGTAACGAGATCTTCCCCAGGTATTCATCCCGCATTGCGTCTGCCGTCACGCCCAGTGATTCCGCCCGCGCGGCGATCACGCGATCCATCCGTTCCCCTTGCACGATGCCCGGCAGAATGGCGTTGACTCGAATGTCGCTGGGCCCCAGTTCGATGGCCAGCGATTTGGTCAGCCCGACCAGCGCCCACTTCGTCGCCGCGTAGGGCGTGCGAAACGCGTAGCCGAGCCGCCCCGCAACGGAAGACATCGTGATGATGCTCGCGCTGCGGGAGGTCTCCTTCATGAGCGGCACCGCCTTGCGCAGGAAGTTGAACTGTCCGTTCAGATTGGTGGTGACCGTTCGCTCCCACTGTTGCGCGTCGATATCTTCGATAGCCCCGGTCGGACCGGCGATGCCGGCGTTGTTGATCAGCAGATCGAGTCCGCCCAGCGCGCGCCCGGTTGCCGCGACGACCTCATCGACCTGGTTCGAGTCGCTCACGTCCGCGACGCAGCCATGCAACGACGCACTCGTCGACGTAAATGCTTCGACGGCGACGGCATCGACGTCGCAGATGACGACCTGCGCGTCGGCCTCGACGAACGCCTGAGCCATCGCGGCGCCGATGCCCGAGGCCGCGCCGGTGATCAGTACCCGCAAACCAGGCTGCGGCTTCAACAGTTCAAAAGTATTCATGTGGATCTCAGAGCGTCATGCCGCCGGACACTTCGATCACGGCGCCATTGATGTAACTCGCTTCGTCGCTCGCAAGAAACGCGTAGACATTCGCGACCTCTTCCGGCGCACCGAGCCGGCCCAGCGGCACCTGTTCGCGCATCTTGCGCAGAACGTCTTCGGGGATCGTCGACAGGATCGACGTGTCGATGAACCCGGGGGCGACAGCGTTGACGCGAATGCCCTTCGGCCCGAGTTCCCGGCTCCATGTCTTGGTGAAACCGATCACACCGAACTTGGACGCGGCGTAGTTGGTCTGGCCGAAATTCCCATAGATGCCGACGACCGAACTCGCATTCAGAATGACGCCCGAGCCTTGCGCGACCATTCCGTCCAGGACGGCCTGGCTGGCATGGAAGACAGCGCGCAGGTTGACGTCGATCACCGCGTCGAACTGGTCCAGGGTCATCTTCTGGAGACGAGCGTCGCGCGTGATCCCCGCATTGTTCACGAGCACATCGATACGGCCGAAGCGCTTGATCGCGCCCGCGACCACCTCGTCGACGGCGAGCCTGTCAGTCATGTCGATGCAGTATGCCGCCGTTTCTGCACCCGCCTTCTGGCAAGCCTGCGTCACTTCCCTGAGCGCTTTCTCGTTCACATCGCACACGACAACGGCCGCGCCTTCCTGCGCGAACTTGCGAGCGGTAGCGGCGCCAATGCCCTGCCCCGCGCCCGTGATCAGCGTTACCTTTTTCTGTAGTCTCATCTTTTCGCTCTGTGTCGATCGTTCAGGATTGCATGCCGGCAGCACTGCCGTTGCCAAGCGGGGACGATGCTTCGGCCTCGCGGCGAATCGCCTTTGCGAACAATGGCACAAGCAGCAGGCCGAGCAACGACGCCACGAGAATGATGTAAAAGCCGGAATCGCTACGTCCCGTCACCGTCTCGGCCAAGCCGAACAGGTAGGGGCCGACGAACCCGCCGATCAGCCCGATCGTGTTGATGAACGCGAGACCTGCAGCGGCCTGAATGCCGTGAAGGCGCTTCATCGCAATGGCCCAGTACGATGGCAACACGCCCCCGGCGAAGAAAGCCGTCACCGCAAGCAGCACCATGCGCGCCGCGGGGCTCGACGTGGCGATGAACGCGCACGCGCCGGCGATGAGTCCAACCGTGAGAATGCCCAGGAACGCGCAGTCATTGCCGTAGCGCCGATGAATCCGTGGCAGGATCAGCACGCCCAGCAGGAAACCAAGACCGACGCTCGCGGCAAGCACGCCGACGAGCAGCGGCGACTTGACGTGCATCTGCTGAATCATCGAGGGCGCGAAAAAGTACAGACCGACGAACGCCACCTGGTTGAGGAAGTAGATCAGGCCCATCATGACGGTCGTAGGGCGCTTCAACGCTGCCATCCAGTCGGAAGACGTCAGCTCCGGATGTCCTTGCGCGTCAGCGGCGGCACGCGACTCCAGCGCCTGGGCTTCCTCGGCGGACAGCCAGCGAGCGTCGCGCGGACGTTCCGGCATCTTGAAGAAAAGCAGAATGCCGACCAGTACGCTGGGAATGCCCTCGATCATGAACATCCATTGCCAGCCGTGCAGTCCGCCGAGTCCGTTCATCTGCATCAGCGCGCCGCCGAGCGGACTGCCGAGCATCAGCGCGAGCGCCGGCGCGATGTAGATCCAGCCCACGACGACCGGCTTGTCGTTCGGTGCGAACCAGAGCGTGACCATGTACATGAGCGCCGGGAAAAGCCCGGCCTCGGCGATGCCCAGCAGCACGCGCAGAACGTAGAACGACCACTCGCCCTGCACGAACATCATCGCGGTGGAGAGAATGCCCCATGTCACCGCAATTCTCGCAATCCATCGACGCGGCCCGATGCGATGCGCGGCGAGGTTGCTCGGCACCTCCAGCAAGGCATAACCGATGAAGAAGATGCCCGAACCCAACCCGTACGCGGCGGCGCTGATGCCGACATCGATTGCCAGTTGAGCTTTCGCCAGCGCGACGTTCGTGCGATCCAGGAACGACATGAAGTAGATCGCACACATGAGTGGAATAAGGCGCTGCATCGCTTTGCGGGTAGCGGCGCGGTGCAGCTTGTCGAGGTCGTCGATGATGTTCATTGTGTCTCCGGGATGGGTCTGCGCCCTGTCTGCGAATATCGAGAGTCTTACGGTGTAACCTTGTCGCGCCCTTTCAGCCCGAGCATCGCGCGCGCGTCGTCCGGCGACGCTATTTCGAGCGACAGCTCTTCGAGGATGCGACGGATCTTGCGTACTTGCTGCGCGTTCGACTCGGCCTTGACGCCCTTGGCGATGTACACGCTGTCTTCCAGCCCGACGCGGACGTTGCCGCCGAGAATCGCGCTCATCGTGACGAGCGGCATCTGGTGACGGCCCGCGCCGAGCACGGAGAAGTGATAGTTCTCGCGTCCGAACAGGCGGTCGGCCGTTGCGCGCATCACGGTCATGTTCTCGGGATCCGCGCCCATGCCGCCGAGAATGCCGAACACCGACTGAATGAAGAACGGCGGCTTGATCAAGCCCTGATCGACGAAATGCGCGAGATTGTAAAGATGTCCGAGGTCATAGCACTCGAACTCGAATCGCGTGCCTTTACCGCCGAGTTCGAGGAGGATGTGCTTGATGTCCTTGAAGGTGTTGCGGAAGATCATGTCCTCCATGCCTTCGACATACCCCTTTTCCCATTCGTAGCGCCACGACGACGTTTTCGCCGCAAGCGGATGGATCGAGAAATTCATCGAGCCCATGTTGAGCGAACACATCTCGGGCGCCGCGCGCAGTGGATACGCAAGCCGCTCTTCCAGGCTCATGCGCGTGCTGCCGCCCGTCGTGATGTTGATGACCGCGTCCGTCGCCTCCGCGATGGCGGGGACGAATTCGCGGAAGATGTCGGGGTTGGGCGTCGGGCGGCCGTCGATGGGATCGCGTGCGTGGAGATGAATGATCGCCGCTCCGGCTTCGGCGGCTTCGATCGCCTGATCGCGAATCTGGGCGGGGGTGATCGGCAGATGCTCCGACATCGTCGGAACGTGGGTGGCGCCGGTGACAGCGCACGAAATGATGACCTTGCGGCTCGAATCGCTCATCGAAAAATCCTCGTCTCCGTTTCCATTCAGCGCCTCCCGTACACGGAGTGACGCCTTGTGACTCGAATCTTATTGAGGTAGCATCCGCGAGAAAAGGTCTTTTTCGGACACTCGAGAGTCCTCAGAGGACAACAGGACACATGGCTACCATTCGACCTCCGCTCAACGAACGCATGTTCGCGCCCTACAAGATCGCCGCACTGGTCGAGGTGCTGGCAGAGCAAGGCATCGCGCCTGAAGACAGCCTGAGTGGCTCGGGCGTCACGGTTGTCGAACTGCAGGACGCGTCTGTCCTCACGTCCGTCGGGCAGTACGCGACTGTCTGCAGGAATGCCGTGTCGCTCGGCTGCGAGCCGGCAACGCCTTTCAAGGTCGGACGCAAATTGCATTTGTCCGCCTACGGGATGTATGGCTACGCGCTCATGTCGTGTTTGTCGTTGCGCGACTATTTCAAGCTCGGCGTGAAGTATCACCGGCTCGCAACGCCGACCGTCGCTATCGAATGGACGGAGTATCCGGATCGCATGGTCTGGACGTTTCCTGATGCGTTCACGTCGAGTCCGTCGCGCGAACTGCGCGAATTCATCATCGAGCAGCAATACACGCAACACGTGACGCATCTTCAGGACGTCGCCGGCGGCGTATGCCCGCCGGTGAGGGCGTGTTTCTCATATCCCGCGCCCTCGCATGCAGACATTTACGCTGACTATCTCGGATGCGAATGCCTCTTCGATCAGGAGCAATGCGAGCTGGTCTACGACAGCGCGATTCTTGAACGCAAGCCGCAACTTGCTCACCCTCTCACGACGACATTGCTGCAAGAGACCTGCGATCGGTTGATTGGACAGGCGAAGACATCCAGCGGCGTCTCGGGCGAGGTGTACCAAAGCCTGATGGCCACGCCCGGATCCTTTCCCGACATGGAGAGCGTCGCGAAGTCGATGCATCTGACATCGCGCACCCTGAGGCGGCGACTGGATGAGGAAGGCTCGTCGTTCCAGGCCATCGTCGACGATGTCAAACGCTCGCTCGCGCTCGAATACCTGAAAACGACAAAGATGAGCACCGAGGACGTCGCGATGCTGCTTGGATTCAGCGATGCCGCGAACTTTCGGCGCGCGCTCAAACGGTGGACGGGGAAAGGCGCGGAGGAGCTTCGTCGCTGAAGCTGGAATCTGTCCCAACTGGTATTTGAAGTTCACCTCCACGTTGTTCGACGTCGCGCGGTCGCTGACCCCTCCCGCGGGTTTCAAACCCACCCGGTGACGTAATAGACGCCGATGACGAACGCGACGGCCATGGTCTTGATGAGCGTGATCGCGAAAATCTCCCGGTAAGACTGACGATGCGTCAACCCGGTCACTGCCAGCAACGTGATGACGGCCCCGTTGTGCGGTAGCGTGTCCATGCCGCCGCTCGCCATCGCGACGACGCGATGCAGGACATCCAGCGGTATGTGCGCGGCTTGCGCATTCCTGATCAACAAATCGGATGTCGCGGCAAGCGCGATGCTCATGCCGCCGGAGGCCGACCCGGTGATGCCGGCCAGCGTGCTCACCGACACGGCGGCATTGACGAGCGGGTTAGGGATGGTCTTGAGCGCATCGCTTACCACCAGGAAACCCGGCAATGCGGCGATCACTGCACCGAAGCCATATTCCGACGCCGTATTCATTGCGGCCAGCAAGGCGCCGCTTGCAGCAGCGCGCGTGCCATCGGCAAAAGTGGCTGCGACCCGCCTGTACGCAGTCAAGACCACGAGCGCGATGCCGAGAATCAATGCAGCCTCGACGGACCAGATCGCTGTCACCGTCTTGATCGACGTCGTAACCTGACCGTGCACGCCTGGCAGCACCTCCGGCGCCACGGTGTACGAAGGCCCATACCAGAGCGGAATCCACTTCGTGAAGCAATAGTTCGAGACGCCGACCAGGACTAGCGGCATGATCGCCAGCACCGGGTTGGGCAACATGTTCTGCGCCACGCGCTCCGGTTCGTTGACGAGCGCCGTGCCGTAACCTTCGCCCGTTGCCATCACGCTCTTTCTGCGCCATTCGAGATAGATCAGTCCGACGACGAGCATGAATACCGAATCGCTCATCCCAAGCGCAGGCGCGGCCCAGCCCGTGGTCTTGAAAAAGGTCGACGGGATGATGTTTTGAATCTGCGGCGTGCCGGGAAGCGCATCCATGGTGAAGCAGAACGCGCCCAACGCGATGACGCCAGGCATTAACCGCTTCGGAATGTTGCTCTGCCGATAGAGTTCCGCAGCGAATGGATAGACCGCAAACACGACCACGAATACCGACACCCCGCCGTAAGTCAGCAACGCGCACACCGTAATGATCACGACATTCGCGCGTGAACGGCCGATATACCGGATGGCGGCCGCGACAATGGCGGCTGCAAATCCCGATATCTCGATCAACTTTCCAAATAATGCGCCAAGCAGAAACACCGGAAAGTAGAGCTTCACGAAGCCAACCATCTTCTCCATGAAGATGCCCGAGAACACCGGCGCCACGGCTGCGGGTTCCGTGAGGAAGACAGCGCCGAGCGCGGCGATCGGCGCAAAAAGAATCACGCTGTAGCCGCGATACGCCGCGACCATGAGAAACGTCAGCGAACAAAGAACAATTACCAAGGCCATACCTGTCTCCGGTCCTGACTATTTCTTTCGGTTTTGATTTTTCAAACTAACAGTGAAGTCTTCGGCTGTTTTCAAAATCTGGTCTCCCAATTTTATTTAGCCATACGAAATTACAAGGATGGAGTATCGCGCTGGATGACCCGACAACATTCAGATTGACTTAACTGGCCCCGGCGAGACACATGACTCGCGCCTCTGCATTACGCAGTCGCAGCGGCAGGATGTCCTGATACGCGGTCGATGCATACCATTCTTCCGCGCGTTGGAGGCTTTCGAATTCGAGGACCACGATCGTGCCGCCATCCGTTGTTCCTTCCAGCACGTTTTGCGTGCCGCCACGAATCAGGAACACGCCGCCGTATGCGTCGAGCGTTGCCTGAACCTTGCTGCTGTATTCGCTCCACTCGGCGTTGGCCGAGCGAATATTCACTTCGGCAAAAATATAACCTTTGGTCATTTTGAAGTTCTCTCTGCGTTCGTTATGTCGTTCAACGTCGGGAAGCGAAGGCCTCGGGCGCTTCGCAGGCCACCGTGCCCATCTTTGCCGGCACGGACACTTCGAGAAGCTCGAAGTCTTCCGAGATGGCGATCTCGTTGTGCTTCAGCCCACCCGGAATAAGCAGCGATTCGCCTGCGCTCACGCGAATCTTCCGTCCGTCCTCGATCAGTAGATCAACCCATCCTCGCAACGTGAAGATGAACTGGGACTCGCACAAGTGGTAGTGCCAGCCCGTTTGCTGCATGTCGCCCGTGGCAATGGTGAGTTGCGCACGCATGCGACCGTCCGTGGCATCCGTGACACCAAGGTCGCGATATTTGAAGAACTCGCGACGCCCCGGCACCAGTGGTGCCGTTTCCGGAGTGGCATAGGCAAGTTTCGCGATCAGCTCGGCGGAATTCATGATTTTCTCCGTGGGTTCAGGCAGTTGAAGGGTTAATGAACGCTATCCGCGGAGCTATCGTCGTGGCGCGCCACGAACCGTCACGCCGCCGCGTACTTCCACGATCTTGAGGATGGACGTGAAGTCGTCGCCTCCGTGGCCCTGTTCGATGGCGCCATGCCACAGACTTCGCGCTTCGTTCAGCACGGGCACCGGCACGTCGAGCGCCTTTGCTTCGGCAATGGCAAGCTCCACGTCCTTTGCCACGATCGACATGTACGCACCGAAGTCGAATGCGCCGCAGATGGCGAAGCGGGCGAGAATATCCGCGGCCGCGCTGTGGCCGGTGCTCGACCGGATCACCTCGATCATGGCGTCCGCGTCGAGTCCCGCCGTCGCGCCGATCGTGAGCGCCTCGGAAGCCACGGCCATGTTGGCTGCGAGCATGATGTTGTTCACCAGCTTCATCGCCTGGGCCTGGCCGGGCTGTTCGCCGAGCCGGCAGATTGTCTTTGCGATGAGTGTGAGCCACGGCATGGCGGTAGCGATGGTTTCGTCATTGCCGGACAGCATGATCGACAAGGTGCCTGCGCGCGCCGCAGCGGGCCCGCCGCTGACTGGCGCATCGATGGTCGCGATGTTCGAGGCAGCGAGCCGCTTCGCATTCGACGAGATCACGGTCGGTCCGAGCGTGGACATCTCGATATAGGTTTGCACGCGCTTGCCCAAAACCACGGCATCCTGCCCGAACAGCGCGCGTTCGCAGACGTCGCTGTTCGGCAGACAGGCCATGACAACGGTCGCCGCATCCGCCACCGAACGCGGGCTGGCATGCGCGATCGCGCCAGCTTCGACGAGCGGCCCGACCGCTTCCGGATTCGGGTCGAACACATGCAGCGTCGAGCCTGGATGAATGAGCCGCAGGGCAATCGCGGCGCCCATGTTTCCGAGGCCCAGAAAGCCGAGATGCGTGGTATTGCTCACGTTGTTGAGTCTCCGTGAATTCAGATGATCAGTTCGATCAGGAAAGGCCCGTTTTGCAGGAAGCTCTGCTTCATCAGGTCCGCGCATGCTTCCAGTGTCGTCGCGCGCGCCGCTTCCACGCCCATGCCATTGGCGAGCTTTACCCAGTCGAGTTCGGGGTTGGAGAGATCGAGCATGCTCATTGCGGTCGGGCCCGGAATGGCGCCGACATTCTGGTATTCGCCGATCAGGATGTTGTATTTCCGGTTGCTGAGAAGGATCGTCGTGCAGGGCAGCTTCTCGCGAGCTTGGGTCCATAAGGACTGCAACGAATACATGGCCGAGCCGTCCGCCTGCAGACTGATGACTCGCCTCGCTCCACTGCTCGCCACCGCCGCGCCGGTCGCCACGGGCAGGCCGTCGCCGATGGCGCCGCCAGTCAGTTGAAGCCAGTCGTGCGGCGCGGCCCCATGGGTGAACTGGTAGAAGCCGCGCCCGAACGAAACGCTCTCGTCGGACACGATGGCGTTCTCCGGCATGAGCGCGGCCAGCGTCCGCGCGAGGCCTTCCGGCGTCGGCGTGCCCCGGCCCGCTTCGGGTCGCGGACCGGCATCGGGCATGGCGGCCGGGGGCGCATTCAGCGCTTGCGCGAGCGCCAGCAATGCGGAAACAGGATCCTGCTCGACGCGCGACACGGTGTGAATCTGCGCAGTGCCCGAGTATTGAATGGAAGGCTTGCCGGGGTACGCAAAGAATCCGACCGGTGCTTTCGCGTTGACCAGGATGATGTGCTGGAATGGCTCCAGCAGCTTGATGGCCTGATCGGTGTTGTACGGCAGGCGCTCGATCGGCAAGCGGCCACGGCCGCGCGCGACGCGTCCGTTCACATACTCGTACTTCAGTGTCGCGCCCGTTGCGCTCGCGATGCGCCATGCCAGCTCCTGCGCTTGCGGCATCGCGCAGTGTCCGCCGAGCAGGATCAGTACGTTCGGGTTGTGCCGAAGGATGCGCGCAGCCGTCTCGACCGCGAACGGATCGACGGCAGGCGCGGCGGGAACGGGCAGCGCGCGCGCGGCGACGCCACCTGCATCCCACGACGTATCGGACGGCAGAATGAGCGTGGCGATCTGTCCCGGCGCGGTGCGCGCCGCCGCCACCGCCGTCGCCGCATCCCTGCCGACATCGGCCGCGTGCCGGCTCGTGCGCACCCAGCGCGACACGGCATTGGCGAGGCCAGCGGTATCGGCGGTGAGCGGTGCATCGAACGGCTGATGATAGGTCGCCTGATCGCCCACGATATTGACGATGCCGCTATTGGCCCGGCGCGCGTTGTGCAGATTCGCCCAGCCATTGGCGAGCCCCGGCCCGCAGTGCAGCAGCGTGCTCGCCGGCTTGCCGGCGATACGGTAGTAACCATCGGCCATGCCGGTCACGATGTTTTCCTGAAGGCCGAGCACGCAACGCATGCCCGGGATCTGATCCAGTGCCGCAACGAAGTGCATCTCACTGGTTCCGGGATTGGCGAAGCAGGTGTCGACGCCCGACTCGAGCAACGTGGTAACAAGACTCTCAGCGCCATTCATGCTGTACTTTCTCCGATTCAACGATATGCGCGCCGGCCGGCAAGGAACGCCTGCCCGGTTCGCGATTGCAGCACTGCGGGTCTTTCATACGATCGCGCGGCTGCGCAGCGCCTCGATATCGCCCGCACGCATCCCGCAGAGCGATGCGAGCACCTCGTCGGTGTGCTGACCGAGCGTTGGCGGCGGCGTATCGTAGGTCATGGGTGACGCGGACATGCGGATAGGACTGGCCACGCTCGGCACGCTGCCTGCCAACGGATGCGCAATGTCCACCCGCATCTGCCGATGTTTCACCTGCGGATGCTCGAACGCCTGCGCGATGCTGTTGATGGGCCCGGCGGGCACGCTTTTCCGATTGAGCTGCACGGTCCACTCGTCCACCGTGCGCGTGAGCATCATCTTTTCGAGCATGGGAATGAGCACATCGCGGTGAGCCACGCGTGCAGCGTTGGTCGCGAATCTCGGGTCGGCCGCGAGATGAAGGCAGTCACCCGTCTCGCAGAACTTCGCGAACTGACTGTCGTTGCCGACGGCGATCACCATTTGCCCGTCCTTCGCGTCGAACACCTGATACGGCACGATGTTCGCGTGTGCATTGCCTTGCCGGCGCGGCGTCGTCCCCGAGACGAGGTAGTTCAGGTTCATGTTGGCCATCGTCGCCACCTGAACATCGAGTAACGCCATGTCGATGTACTGCCCTTCACCCGTTGTGGCCCGCTGGGCGATGGCCGCGAGTATCGCGACCGTCGCATACATGCCGGTCATGATGTCCGCAAACGCGACGCCGACCTTCTGCGGGCCACCACCTGAACACTCATCGCGCTCGCCGGTGATGCTCATGAGGCCGCCCATGCCCTGCACGATGAAGTCGTAGCCGGCCATCCCGGCGAGCGGTCCGGTCTGCCCGAAACCCGTCACCGAGCAATAGACGAGACGCGGGTTGAGTTTCCGAAGGTCTTCGTATGACAGACCATAGCGGGCCATATCGCCCACCTTGTAGTTCTCGATGAATACGTCGGCCTGTGCCGCGAGCTGACGGACGATGGCCTGACCCTCCGCACGCGCTATGTTCAGGGTCACAGACTTCTTACCGCGATTGGCCGCGAGATAGTAGGCGGCTTCGCCCGTGGATCGACCGTCTGGGTCCGTCAGATAGGGCGGTCCCCAGCCACGCGTGTCATCGCCGTTTCCGGGCCGTTCGATCTTGATGACTTCCGCTCCCAGATCCGCGAGCGTCTGACTCGCCCAGGGTCCGGCGAGCACGCGCGACAGATCCAGCACGCGTACACCGGATAGTGCTTTGGACATCTGTTCTCTCCTGCTTGAGTCGTGTTGATGCGGGCAGTCTTCAGGCGTGCGCCCAGCCGGAGACGGCCTTGACCTCGAGAAACTCCTCGATGCCCCACACGCCGCCCTCACGTGCACGGCCCGATGCCTTGATGCCGCCGAAAGGCGATCCGGCTCCACGCGGTTTGCCGTTCATCTCGACCATGCCGGAGCGCAGCCGCGCGGCGACGCGATTGCGCTTCTCGCCGTCCGTGGATTGCACGTAGTTGGCGAGGCCGTAGGGCGTGTCGTTGGCAATGGCGATGGCTTCATCCTCGCTATCGAACGGGATGATCGAGAGCACCGGCCCGAAGATCTCCTCGCGGGCAATGGCCATCTGGTTACTCACGTCGGCGAAGACAGTCGGACGAACGAAGTAACCAGCCTCCTGTCCGCGTGGGCGTCCGGGACCGCCTGCCACGAGTCGCGCGCCTTCGTCGATACCCTTTTCGATCATCTCCTGCACTTTCATGAACTGCGCCTCGGATGCGAGCGGCCCCATATGCTTGCCCGGCTGATGAGCCACATCGACGGCCACGCTTTGCGCGATCTCGCGCGCTTGCTCGACCACGCGCGCATAAATCGACCGCTCGACCAGCATGCGCGTGGGTGCGTTGCAGCTTTGTCCCGTGTTCTTGAAGCAATGGAGCACACCGCGCTTCACTGCGCCGGCATCCGCGTCTGCGAAGACAAGATTCGCGCCTTTGCCGCCGAGTTCGAGCGACACGCGCTTGAGGGTCTGCGCCGCCGCGATCGAAATGGCGATGCCCGCGCGCGTCGAACCGGTGAAGCTGATCATGTCCACATCCGGATGGGATGAGAGCCGTGCGCCCGCTTGCGCGCCGTCGCCATTGACGAGATTGAAGACACCGCCCGGGAAGCCCGCTTCGTCGATGTACTCCGCGAAAAGCAGCGACGACAACGGGGCGATTTCCGAGGGCTTGAGCACCGCGGTGCAGCCCGCGAGCAACGCGGGCACGACCTTCAGCGCGACCTGGTTCATCGGCCAGTTCCACGGCGTGATGAGGCCCGCTACGCCGATCGGCTCCATCAGGATGCGGTCATCGGGAGCGTGAGCTCCCAGCGGGCGTTCGAATCGAAAGTCACGAAATGCGGCGATGAAATTTTCGATGTGGAACGCACCAGCGCCGACGTGATCGTGCGCGGCCAGGTCGATGGGCGCGCCCATTTCCAGGCTGATCATCTCCGCCATCTCGGGCGCGCGACGCTCGTAGATCGCAAGGAGCTTCTCCACCAGCGCGAGGCGCTCGACCGGCGTGGTACGCGACCAGCCGGTGAAGGCACGGCGCGCCGCATCGACCGCACGATCGATGTCGGTTTCATCGCCGGCGGAAATGACTGCGCAGGGCTGTCCGGTCGATGGATCGACGACGGGAAGCGCCCGCACCGTCCGGGGTTCATCCCAGCGCCCATCGATATAAAACTCTCTTTTTTCAAGCACGATTTCTCTCAGGCTGCAGATTTCAGAATCGACGCTTCCCGTATTGCGAAGAGCGGGAAGTCCCATTGGCCGAACGGTAAGCTCGGTCATTTGACGTTGCAAATAGGGATAACCCGTTGTCTATAGGATAACGATCGGCAGGCCCGTGGGCCGGTCGTTCCCCCCTGATCGACAGGTTTGAATCGAATCAAAAAGAAATGCGGAAAACGGCCATTCCGCGAGGAAAGGGGCGAATGCGGGCGGCATTGACCGGACCGGACAGCGTGGTGCGAGTGGTAGAGTTAACAGCCCGCCTGAGCGCGAATCCCCACGTCGATCGACGATCCGGATCAAGGAAATCACCGCATTGCCCACAACGAAAAGACGAGCTACGCAGACTTCGACGCCGTCCAGGCACGAATTGTCTGCCGGGTCCGCCGACAGTGGCGGCGGGCGACGGCGCATCCAGTCGGCGGACAAGGCGACGGAAATGCTGCTTGCGCTCGTCACAGCCGGGAAGGCTGCGCCGTTGCGAGAACTGGCGCGCGCGGCAGGCATGCCGAACAGCCTTGCGCATCGTTATCTCGCCAGTCTCACTGCGAGCGGTCTGGCCGTGCAGGACGAAATCACCGGACTTTACGATCTCGGCCCCGCTGCGATTCGCATCGGCGCGTCCGCGCTCGGACGCCTCGATCCTTTGCGGCTTGCCGGCGAAGCGATGCCGCAACTGGTCGCCGACACGGGTCTCCCCACACTGCTCAATGTGCTCGGTGATCGCGGTCCAACCATCGTCCGTTGGGAACGCAGTTATGTTCCCTTCATCACGACGCTGTCAGTCGGATCGACATTCCAGTTGACCAACTCGGCAACGGGGCGCGCGATGCTCGCGTTCATGCCCTCTCAGATAAGAGACCATCTGATCGAACTGGCCGTATCGAAGAATCACGAAAAGCCGCCGTCAGATCTGCTCGATCGTCTGGCAACGGTTCGTCGGCGTGGTTATGACGAGGCGGAGTCCGTGCTCATCCCCGGCCTCGCCGCCATAAGCGCGCCGATTCTGGACGTGCAGGAAGAAGCCGTTGCCTGTCTGACCTTGATTGGCGCGAGCGTGGAAGTGTCGTCGATCAAGGAAATGGCTATCGCGCGCCTGGTCGAAGCGAGTTCGCGCGTGTCGCAGGCATGCGGAAGCCGGTTCTCGTTTGGCGGCGATGGCGTCGCGGAACCTTGACAATCGAATGCGTTGCAAAAGCCGGTGCGGCGTGACGGCTTCCGGCTCGCCCGCATTGAAGCGCGGCGCATCGACACGGCGCTTCGCTAGATCCCACTGGCACAAACATCGATCACATCGAGCAACGCGCGCTTGAGGGCAGTCGCCGGCGGCAAGTAGGCAAGTCCGACGCCCGCCGTTTGGCCGTGGAGCTGGAGAGCCAAACGAAGGCAGCCAGGCCGCGAGATGCGGGTCGGTTACGTCCGCTGCGTCATACGGCGAAGCCCGCCCCCGCGAGCATCGACGTGCGCGAACGCGTCTCCATCGCCTCGCCGTCCAAGCCGAGGATTTGCGGACCTTCCACCATTCCGAGTTGAGAGGGATATCGGAGCGCGCCTAGCAGAGTTGTGTCGCGATAAACCTATACTTCGCGACTTTTCTCGCGTTACGCATCATGAACCGAAACACTCTCTCGCTTGCGGTAGCAAGCTTCGCGCTGATTTGCATCGGCGCGCTTGCCTGCCCCAAGACGGGCGACATGCGACCAAAAGACGAGGCCGCGCTCATTGCTGTCGTGAATCATCAAGCACAGCGCTGGGATGACGCCGAGAATGATGTCCAGCACGAGTCGATTGGACCCGCACGCGACACCTCGCTGTGCAACATGCCGAAGGAGGCTCGCAATTGGAGCGGTACGGTCGAACGTATCGATACATATCTTGCCAACGAAGCGCGGTTTGAAATCAGGATTGCGCCCAATCTGACGCTGGGCACGAACGGCGAGTTGCAGGACGCCGGGTCGAAGATTCAGCGGGGAACGCGGCTGTTCGATTCGGTCGCAAAGCTTTCGCGCGGACAGCGAGTCGTTTTCTCCGGGCGATTTGTGCCGGATTCAAAAGGCTGCTTGACCGGATACGGCACGGCCGAGCGAGGCAGCGCGATTGCGCCGAAGTTTGTCTTTGCCTTTGATCGCGTTAGCCTCTTGAGATAGAGAGCTATCGGTACATGGAGCGAATCGCGCGCGAGCGCGGCAAGCATTCTTTAGCCGCTGCTGACGCTGCTTGATGAGCGCCGCGAGGTTCGCCGCGTTATACGTCACACTTCGCGTGCCATCGCCCTT
This sequence comes from Caballeronia sp. NK8, assembly GCF_018408855.1. Lineage (GTDB taxonomy): Bacteria > Pseudomonadota > Gammaproteobacteria > Burkholderiales > Burkholderiaceae > Caballeronia. The sequence continues at coordinate 248,495 of NZ_AP024324.1, read as the reverse complement.
CGTGTACGAAAAGTAGACGCCTTGCGCGCCGGTCGCGAGCTTCACATAAGCCGCTTGACGCGATCGAGATGCCAGAGTCGCTCGTTTCACAAACGGCCCAATTCGCGAGACTCTCGTTCGTGCTCTTTCCTTTGAGTATGGTCTTTATGTGTTTTGCATCGCTACAACGCTAACTGTGAAACCAAACCGCGCGAGGCTGCGCTCTGTCCTGCGAGCGTCATGGCGAGTTCGCCATTGATCACAGCAATTACTATGCTAACTGACGGATTCATCTTTCAGTAGATTGCCGGGACCGCTTTTTCGAAAGTGGTCCTTCAGCCCATCCCACTCGACGCGAGCAGCACCAAGGCATCCGCAAGCGACAACACGGTGGTACGCGAATCGAACGCGGTGGAAAACAGATGGTCATGCACCACCTGATCCGGGTCGTAACAACAATCCTTGACCGTGTACAGGCGAAAGTCCGCATCGCTCGCATACGCAACCGACGACAACACGACCCCGGTCGACGCAATACCGGCCATGATCAGCGAATCGAAGCCTCGTGCAGCGAGCCGTTCCGCGAGACCGGTGCCGAAGAACACGCTGGCCCGGTGCGCGATGACGAGCGGTTCATCGTCGCGCCGGCCCAACTCCGGCGCGATACCGTCGTCGGTGAAAAGACCCAGCCGTTTGATTCCCTGCCCGTTCTTGTTCGATGGGCTGACTTCCGGATAGCCCGGACTGAAGCGGAGATTGGCGAAATAAACGCCGACGCCGCTCGCCCGCGCCGCGTCGCATAGCTTGCGCGTATTGGCGATCAGCGCTGGCGCGACCGATGGAAACAGCCCGAGAATATCGGTCTGGTAATGCATGACGATGAGCGCGGTTCGCGCCGGCGCGATTGCCGGAATGTGCGGGCTCGAGCGCTGCTCTGTTTCCATATCCACTCTCCTTTGCGTCGAACACGGCCATCAGGCCTGGCCTGCCCCAGGCTTCGCATGCGCCAGCGCCAACGCCAATCTCGCCCCCACCTCGGCATTGTGTTTCACGATCGCGATGTTCGTCGCCAGACTGCGCCCGCCCGTCAGCGCGTGGATGCGAGCCAGCAAGAAAGGGGTCAGCGCCTTGCCGGTGATGCCTCGCTCCGTCGCCGCGACGAGCGCCTGCCGCGTCAGAGCGTCGATCTCTTCGACCGCCATCTCCGACGCTTTCGGCACCGGCGTGCTCAATACCACACCCCCGGCGAGTCCCAGATCCCACTTGGCGCGGAGGAAGCGTGCCTGCTGCGCCGCGTCGTCCAGCCTGAAGTCCGCGCGAAAGCCGCTGTCGCGCGTGTAGAACGCCGCGAAATTGTCCTGCTCGCAACTGAGCACCGGCACGCCGTGCGTCTCCAGGTATTCCAGCGTGAGCCCGATGTCCAGGATGGACTTCGCGCCGGCGCAGACCACCGCCACCGAGGTCTTCGCCAGCTCCTGCAGATCGGCCGAGATATCGAACGTTTCCTGCGCGCCCCGGTGCACGCCGCCAATGCCGCCGGTGACGAATACCTCGATGCCCGCCAGTGCGGCACATATCATCGTGCCGGCAACCGTCGTGGCCCCAGGCTCGCCGCTGGCCAGCACGGCCGGCAGGTCGCGGCGGCTGACCTTGTGCACGTGGTCCGAACGGCCGAGCAGTTCCAGCTCGCCATCCGTCACGCCGACGCGGATTCGCCCGCCGATCACGGCGATCGTCGCGGGTTCGGCCCCGGCATCCCGAATCAGCGCCTCTACTTCGCGCGCGGTCCGGATGTTCTCGGGGTATGGCATGCCGTGGGCGATGATGGTCGATTCCAGCGCCACGATGGGGCGGCCCGCGCCCCGCGCGGCGGCCACGGGCGCGCTCAAGGTCAGCCATGATCGTGCAAGGTCGTTAGCCATGTCGATGTTCCCGGCGGTGCGATGCCAAAGTATGCAGCATCGCGCCATTCTGCTTCGGACATCGTTCGTTCCTTTCCCGCATTGGCTCCGTGCATGCGGGTCTTCCCGGCCTCATGCAGGGAAGTCATGCGCCCCATGAGATCTTTTCGATTGTCGCCACGACCGGGCCGCGTCGAGAATGATTCCACCCCACCCGCCGCCAGCGCGCACTGTTGACTCGTGCACCCCGACCGCGTCCGTGCTCAAACCAACCAGGAATGCGACGACCGATGAACCTTCGCGAATCCAGCAAGCACTTCGACTCATGCCTTCGAACCTGTGGCGAAACGCTCGTCACATTGCTCGAAAACTACGGCGTCGAGTACGTCTTCGGCATCCCGGGCGTGCACACCGTGGAGCTCTATCGCGGGCTCGCGCACTCGTCGATGCGGCACGTGACGCCTCGTCACGAACAAGGCGCGGGCTTCATGGCCGACGGCTACGCGCGTGTCACGGGCAAGCCCGGCGTGTGCTTCATCATCACCGGGCCGGGCATGACCAACATCGCGACCGCGATGGCGCAAGCCTATGCCGACTCCATTCCGATGCTCGTGATATCGAGCGTCAATGCACGCAGCCACCTCGGCAACGGCGACGGTCGTCTGCATGAGCTTCCTTCGCAGCGCCAAGTATTCGACGGACTCGCCGCGTTCTCCCACACCCTGCTCGATGCCGCCGAGTTGCCTCAGGTGCTGGCTCGCGCGTTCGCGGTGTTCGAGAGCGCGCGGCCACGGCCCGTGCATATCGAGATTCCGCTCGATGTCATCGTGTCCCCGGTGCATGCGATGAAGGCTTCGCCCGCTGTGCGCGCGGCGAAACCCACCGCGCATCCCGCCGCGCTCGCCGCTGCCGTCGAACTGCTCGCCGATGCCCGCCGCCCGCTGATTCTCGCCGGCGGCGGCGCGGCGCACGCAGCGGTCGAATTGCGCGAGCTGGCCGAGCGGCTGCAGGCGCCCGTCGCGCTCACCACCAACGCGAAAGGACTTCTGCCCTGCGCAGAGCCGCTTCTCGTCGGCTCGACACAGTCGCTGCCGCCGACCCGCGCGATGATTCGCGAAGCCGACGTCGTGCTCGCGGTCGGCACCGAACTGGGCGAAACCGACTACGACGTGCTTTTCGATGGCGGGTTCGCGATCGACGGACAACTCATCCGCATCGACATCGATGCGCAGCAGGTCATGCGCAATGCGCAACCGGACGTGGCTATCGTCGGCGACTCGCGCGAGACGTTGAGCGCGCTGTCGACGAGACTGCACGAGCGACCGGTGCGTCCCGCATCGCCCGACTGGGGCGCGGCGCGCGTGACGGCGGTGCGCGAGGCCATCTTCGCCGGCTGCGACGCCGCGATGCGATCGCAGCAACGCCTGATCGACACGATCGTCGACGCGCTGCCCGGCGTCATCATCGCAGGCGATTCGACGAGCCCGGTCTACGCGGGCAATTTTCTTCACGATGCGCCGGCCCCGCGCTCATGGTTCAACTCGTCCACCGGCTACGGCACGCTCGGATACGGGCTGCCCGCCGCGATCGGCGCGAAGCTTGCCGCGCGCGAGCGGCCGGTCGTGTGTCTGATCGGCGACGGCGGCCTTCAGTTCACGCTGCCGGAACTGGCGAGCGCGGTGGAAGCGCGCGTGCCCGTCATCGTGCTGCTCTGGAACAACTTCGGCTACGGCGAGATCCGCAAATATATGGACCAGCGCGATATCTCGCCTGTTGGCGTCGATATCTACACGCCCGACTTCATCGCGCTGGCGAAAGCCTTCGGATGCGAGGCTGCGCGCGCCGACGATCCACAGGCGCTCGACACGCAATTGCGGAAAGCGATATCGCGCGAGGTCCCGACCGTGATCGAGGTTCGCGAAGCCGACTGGTTTGCGCGGGTGCCGTCATGAGCGAGCAGACACGTTCCCTTTTCGATGTCCCGCTGCGCACGCAACTTTTCATCGATGGCCGCTGGTGCGCGCCCGAGACGCGGCGGCGCTTGGCCGTCGTCAATCCGTCGACGGAAGAAACGATCGTCGAAGTGGAGGTCGGCGGCCCCGCCGATGTCGATTGCGCCGTGCGCGCGGCATCGCGTGCATTTCGCGCCTGGAAGCAGACATCGGGCGCACAGCGCGCCGGCTTTCTGCGTGCGCTTGCGCGCGCTGTGGAGGCGCATGGCGAGCACCTCGCCGCGCTTCAGTCGCTCAACAACGGCAAGCCGATTGCCGAATCGCGCATCGACGTCGGCGACGTGGTCGCGACCTTCGACTACTACGCTGAACTCGCCGACACGCTGGACGCAGCCGAAGAAGAGATCGCGATTCCGAGCAGCGATCATCGCGCCGTGATCCGTCGTGAACCGACGGGCGTGGTCGGCCTGATCGTGCCATGGAACTTCCCGATGGTCACGACAGCGTGGAAGCTCGCCCCCGCGCTCGCCGCGGGATGCACCGTCGTGCTGAAGCCTTCCGAATTCACCCCCTTGCCGGAGCTGGAGCTGGCCGCGATCGTCGAGCGCGCGGGTCTGCCGCCCGGCGTATTCAACGTCGTGACGGGCACCGGCGCGGAGGTCGGTGCGGCGCTCACGACGCATCCGCTCGTGTCGAAGGTGTCGTTCACCGGCAGCACGGCGGTCGGCGAGCAGGTCATGAAAGCGGCGGCGCAATCCATCAAGGGCGTGAGCCTCGAACTGGGCGGCAAGTCGTCGATCGTCGTGTTCGCGGACGCCGACCTCGATCTCGCCGTCGATCTCGTCACGGGCGGCGCGTTCTTCAATGCCGGACAGATGTGCTCGGCCACGTCGCGGGTGCTCGTCGAGCGGCCGCTCGCGGAGGCGCTGATCGCGCGCCTCGCCGACCGCGTGGCGCGAACCGTCGTCGGCGATCCGTTTGCCTCCGGCGTGCAGATGGGGCCGCTCACGAACCGCGCGCAATACGAACGCGTGCAACGTTTCATCGCGCGGGGCAAGGCGGATGGCGCGAGTCTCGTGGTCCAGGGCGAAGCGCCGGAAGGAGCAGGCTATTTCGTTCAGCCAACCATGTTCGTCGATCTTCCCACCGACAGCGCAATATGGCGCGAAGAAATATTCGGACCCGTGTTATGCGTGCGCAGCTTCGATACGGAAGACGATGCGATCGCCACGGCCAACGATACCGAGTTCGGCCTGGTCGCAACCGTCGTCACGCGCGACGGGCCACGCGGCCAGCGCGTTGCCGGCGCGCTGCAGGCCGGCGTCGTCTGGATCAATTCACCGCAACTGATCTTTCCTCAGACGTCCTGGGGCGGCTACAAGAAAAGCAGCATCGGCCGCGAACTGGGGCCGTTCGGACTCGCGGCATTCCAGGAAGTCAAACAGATCCTGAGCGCGGCCGATCCAGTTTGAAAGGCTTTTCGAAGCTTGAGCCATGCGTTCGGCTCATGGCAACCATGCCGAGAATTCGATTGTTGCCGAAATTTGGCATCCCTAGAGTGTTCTCACCGAAGCCGTTGTTGATCGACCCACCGCATTGACCGACCGCTGCACCGTTTTCGCGAGGAGTGAGCCATGCAAGACATCAAACGAGGCAGAAGGCAGGCCATCAAGACCATCGGCGCGGCGCTCGCCGCATCGAGCCTGCCGATGCCGTTCATCAGCACGGCGAAGGCGCAGGAAAAGAGCTTTGCCGGCAAGACGCTGCGCCTCTTGACGTGGTCCGACGACACCGGCGCGGCGGCATTGCGCAACATCGCCGCGACCTTTAGTCAAAAGACCGGCGCGCAGGTCGTCGCGGACCGCGCCGACGGCACCTCCGGCATGGTGGCGAAAGTGAAGGCGGCCGGCGACAGGCCGACCTACGACGTGATCACGCTCGCGGGCGTGGGCGCTTCGGGCCTCGCGGACGCCGGCCTTCTCATGAAGCCCGATCTGAACAAGCTGCCGAACCTGAAGGACGTCGGCGCGCAGTACCGTACCGGCGCCAATGGTTTCGGGATCGGTTATCTGCTGTGGTCGGACGGCCTCTTCTACAGCACGGCCTCGGTCAAGACGGCGCCGTCGAGCTACGAGGCGCTCTGGGATCCGAAGTATGCAGGCCGGATCTTCCTGCCGCCGCCGGAGTGGGCTGAAGCGGTCGATCTCGCGATCATCGCCGCCAAGATGGCCGGAGGCTCGCAGCAGAACATCGAACCGGGCTTCAAGAAGCTCGCGCAACTGAAGGACCGCGTGCTCACGCTCGGCGAGAACCCGAACCAGGTCGCCGATCTGTTTCGCACCGGATCGCTGGATATCGGCGGCATCTATTCGCCGGCGTTCTTCCCCAATCAATTGCGCAAGCCCGAGTACAAGATGGCCGTCACGTATGGCATGAAGGAAGGCTTCGCGACACAACTGATGTTCACGGTCATCCCGAAGGCGCATCCGGGCGATATCGACCTGATCCACGCGTTCATCAACCATTCTCTCGACGCCGGCGTGCAAGGCCGCATGGCCGCCGACGTGCTGAACGGTCCGGTGAACTCGAAGGCCGTGATTCCCGCCGAAAGCCGCGCGTTCGTGCCGTCTGCCCAACAGATCGCCGAGAGCGCCGTGTTGCACGACGACAAGGCGCTGGCGGCGGTGCAGCCGGCCTGGATCAAGCGCTACACGGAAATCTTCTCGGCCTGACATCCATGTCCGCACTTCTTTTCCGTCGCAGGACAGGCGCAATGGCAGACGAAGCCGTCGGGCAGCCGGCGGCTCCCGCGTTGCCCAGGGTGCCGCCCTGGGTGCTGCTCGCGCCGATCCTGGCGTTTCTCGCCGTGCTCATCGCGGCTTCGCTCGCGGTGCTGCGCATGAGCGTCGGCGTGTCGGGGAACGAGTGGCATGCGTTCACGCTGCGCAACTACGCGGACCTCGCCGATTCGTACTTTCTGCGTTCGCTCTGGCTCACGCTGAAGCTCGCGTTCCAAAGCATGATCTGCGCGGTGCTGCTCGCGATTCCTGTCGCGCTTGCCATGGCGCGCACGGAGTCGCGGCTCGCGCGCCGGCTGCTCCTTGCAGGCGTGCTCCTGCCGCTGCTCGTCAACCTGCTGCTGCAGGGCTACGGCTGGCTCGTGATGCTGGGACCGGCGGGCATGCTCAATCATGCGTTGCTTGCCGCCGGTCTCGTGCAGCGCCCGCTGCAGTGGCTCTACCGCGAGAACGGCGTGCTGCTCGGCCTGATCCAGACCGCGTTTCCGCTCGCCGTGCTGCCGCTCGCGAGCGCGATGCGCGCCATCTCGCGCTCCTACGAGGAAGCGGCCGCGACGCTCGGCGCGAGCCGCGGGCAGACGTTGCGCCACATCGTGCTGCCGCTCGCGATGCCCGGCCTCGTGTCCGGCGCCCTGCTGGTCTTCGCTTACAACGCGAGCGCGTTCGCCGTGCCACTGCTGCTCGGCGGGCGGCGCGTGCCCATGCTCGCCGTGCTGGTGCACGACCAAGTCGCGCCGCTCCTGAACTGGCCGGCGGCGTCGGCATCCGGCGTGGTGCTGATGGTGGCGACGCTCGTCGTCATGTCGGTCTCGCAACGGCTCGTGCGCGGCATGCAACGCACGAAGGGGTCTTGCTCATGAGTACCCTGCGCCTCTCCGCGATCATGCCGGGACGGCTGAGCCGCGCGACCAGCCTGCTCGCGACCATCGTGCTGTTTCTCGCGGCATTGCCGATCCTGACGATGATCACGATGTCGTTCGGCACGTCGGACACGCTTGAATTCCCGCCGCAGAGCTTCGGACTGCGCTGGTATCACGCCGCGTGGCACACGTTCCTGTCGCCCGACGCCAGCGATGTGCTCTCGATGGGCACCGCCCTGACGACGAGCTTCATCGTCGCGATCTCGACGATGCTGCTCGCCACCGCGGTCTCGGTGCCGGCCGCCTACGCGCTTTCACGCTACCGCTTTCGCGGCAAGGCCGTGATCGAACAGCTCGTCGCGCTGCCGCTCGTCTATCCGCTCGTGATGCTCGGGCTCTCGCTGCTGCTCGTGTTCAACGTGCTGCCCGTCGAGCTCGGCATCTTCCGGCTCATCATCGCGCACGTGATTCTCGCCTTGCCGTTCACGGTGAAGAACTGCGCCGCGTCGGTCGCCTCGATCGGCCCCGAGTTCGAGGAAGCCGCGTGCCTGATGGGCGCGAGCCCGCGCCGCGCGATCGTCGATGTAGTTCTGCCGCTCATGCGGCCAGGCATTCTGGCCGGCATGCTGTTCGCCTTCATCATCTCGTTCAACGAATTCACGGTGACGTTCTTTCTGTACGGCATCGATACGATGACGCTGCCGATCTGGCTGTACAGCCGCACCGTGTCCTCGCTCGATCCGACCGTGTTCTCGTTCGCGGTCGTGATCGTGCTCATCGATTTCGCGTTGATCTGGCTGCTCGAAAAACTGGTCGGCGACGCTGGCGTCGCGCTGTGAAGTCGCGCTATGAAAGGGAACCCTCATGACTCATCTGACACTTCAGGCGGTGACGAAGCGCTTTCACACCGCATATGCAGTCGACCACGTCGATCTCGCCGTGCCCGACGGCAAGCTCGTGTGCTTTCTCGGACCCTCCGGCTGCGGGAAGACGACGCTGTTGCGGATCATCGCGGGACTCGAAACGGCGACGTCCGGAACCGTCGCATTTGCCGGGCGCGATCTGACGCACGTGCCGGCGAACCAGCGCGATTTCGGCATGGTGTTCCAGTCGCTCGCGCTCTTTCCTCACATGACGGTGGCGCAGAACATCGCCTATCCGCTGCGGCTGCGCCGCGTCGCGAAGGACGCGCAGGCGTCGCGGGTCGCCGAGCTGCTCGAACTGATCCAGTTGCCGCACATGGCGGACCGGCCGATCTCGCGGCTCTCGGGCGGGCAGCGCCAGCGCGTGGCCATCGCGCGCGCGATCGCGTCGTCGCCGAAGCTGCTGCTGCTCGACGAACCGCTCTCCGCGCTCGACGCGAAGCTGCGCGAAGCGATGCAGGTCGAAATCCGCCTGCTGCAGCAACGCCTCGGCATCACGACGATCATGGTGACGCATGACCAGCGCGAAGCCATGACGATGGCCGACGAAATCGTCGTGATGGAAAAAGGACGCATCGCGCAGGTCGGCAAGCCGCTCGACATCTATCGCAATCCCGTCAGCGAGTTCGTCGCCGATTTCATCGGTCTCGGCAACATCCTGCCCGTCACGCTCGACGGCACGGATCGCATCGCGCTACCGGGCGGCCAGCAGATCGTCGTCGACGACGCGCTGCGCGCAGGCGGCGCGACCGGTGATGTCCGCTTGTTGATTCGCCCCGAGGATGTATCGATGCGCTCGGTCATGGCCAATCCGGGACCGAATGTGCTGGCCGGCAAAGTGGCGTTCATCCGCGATGTCGGCTCGTCGCTCGAAGCCACCATCGATTGCGCCGGCTTCACGCTCACCGCCGCCACGACCCCGCGCGAAACACCGGACCTGCGGGTTGGCATGCCCATCTTCGCGGAGTTGCCTCCGCATGCCTGCAAGCTCATCGCGGCACGTACCGCGCACTGATTCACGCCGACCAAAACACAGTCACAGGAGACACCCCATGAACACGACGACTTCCGTGCAGCGCTTCCTCAAGCGCGCGTCCGCCACCCTCGCCCTCTCCGGCGTCGTGGGCCTTTGCGCATTCGTGCCGCTCGCGCAGGCCGATGCGCTCGACTCCATCAGCAAATCCGGCGTCGTGCGGATCGGCGTGTTCGAGGACTATCCGCCGTTCGGCTCGATCGGGCCGGACATGAAGCCGCAAGGCTATGACATCGACGTTTCCAGCCTCATCGGCAAGACGCTCAACGCGAAGGTTGAACTGATTCAGGTCACGGGCGACAACCGCATGGCGTACCTCGTCGACCATAAGGCCGACATGCTGCTTTCGGTCGGCAAGACGCCGGAGCGCGAAAAGGTCATCGACTTCTCGCAGGCGTATGCGCCGTACAACCTCGCCGTATTCGGTCCGAAAACGCTGGCTGTGAAGAACGCGGGCGATCTGGCCGGCAAGAGCATCGCGGTTGCGCGCGGCACGCTCGAAGATCTGAGCGTGAGCAAGGTCGCGCCGCCGTCCGCGACCATCAAGCGCTTCGACGACCCGAATGGCGCGATTTCCGCGTTTCTGGCCGGGCAGACGCAATTGCTCGTGGTCGGCAACGACGTGGGCGCGACCATCATCGCCCGTCACCCCTCGAACGATCCCGAGCAAAAATTTTCGCTGTTCAGTTCGCCTGATCATGTCGGTCTGAACAAGAACGAACCGCGCCTCAAGCAGAAGGTGGACGAAGCCATCGCAGCCGCGAAGAAGGACGGCACGATGAACGCCATTTCCCAGAAGTGGCTGCGCGCACCGCTGCCGGCCGATCTGTGATGCGCTGCGCCTTTTCGTCCATTCGCGCGCCGGGGATACCTCGATGAGCTACACGTTCGATTTCAGCGACTTCGGTCTCTACGCGGACGTGCTCGCGCATGGTGTCGCGGTCACGCTGGGTCTCACCGCCGTATCGACGGTCCTGGGCGGTCTGGTCGGTATCGGCGGAGCGTGCATCGCCGTGACGGGATCGAAGCCGGTTCGCGCCGTGGTGGCCTCGTATGTCGAGCTCATTCGCAACACGCCGTTTCTCGTGCAGCTGTTCTTCGTGTTCTTCGGGCTGCCGAGCCTCGGCGTGCACATCGGCGAAATGGAAGCCGCCGTGCTCGCAATGACGGTGAACCTCGGCGCGTATGCGATAGAAATCGTCCGGGCGGGCATCGACTCGATTCCGCGCGGACAGGTCCAGGCCGCGATGGCGCTCGGCTTGCGCGGCCCGCACGTGTTTCGCCACGTGGTGCTGCCGCAGGCGATTGCCAACGTATTTCCGGCGTTGCTCGGCCAGGTCCTGATCGTGATGCTCGGCTCCGCGGTCGTGTCGCAGATCTCGGTGGCGGATCTGACCCATGCCGCCAGTTTCATTCAGTCGCGCAACTTCCGTTCGTTCGAATGCTACGTGATCGTCACCGCGATCTATCTGCTGCTGTCGATCGTGCTGCGCCTCTTGATCAACCGGGTCGGCCGGCGGCTGTTCGCAGGGCGGGCAGCCCGCGGCGTCACGATTGCGCCTCGACGCGGCTTGCGCGGTCTCTTTTCCATGCGTGCAGCCCTGGCCGGTCGCGGCCTTCCGAAGGAGCGTTCACGATGATCGAGTTCACGCTGTGGGATATCGCGCGCAATCTGATGCTCGCCGCGCGCTGGACGCTGTTGCTTTCGGTGATCGCGTTCGTCGGCGGCGGCCTGACGGGGCTGGTGCTGCTCGCCATGCGCGTGTCGCCGTTGCCGTGGCTGCGCAGGTTCGTGGTGCTGTATGTCGAAGTGTTCCAGGGCACGCCGCTCCTGATGCAGCTCTTCCTCGGCTTCTTCGGCCTGCCGCTGCTGGGTGTCGAAGTGTCGCCGTGGGCTGCGGCGACGGTCACGCTCACGCTCTATACCGGCGCCTATCTCTCCGACATCTGGCGCGGCTGTGTCGAAGCGGTGCCGCGCGGTCAATGGAGCGCGGCGGCGAGCCTCGGCATGACATGGACGCAGCAGTTGCGTTATGTCGTGTGGCCGCAGGCATGGAAGATCGCCGTGCCGCCCACCGTCGGCTTTCTCGTGCAGGTCGTGAAGAGCACCGCGCTCACGTCGATCATCGGGCTCACGGAGCTGACCAAGACCGGCACCATGATCACGAACGCAGTGTTTCGCCCTTTCCCGATCTACGCCCTCGTCGCGTTGCTGTACTTCGCGATGTGCTTTCCGCTGACCTGGTATGCGCGCGCGCTCGAACGCCGGTATCGGGTCGGCAGACATCGTTGAAATTCGACACGGTGTCCAACGTCCTTTCAAAACGGGTTCGCGCATGATTTCCATCGGTAACGTGTCGAAGTGGTACGGCCAGTTTCAGGTTCTGACCGACTGCACCACCACGGTCAGCAAAGGCGAAGTGGTCGTGGTCTGCGGGCCTTCCGGGTCTGGCAAATCGACCCTCATCAAGACGGTCAACGGACTCGAGCCGTTTCAGAGCGGGAACATCACGATCAACGGCGAGTCGGTCCATGACAAGCGCACCAATCTGTCGAAGCTGCGCTCGAAGGTCGGGATGGTGTTTCAGCATTTCGAGCTGTTTCCGCATATGTCGATCACGGAGAACCTCACGCTTGCGCAGACGAAAGTGCTGGGCCGCTCGAAAGACGAAGCGTCCGACAAGGCGCTGCGCCTGCTTCAGCGAGTCGGCCTGCGCGCGCACGCGGACAAGTACCCCGCGCAGCTGTCCGGCGGCCAGCAGCAGCGCGTGGCGATCGCGCGGGCGTTATCGATGGACCCGGTCGCGATGCTCTTCGACGAACCGACTTCCGCGCTCGATCCGGAGATGATCAACGAAGTGCTGGACGTGATGGTCGAGTTGGCGCAGGAGGGCATGACGATGATGTGCGTCACGCACGAAATGGGCTTCGCCAGAAAGGTCGCGCACCGGGTGATCTTCATGGACCACGGGCGCATCGTCGAAGACGACGACAAGGACGCGTTCTTTGCCCATCCACGCTCCGAGCGTGCGAGGGAATTTCTGGGCAAGATACTTCATTGATAGCGTGTCGCCGTCGCGGCGCGTCGGGCTTGCTACACTACCTGCGCAGCACACGATTCCCCTGACCGGAGACACGCCCCATGCGACGACTTCCTCCGCTCAATGCATTGCAGATCTTCGAAACAGTCGCGCGGCACCGCAGTTTCACGCGCGCGGCTGAACATCTGTGCCTCACGCAAGGGGCAATCAGCAGGCAGATTCTCGCGCTCGAAGAGTACTTCGGATTTCCTCTTTTCATACGGGGCGCACGGGGACTGACGTTGACCGCCGAAGGCGATGTGCTGCTGCCCGTCGTCAGAGAGGGGTTCGCGCGTATCGAGGAGGTGTCGCTGCGTCTCACGCGCCAGCGCACCGATCTCGCGCTGAAAGTCCCGACCTGCGTGATGCGCTGGATGCTGCCGAGGATCATGCGTTTTCAGGGCGAGCATCCCGAACTGCAACTGCAGATCACTACAACTTGGCAGCACGACGTCGACTTTCAGGTGGAATCGTTCGATGCGGCGATCATCTATGGATCGTCGCCGGGTGCGGACGTGCACGCCGTGCCGCTCTTCGACGAGCAGCTCACGCCCGTGTGCTCACCCGATCTGCTCAATGAAAGGCCGCTCGCCGCCACGGCGGATCTTGCGCATCATGCCCTGCTGCATCCGACGCGGGATCATCGCGACTGGAAGCTCTGGCTCGACCGCGCGGGTGCGAACGAGATCGATGCGACGCTCGGCCCGACCTTCGAAACGCTCGATATGGCGACCAATGCCGCCATGCAGGGTTTCGGGGTTGCGATCAGCGACCGCACGCTGGTCAGCGAAGACGTCGCCGCCCGACGGCTTGTCATGCCGTTCGACACCGTGCTGGAGACGGGGTCACGCTACTACTTCGTCTATCCGGATTGCGTCGCGAATCAGCCGAAGGTCAAGCTCTTCAGCGAATGGATCACGCGCAACCGGGACCCTGTTTCGGCTGCCGCACAGGTCCGATAAGGCCAGTGAAAGCGATTTCGTTCAATTGCCGAAAGGAGCGTCGTCCCGTGAAGAACCGCCTTCTGTGCATACTGCCCTTCATGTGGGCCAGCGCGGCCTGGGCCGCCGCCCCTGTCTGCTTCCCGGTCGGCACGAACATGACGCTTCGCGGCACGCCCGTGCAGGACGTCATGGAAACCGACAGCGGCGCGCAACAAGCCGTCTGGATGCTGGCGATGGACCCGCCGCTGTGCGTGATCGACAAGCGTTTTTCTCAGGACGCGCAGGGCCGGGTCCTGGTCCCCCGTGTATTGATCATCGGGCCACCGCTTCCGCCGGGCGTGACGCTCTCGGTCACCGGCATGCTGATGCGACGCAGCGCGCCGCCCTACTACATGGCCCCGACGTCCGCCTGGGTCGTCCCGCCGACGATGGTCCCGCCGCGCCAATAGCCGTCGCCCAGCCGCCTCCGCATCCGGTCAGCCTCTGCCGACGAACGGCATTTTGGTCGCCATGACCGTATGGAACAGCACGTTTGCGTCGAGCGGCAGACTGGCCATATAGGCGACCGAACGCCCGACTATCTCCACGTCGATCAGCGGTTCGGCGGCGAGTTCGCCGTTCGCCTGCGGCACGCCCTGCGCCATCGCCGAGGCAAGCGCGCTGTGGGCGTTGCCGACATCGATCTGACCGACTGCAATGTCCAGCGCGCGGCCGTCGAGCGATGCGCAGCGCGTGAGTCCCGCGACGGCATGCTTGGTCGCGGTATAGGCCATCGAATTGGGACGCGGCGCCCATGCGGACAGCGAACCGTTGTTGATGATGCGGCCGCCGCGCGGCGTCTGTGCCGACATGATCCGGAACGCGCTCTGCAGGCAGAAGAACATGCCGTTTAGATTCACGTCGACGACGCCGCGCCATTGCGCGGGCGTCCACGTGTCGAAAGGCCCCGGCGGATTGCCGACGCCCGCGTTGTTGAACAGCAGGTCGAGCCGGCCGAATCGCGCGACGACCGCATCGAACGACGCGGCCACCGCCCGCGCATCCGACACGTCGCACGGGAGCGCGAGTGCGCGGCCCGCAAACTCGCGGGCATGTGCAATCTCCACGAGTGGCTCGCGGCGCCTGCCGAGCAGCGCGATCGACCAGCCGTTGCGAAGCAGTTCGAGCGCCGCCGCACGGCCGATGCCCGAGCCCGCTCCTGTCACGATGCCTACGCGCGCCGCTTGCGCGTCGTCCTGTCGAATCATGCGCTCTCCATCAATGGTTGTCGCGCGCCTCGCCGCGCGTCTTGACGATGTTCAGAAACAGTGTCGCCGGTTCGAGGCACGCGCCGTCGCCGTGCTGTCCGACCATGCTTCGATAGATGGCCTGCCACGGCGTCTGGTCCGCGAGTTCGGGCGGCGTCCACGCGGCGCGCCGCGCGGCGAGTTCATCGGCGCACACGAGCAGATCGACACGCCGCGCGTTGAGATCGATACGCAGGCGATCGCCGGTCTTCAGCAACGCGAGCCCGCCTCCCACCACCGCTTCCGGCGACACGTTCAGGATCGACGGACTGCCCGACGTTCCGCTCTGACGGCCGTCGCCCATGGTCGGCAGCGTGTCGACGCCGCGCCGGATCAGCGCGGCGGGCGGCTGCATGTTGACCACTTCGGCGCCGCCCGGATAACCGACCGGACCGCAGTTGCGCATGACCAGGATCGAATGTTCGTCGATATCGAGCGCAGGATCGTCGATGCGCGCGTGATAGTCCTCCGGGCCTTCGAAGACGACCGCTTTCACTTCGAATGCATCCGCGTCGGCGGCGTTCGACAGAAAGCGCTCCCGAAAGCGCGCGTCGATCACGCTGACTTTCATCACGGCGTTGTCGAACAGATTGCCGCTCAGAACGACGTGGCCGCCCGCTGCCTTGAGCGGCGCATCGAAAGCGCGAATCACCTCGCGGTCGGGCTCGGCGACGCCGGCGAGATTCTCGGCGAGCGTGCTTCCCGTCACGGTCAACGCATCGCGATGAAGCCGGCCCGCACGGAGCAATTCGCGCATCACGCCAGGCACGCCGCCCGCACGGTGGAACGCCTCGCCCAGAAAGCGCCCGGCCGGCTGGCAATCGACCAGCAGCGGAATCTGCGCGCCCACGCGCTGCCAGTCGTCGAGCGTATGGCGCACGCCGATGTGACGCGCGATCGCGATCAGATGAATCGGGCAATTCGACGACGCGCCGATCGCGGCCGCGACCACGACCGCATTCTCGAACGCCTCGTGCGTCATGATGTCCGACGGCCGCAGGTTCTCCGCGATCATCGACACGATCCGCCTGCCCGTCTCGTAGGCGAACCAGCCGCGCTCGCGGTAGGGCGCGGGCACGGACGCGCAACCGGGCAGCGACATGCCGAGCGCCTCGGCGAGGGCGTTCATCGAAAGCGCGGTGCCCATGGAATTGCAGTGTCCGGCGGATGGCGCGGACGACGCCACTTTCTCCATGAACGCGTCGTAGTCGATCTGGCCGGTCGCGAGTTCCTTGCGCGCCTCCCACACGACCGTGCCCGACCCCGCCAGCTTGCCGCGATACCAGCCGTCGAGCATCGGTCCGCCCGACAGCACGATCGACGGAATGTTGACCGTCGCCGCCGCCATCAGGCAGGCGGGCGTGGTCTTGTCGCAACCAGTGGTGAGCACGACACCGTCGAGCGGATAACCGTGCAGTACTTCGACAAGGCCGAGATACGCGAGATTGCGGTCGAGCGCGGCGGTCGGACGCTTGCCGGTTTCCTGGATCGGATGCACGGGGAACTCGAGCGGAATGCCGCCCGCGTCGCGAATGCCGTCGCGTACGCGCTTCGCCAGTTCGAGATGATGCCGGTTGCACGGCGCGAGATCCGAGCCGGTCTGCGCAATGCCGACGATCGGCTTGCCCGACTGCAACTCCTCACGCGTGATGCCGAAGTTCATGTAGCGCTCGAGATAGAGCGCGGTCATGCCGGGATTCGAGGGGTCGTCGAACCAGCGGCGGCTGCGCAGGCGCTTCGGTCCGGCAGGTGACTGAGCAGGGATCAACGGAGTCTCCATGAATGATCTATCGCGCGCGCAACAGCGCTTCATGACGATCGATGAACGACGCCACCGCTTGCGCGAAACGTTCGAGATCGCCTTCGTCATGCGCCAGCGTCAGCACGATGAAACCGCGCCGCGCGACATAGCAGCCGCGCTCCAGCATGTGGAAGAAGAACAGGTCCTTGAGCAGCGACTCGCCTTCGATGAAGTCCTCCACCGAATGGATCGGATGCACGCCCGCATGCAGGTTCATCAGCGATCCGATACCGGTGAATTGCATCGCCACGCCGCGTTCGCGACACAGTCCGTTCAGTCGCGCGCGCAGCCGCTCGCCCTTTTCGCTGAGCGCGGCGGCAGCGCCCGGCGTATAGAGCCGCGACAGACCCGCGTGCCCCGCCGCCATCGACAGCACGTTGTTGTTGAAGGTGCCCGCGTGCGGCGTCGCGCCGGGTCTGCGCGGATCGAATTGCGCCATCACGTCCGCCCGCCCGCCGAACGCGCCGAACGACATGCCGCCGCCGATGTACTTGCCGAAGGTCGTGAGGTCGGGCCGGATTCCGAGCAGCGCCTGCCGTCCGCCGCCCGACAGCCGCGAGGTCACGACTTCGTCGAAGATCAGCAGCGCGCCGTGACGCTGCGTGAGATCGCGCAGGCCTGCGAGAAAATCCGGTTCGCCGACGATGCATCCGCCCGCGACCTGCATCGGTTCGACAATGACGGCGGCGATTTCATCGCCATGCGCGGCGAAGATCCGTTGCGCGCCGGGAAGATCGTTGTAGGACGCGACGATGAACTCGTGCGGCACGTTCACGGGACTGTTGCCGTTGCCGAAGGTCAGCACGCCGCCGTGATATCCGCCGGTGAACGCGACGACTTTCCTGCGCCCCGTAAAGATGAGCGATGCCGCGATGGCCATCAGGTTCGACTCGGTTCCCGAATTGGTGAAGCGCAAGGACTCGACCGACTCGAAGCGTTCGCGCAACAGGCGCGCGAGCGGCACTTCCAGCGTGTTGTGACCCGTCAGGTTCAGGCCGTTGTCGAGCGCCTCGACGATCGCCGCGCGTATCACGGGGTGGCTGTGGCCGTACATCGCCGTCGTGTATTCGGCGAGGAAATCCGTGTAGGCGTGGCCGTCCAGATCCCACAGGCGCTTGCCTTCGCCGCGTGCGATCGTCAGCGGAAACGGCGCATAGAACAGCACCGAGCGCGTGTTGCCGCCAGGCATGACAGCGAGCGCGTCGAGATGGGCGGCGGCGCTCTTCGGATTCGCCTCGGCGAAGATGCCGGCGGCGCGCTCCGCGGCTCGGCCGAGTCCTTCCATGTCGAGTTGCGGAGATACTGCGTTTTCAGTGGACATACGCTTCCTGGATGGTTCGAGGTTGGTTCATGATCGGCATCCTTCCCGCGGTCAGTCGACCGGTACGATCGATCCGCCCGCCGACCAGTACACCGTCATTGGCGCCTTGATCCATTCGCCGCGCTGATCGAACCGGACCTGACCGAACAGCGTATTGAAGGTGGTCTGATGCAGCGTCTTGTCGAGCGCTTCGGGAGAGAGCGATTGCGCCGACGAGATTGCGTCGCCGATCATCATCGTCGCTGCATAGAACGACGGTCCCTTCTGATCCGGATTCACGCCATACGCCGCCTTGAAGCGTGTCTCGAAACGCTTGCCTTCCGGCAATGCGCCGAGCGGCGTGCCGCCCTGCGGACAGTACATCTTCTTGTCGAGCGCACCGTCGGCCAGGCGCGGGAATTCGCCGACGCACAAGCCGTCGCCGCCCATCAATACGCCGTTGACCGCGAGATCGCGCATCTGCCGGGCCAGATAGGCGGCCTGGCCGTAGTAGCCGCCGTAGAAGATGCCGTCCGGTTTTGCCGGCTTGATCTTCGACAGCACGGCCTTGAAGTCCACCGTGTGATCGGTCGAGTACTCGCGCGTCACGATATCGATGCCGAGTTTCTTCGCCGTGGCGACGAACACATCCGCGACGCCCGAACCATAAGCGGTGCGGTCGTCGATCACCGCGACGCGCTTCAGATGCAGCGTATTGAGCGCGTAATCCGCCATCTTCGCGCCGAGCACGTTGTCGTCCGTGGTGAGGCGAAACACGTACGGGTAGCCCGGCTCGGTCAGCGCCGGGTTCGACGCCGCGGGCGTGATCATGATTACCTTGGCGTCGTTGTAGATCTTCGATGCGGGAATCGTCACGCCTGAATTCCAGTGACCGATGACGGCGATCACGCCGCTGTCCACGAGCTTCTGCGCGGCCGTCACGCCGGCTTTCGGATCCGACTGGTCGTCCACCGAGATCAGTTCGAACCTGAGCGGCTGAGCGCCGAGCGTCATGCGCCTCGCGTTCAGGTCGTCGACCGCCAGTCTCGCGCCGCGTTCATTGTCCTTGCCGCTCGCCGCCTGCGAGCCGGTCAGCGGACCCGCCACGCCGATCTTCACGAGTGTGTCCGCACGCACGGCCGGAGCCGCACACGCGATGCTCATACATAGAACGAAAGTCTTGATTGCCGGGATACGCATGTTCGTGCTCCTGTTACCGTTCGATGAGCCGTTCCAGTAAGCCGCGCACCGGTTCGAGCGTGGCGAATTCATGGTCCGGACGCGCCTGCCAGTCGCCCAGACGCTCGTTGCCGCGATTGATCCACGCGACCCGGATGCCGAGCGGCTTCGCGCCGTCGATGTCCGCCCAGGTGCCGATCGAGCAATGGAAGATCTCGTCGGCATTCAGGCCGAGCGTCGCGAGCCCGGTCTTGAAGATCGTTTCCGAGGGCTTGTAGGCCCGCGCCATTTCAGCCGTCGTCACGTGCGGGAAGTAGCTCACGAGGCGGCTGCGGCGCCACAGGTCCGTGTCCATGTTGGTGATGGGCATCAGCGTGAAGTGTTCACGGGCCCAGTCGAGGAAAGCCACGGCGTCGTCGAAGGGCGGCGAAGACTCCACGAGATGCGTGAGCAGCAACTCGGTCAGCGCCGCCATATCCCGGCCGTCGGTGCATCCTTGCGCGAGCGCTTCCAGACAGCCCGTGAGCGCATGCTGCGCCACCACGCGATAACGCATATAGGCGTGGCTTCGGTAGGTCTGGACCGCGCGCATGTCCCAGTCGAGGTAGACATCGGCGGCGGATTTCGCCGGAGCGAGGGAGAGATGCTGCAGCACGGCTTCGATGCCGCGTATGCCTCCCGTGGTCACGTCGACGAGCGTGCCGAAGTAGTCGAAAGTAAGCGCCCTGGGTTTCATGAACCGATCCTTTGCGTAGTATGACTAATCAAAATGAATGCCGCGCCGCTTGCTCGAGCGGCGTTCTGTTCAGCCAAAGCGGCGCGCCCGCGACGTCCGTGCTGCCGATTTGCATTTACTGTACGCCGTACAATTAAATCGCGCAAGCGAGCAGATTGCCGGGTTTTCCCGCACGTGTCGCGTGCGGGCACCGATTGCAGTAGAGTGACGCTCGGTCGAACTGAAACTCGGGAAGTTACGTTGAGCAAAAAGGAAGAGGCAGCGCCGCCCGCGCCAGAAAAGAAGCGACGGGGCCGCTCCGCGCGCGATCAGGGGCTCTCGCGGGAACGTGTCGTCGAAGCGGCGCTCGCACTGATCGACGCCAAGGGTTACACGTCGTTCAGCCTGCGCGATGTCGCGCGCGAGCTCGGCGTCTATCCGACCGCCATTTACTGGTACGTCGCGAGCCGCGACGAATTGCTCGTCGAAGTCATCACGCGCGCGCTCGGCGACCTCGTTCCCCCAACGCTTCCGCCGGGGCGCTGGCGCGAGTGGCTAAAAGAATTGTTCCATCGCTACCGTTCGGCAGTCGCGCGGCATCCGAACGTCGCGCCGCTGCTCGGGTCGCAGATCATTTCGAACGCCAGTATGAATCCGGTGATGGTCGAGGCGGTACTTCAGACGTTGTTGTCGGCGGGCTTCAAATCCGAGGAACTGATTCACGTCTACAACACCGTGATCACCGCCATGGTCGGATTCGTCACGCTCGAATTCGCCAGCCACGGCGCCGATGAGCGCGACGAATGGGAGAGCAGGCTGCGCACACGTTTCGAAGAGCTTGAACGTGATGCGTTTCCACTGTTGACGGCGAACATGACGCGCATGTCCAACCAGGCGTTCATCGTGCGATGGAAGGGAGGAACCAATCGCGCACTCGAGCGAAGCTTCGATCGATATATCGACGTCGTGCTGGATGGACTGCAGAAGCAATTGGAGCGTGATGGCGAGGCTGAGAGATAGCGCCGCGCCCTAGGATGCTTCGATGTCCGACCAGACGGGCCCGTCCGGATACTGAAAGCGCGCAAGCGTGTCGCGCTTCATCTCGACGCTGTAGCCGGGCCGGCTGGGCGGCATATAGCGGCCCTGGCGAATCGTCACGGGGTCGAGGAAGTGTTCGTGCAGATGATCGACATACTCGAGCACGCGATTCTCGAGCGACCCGCCCACGGCGATGTAGTCGAACAGCGAAATATGCTGCGTGTACTCGCAAAGGCCCACGCCTCCGCCGTGAGGGCACACCGGGATGCCGAACTTCGCCGCCATCAGCAGGACGATCAAGACCTCGTTGAGACCGCCGAGACGTGCCGCATCGACCTGGCAGAAATCGAATGCGCGCGCCTGGAACATCTGCTTGAACATCACGCGATTGTGGCAGTGCTCGCCGGTCGCGACGCCTATCGGCGCGATCCGCTCGCGGATGCGCGCATGGCCGAGAATATCGTCGGGGCTCGTCGGCTCCTCGATCCACAAGGGCTCGAAGACAGCCAGCCGGCGCATCGCCTCGATCGACTGATCGACGCTCCAGACCTGATTGGCGTCCATCATCAGCGCGCGCTCCCAGCCGATCTCCTCGCGCAGGATCTGCGCGCGCCGCATGTCTTCGTCGATGTCGGCGCCGATCTTCTGCTTGACGTGGGTCCAGCCCGCAGCGACGGCTTCGCGGGCGAGCCGGCGCATCTTCTCCTCGGAGTAGCCGAGCCAGCCTGGCGCGGTCGTATAGCCGGGAAAGCCGTGCTCCAGCATCTCGGCCTCGCGGCACGCCTTGCCGGATGCTTGTCTGCGCAGCAGCGCGATCGCTTCCTCCGGCGTCAGCACGTCGGTGACATAGCTGAAGTCGAGGCATTGCACGAGCGCTTCGGGCGTCATGTCGACGAGCAGCTTCCAGATCGGCTTACCCGCCGATTTGGCCCACAGGTCCCACACCGCATTGACAATGGCCGCCGTGGCGAGGTGGATCACGCCCTTCTCCGGCCCGAGCCAGCGCAACTGGCTATCGGCGGACGTGATCCGCTTCCAGAAGCCGCCCATGTCGGCGGTGATCTCTTCGAGTGTGAGGCCCGAGACGAGCCCGGACAGCGATTCGACGGCCTTCACGCAAATCTCGTTGCCACGTCCGATCGTGAACGTCAGGCCGTGCCCTTCCATGCCGTCGGGTGAATCCGTGTGCAGAACCACGTAGGTCGCCGAGTAATCGGGCGCGGCGTTCATCGCGTCGGAGCCGTCGAGAGACTTCGACGTGGGAAACCGGATGTCGCGGACTTCGATTTGGGTGATTCGCGTGTTCATGTGTGTCGTGGCTCGCTTGAAGTGAACTGGACTGTACATGTCCGTGCGATATATGAATAATTGTCGATCCGTATCTATCGATACCAGAATTCATATGTCTTCCGACCTCCCCGACCCGGCGGCCGTCGTCGCGCCGACACATGCGCCGCTGAAGATTTCCAGTCGCCAGATCGCCCTGATCAATGCGCTGGCCGAGTACCGCAACCTTCGCAAGGCGGCGGCAGCGATGCACACCACGCAGCCCGCGGCGAGCCTGCTTCTGCAGCAACTCGAAGAGCGCATCGGCGTACCGTTGTTCACGCGTCTGCCGCGCGGCATGGAGCCGACTGCGTTCGGCGAAGTGCTCATTCGTTTCGCGCAGGGCGTAGTCCACGAGTTCAGCCATGCCGAATCGGAAATCAGGGAACTGGCGGCAGGCGCGGCGGGGCTCGCGCGCATCGGGACGGTGGTCGGGCCGGTGCCCTCGCTCATCACGCGCAGCCTGCTGGCGTTCAAGGCGGATAACCCGCGGGTGCGGATTTCCGTCGATGTGGGCACCAGCGACATGCTGTTGCCGTCGCTGATCCGTGGGGATCTGGATGTGGTGATCGGCCGTCTGCCCGACCGGAGCAGTCATCCGGAAGTCGAGGTGGAACTGTTCGGCACGCCCGAGCACATGCGCGTGATCGGCAGGCCGCAGCATCCCGCCACCCGGATCGACAAACTGGCGCTAAAGGATCTCGTGACGCTGACCTGGATTCTCCATCCCGTCGGAAGCCCGATGCGCCTGCGCGTGGAGAACATCCTGGCGCTCGCCGGCATGACCGACACGCTCGACGTCATCGAGACCTCCAACCTGCTTGCCACGACCGCGATGATCGAAGCTTCGGACATGATCTCGGTGGTGCCCGAGGACGTGGCGCAGTACTACGCCCGTTACGCGATGGTGGCCGTGTTGCCGGTGGAGTTGCCCCTGCCGATGGTGAACCTTGGGCTGTTGACGCTGCGCGGACGGGCTTTATCGGCGGCAGTGACGCGGTTGATCCAGCACCTGCGCGAACAGGGCGGATGCAGCGCGTCTGCTCGCTATCTGTCAGCCGAACTCGGCGATCCGCCCGGACCGTAGGGGTCCGGATTGCCGAATCTGGGAAGCGAACCGTTCAACCGCGCCTTGCGAAGTTCGTCTTGCACATCCTGCCGGGATTTTGGCGGCGGTGTCGCTGGCAAGGGCGGCGAAACGTCGACCGGAAGCGGCCGGCTCTGGATCGCAGGCTGAGCCGTCGCATCCTCCGGCAACGCCCGCAGTGCTGAGTTCGCCATCGCAGGCTGCACAGGTAGCATTGCGTCACGATTCGGGCTTTCCGCATGATCGATCTCCGCTTCATGATGCCCGGAGGAGACAGTATTGTCGTGTGCGCTTCCCGCGCGTTCATTGCTCTGCGGCGCTGCATGCTTGCGCTCGGCAGGCCGTCGCGGCTGCTGCGTGATCGCGCGCTCCGGCCTCCCTCTTTCGACATTCGAAGCCTGCGAGCTCGCCTCTCGCGGACTCGAATCCAGTTCATCGGCAGCATCCGGACCACCGACGCTCGACGTCATTTCGGCCGTGACCGGCTTATCGGCGTCGATATCCTCCCGTTCGTCCGTAACAGCGCGTACCGGATGGACATTCGTCGTGGGCGACAAGGAACCAACGGTGCCCGTCACCACTGATGACTGTTGCCGGGATGACCATACCGGTTCGATCGCATGCTGCTCATGGTGCTGGAACAATGCGAATAAGCCGAGGATTGATACCCCGACAATCCAAAAGCCCATGACGACGATACGATCGTAATTTCCAAGCATCAGAATGCTCCCCGCTGATTCGCGCGCCCACGGCTTCGGCTGAGCCGCCGACCTCTCATTGCGCATACGGAGCACAGCGACAGTGAGATTCAAGTGGTTACAGATTCTTTCACTCGAAGCCCGCTACGACATGTCGTTACCGCGTCAACAGGTAGGGATTTGCAAACTCGACCGCGTGGATGAGCGTATCGTCGTGAGGTATGACGAAACGGTCTCACGCGCGATCGTTATCGATTCACTAATCGGGCGATCGCGTATGCCCGACCTCCGAGCAGATGAGACAGATTTCCAATCCGTTCTTGTCGAAGGCCATCTTCACCTTGCTTGCGATGGCAATCCCCGCGCCCGCAATCAATGCCAGCGCTATCAGTCCCATAAGTAGTCGATCCCGCCCTATCGCATGAATCGCCTTCCAAAGCGAATTAACGATCCTGCTCATTGTGTTGCTCCTGATTCATGCAGAGCCGTTGACCTGAGATGTCGTTCGCCCCACACCCGCAAAGCGACCAATCCACGCAAGCGCATAGAGGCGTGGTCGCATTAAATTTAAGGCATATTGTGACATAAATTCAAGCAATTCTCCGAAGCAGGCCGACGGTGCGACAATCGGCCCTTGCTAGCCAGAGCCGCCCATCCGCTGTGTGACGGGCCTTCAGGAGCGCGCCCCTTAGCCTGACGGTAGATCCAGTGGCCACTACCTGATTTCGCTCTCGTACGACCCAGCGTGTCCCACGAGCAGACGTTCGAGCACGTTCGCGTCCGTCCATTCTTCGACGCTCAGCACAGCATGTGCCAGCGAACCGGTTGCATCGTGTCCGATCACATCGGCCGCGAGGCTCCGGTACTTCGTCAGCAGTTGCGTATCGTCCAGTGGACGGCGCGGGTCGCCCAGCGGAATCGTCGCCCGAAGCGAGCGCACCGTGCCGTCGACGTACGTGACCGTGACTTCGGGCTCGTCGAGATCGGCCAGCGATGCATCCGGCTCGAGCACGATGCGCTGCATCATCGACGCGACGCGCTCGTCCCCGCGCGCGCGTCCGGTGAACGCCTCGATGCCCGCATGGCCGAACACGAGTACAGCGGCGAGCGCATAGGGCATGCTCATTTGCGCCGATGCCAGATTGACCGGCGCGCGGTCGCCGCACATCCCGTGCACGAATTCGCTGAGCTTCACGCGCACATGCGCGACCGTTCCACCCTTCTTCAGTTCGATGAGCGCATCCAGCGCCGAATGAATGCTGCGGCAGCACGCATGCGGCTTGATCGAGCAGCGCATGATCTTCCAGTTCGCGCCGAGTTCCGCGACGAGCGCTTCGGGGCTCGCCGAATCGGGCGCGAACGTGCGCAGGAAGCCGCCCCACACGTCCTCGAAAACGCGGCTCGCGCCGCTCATACCCTGCGCCGCGAGCAACGCCGCCGTGAGGCCGCCTTCCGCCGCGCGTCCGGAATGCAGGCGCTTGGTCTGCGACCCGTCGTGGATGAAGCCCCAGAGTCCTCCCGCGAAGCTCGCCGCATGCCCGAGCGCCGCGCCGATGCCGCGCGCATCGAGACCGAGCACGCGCGCGCTCGCGGCGGCGGCGCCGAATACGCCGCAGGTCATCGTCGAATGCCAGCCGCGTCCGTTGTGCGCCGGGTAGCCGCCGCACGCTTCGAGCACACGCCGCGCGATGTCGTAGCCGAGCACGATCGCGTGCAGCAACTCCCGGCCGGATACGGGCCGCTCGACACGGTTCAGCGCCGCAAACACCGCCGGCACGACGACCGCGCCCGAGTGATCGCAACCGCCGGAATCGTCGAGTTCGAGCGCATGCGCCGCGATGCCGTTGATGAACGCGGCATCGCGTGCATGCGTGCGTCGCGATGTGCCCCAAACGATGGCGTCGCCGGTCGAGTCCATCACCGAGCGCGCAACGCGCGCCGGCTCGGTGCGCGCGCCGGCGAGCGCTGCGCCGAGCGTATCGAGCAGATGCCGTTTTGCCTTCTCGACGACCTCAGGCGGCAGATCATCGAACGACGAGTCCGCGATGAAGTTCGCAAGCCGTTCCGACAGAAAGTGCTCTCGCTTGTTCATACGATGGTGTTCCTGTGACGCTCGAAGATCTCGACCGGATGTCCTGCCTCGTTGGCATCGCATCGCTCGCGCCACCACGACGCGGCCTGCGCGCCGGTCGCGAACCAGACATCGCCGCGTGCGCGCATCGTCGCGAGCAGGGACCGCAATACGCCGATGCGCCCCGCCGTGCCGATGATCTCCGGATGCAACCGCATCACGAAGCACAGGCCGAAGCGATGAAATGCCTCGAAGTCGCGCGTCCAGTTGTCGAGCACTTCGCGATACGACGCGATGCGCGACTGACCGACCGGCACCGGCGGCGCGAGATTGAACGCGAAGTAAGGCTCGTCTTCGAGTTCCACGTGCAGCGGCAATTCGATCAACGGCGCATCGTGTTGGTAGTAAGGCAGGTCGTCGCCGTGCCACGCCGAGGTCCATGCGATGCCGCGCGCGTTCAAATGCGCGGCGAAGCCCGTCGCCCAGTTGCCGGTGAACGGACGAAAGCCCACTGGAGCACGCCCGAGCGCTTCGGCGAGCGCCGCGTACCCGCGATCGAACGCATGCTTCTGCTGCGCGAGATCGAGCGCGTCGAAGTCCTCGCAGGCATCGCCGCTTATCCCCATTTCGTGACCAGCCGCGTCGATAAGCCCGACGAGATCGCGATGCGTTCGCACGACCTGTCCAGGCACCAACCAGCTCGAAGGCACATCGTATTCAGCGAGTGTATCGAGCAGGCGATGCACGCCGCGCTTCGCGCCATAGCGCCACACGGACAAGGATTTCTCGCGGCCCTCGATAGCCGGCGTCTGCGTGCGAATGCCAAGATCGTCGTTGAAATCGACGGTGAGAATCACGGCCGAGCGCGCGCCGCCGGGCCATTTCACAGCGTTTCTCATGCGCCCGCCTGTCCGCTCGACATCCACCAATCGGCGACTTCGCTGCCGGTCGCGAACCATGCGTCGCCCGCCGCGAGCATGTGATCGATCAAGCCCTCGATGAGCGCGATGCGCCCGGGCTTGCCCGACACCTTCGGATGAAACAGCGTGGTCATGCAGAGCCCCTCTTCATGCGAGCCGTCGAACTCGCGGCGCCAGTTGTCGAGCGTCGTCTCGTAGCTCGCGATACGATCGAGGCCCGCGGGAAAGTCCGGCCTGCGCTGATAAGCGAGCGATGCATAGTCGTCCAGTTCCCAGCGCGCGGGAATCTCGATCAGACCGCTCTTCGCATCGAGCACGTAGGGACGATCGTCGCCGCGCATCGAGCTGGAATAGCGCACGCCGAACTCCGCGAGAATGCCGGCGGTCGCAGCAGTCCAGTCGCCCGATGGCGTGCGAAAGCCTACCGGACGCACGCCGAGATGACGCTCGAACAGATGTGTCGATATCTCCATGACCTCGCGCTGACGCTCCGGCGTGAGCGTCCAGAACGCCTCGTGCCGGTAGCCGTGATACGCGACTTCATGACCGCCGCGCACGATCTCGCGGCATTGCGACGGCCAGTTCTCCATCACCCACGCGGGTATGAAGAACGTCGCGCGCACGCCGCGTTCGCCGAGCACATCGAGAATCCTGCCGAGCGCGCGCCACGGCCCATAGGCGCCCAGCGTGAAGTACGCGGGATTGCGCCAGATCGAGCCGTCGAGCATCGCGCCGCCGGTCGGGCCGTCGAGATCGAACGCGAGCGCGACACACGAGCGCTTGCCATTGGGCCAGCGCGGCGTCGCGGATCGTGGATCAGTTGCTTGCATTGATCAGCGCCTTTTGAACGCCATGGTCCTGCAAGCCCCACTTGGCGAGTATCTTTTGATAGGTGCCGTCGGCGATCAGCTGATCGAAGGCCTTCGTCACGGCGTCGTTGACGGCCGCGTTGTCCTTCGCCATGCCGACGCCCATGTATTGCGACATGAACGGCGCGCCGATCGTCACGTAGGCGTTCTGATCGATCCGGTTCTGATACGGCATGGTCTCGCCGCCCTGCACGGCTGCGTCGAGCCGTCCCTGACGCAGTTGCATGCGCGCATCCGACGAGCCATCGGTGCCGACGACCGTGACCGGCTTCTTGCCCGTCTTCACGCAATGCTCATCGCTCCACGCCTTGATGTTCGTAGGAAACGAGGTGCGCCGGCTCGAACCGATCGTCTTGCCGCACAGCGTATCCATGTTGGGGAAATCGCCCGCGCGCGTTTTCAGCGCATAGAACTGCGGGCCGCTCTTCAGATAGTCGAGAAAGTTCACCGACGCGCGCCGCTCGGGAATATCCGTCATGCCCGACAAAATGATATCGACGCGCTTTGTGGCGAGCGCGCTCAGCATCTGATCGAAGCTCGTTTCCTGCCATACCATCTTCACGCCCATCTTCGCGGCGAGCGCTTCGCCGAGATCGATGTCGAAGCCGGTCAGCTTGTCGGTTTCCGGGTCCTTGAACTCGAACGGCGGATAGTTCGGCACCACGGCGGCGACGATTTCCTTCTTGCCTGGCGCGGACGTCTGCGCGCTGGCCGCATCGACATGCAGCAGCGCGGCGGCGCACACCAATGCACAGAGGCTTTGCAAACGAAGAATGGCTTTCATGAAACGCTCGCTCCGGAATCGATTGATTGAATAAGCTTCAGACGTTCTCAGGCCAGCACGGCGGAAATGAAATCTCGCGTGCGGGCATGGCGCGGTTCGGACAGCACCTGCTCCGGCGGTCCGGCCTCGACGATTTGCCCCTGGTCCATGAACACGACGCGATTCGCCACTTCGCGCGCGAAGCCCAGTTCGTGGGTGACGATGATCATCGTCATGCCGCTTCGAGCGAGGCCGCGCATCACGGCGAGCACTTCACCGACCAGTTCGGGATCGAGCGCGGACGTGGGTTCATCGAACAGCAGCAGTTGCGGATGCATCGCGAGCGCGCGTGCGATGGCCACGCGCTGCTGCTGGCCGCCCGACAACTCCACGGGAAACGCATCGCACTTGTGGCCGAGTCCCACGCGTTCGAGCAGCGCGCGCGCTTCCTTCACGGCTTCCACGCGCGGCCGCTTCAGCACATGCACCGGGCCTTCGATCACGTTCTCCAGCGCCGTCATGTGCGGGAAAAGATTGAAGCGCTGGAAGACCATCGCGGTCGCGAGACGCTGCCGCGCGACCTCCTTCTCCGAGAGTTCATGCAGTTTATGTCCCGCCTGCCGATAGCCGAGCAATTCGCCCTTCACCCATAGCGATCCTTCGCTGACCGTTTCGAGCTGGTTGATGCAGCGCAGGAACGTGCTCTTGCCCGAGCCGGAAGGCCCGATGATGCACAGCACTTCGCCCTCGGCGACATCGAGCGTGATGCCCTTCAGCGCCTGGAACTCGCCGAACGATTTGCGCACATCCGCTGCGCGTACGATTGGATTCATGCGTGTCTCCTCACTGACGGCTCGAGGCGCGGCCCGCGCCGCGCGCATAGCGCCGCTCGACCCGCGTCTGCAGAAACGAAAGCACCGTGACGACGACGAGATACCAGATCGCCCCGACGATCAGCAGCTCGATCACGCGTCCGTTCGCGTAGTAGATGTTCTGCGCGTTGTGCAACATCTCCGCGTACTGGATCACGCTCGCGAGCGACGTGAGCTTGACCATGCCGACGAGCTCATTGCCGATGGGCGGCACGATCACGCGCATCGCCTGCGGAAGAATGATGCGGCGCAGTGCCTGAAGGCGCGGCATGCCGATCGACTTCGCCGCTTCGTATTGCCCGGTATCGACGGACAGGAGCCCCGCGCGCACCACTTCCGACGTATATGCGCCCTGATTGATGCCGAGCCCGAGAAGCGCCGCGAGAAACGGCGTCATGACATCGACGGTGCGCAACACGAACACGCCCGGAATGCCGATGGTCGGAAACACGAGCGCGAGGTTGAACCACAGGAGCAGTTGCAGAATGACCGGCGTGCCGCGAAAGAGCCATACGTAGCCCTGCGAGACGGAACTCAGCACCGGATTGCTGGAGAGCCGCATCACCGCCGTGATGACGCCAAGCGTGATGCCCAACGCCATCGCGAGCATCGTCATGACGATGGTGTTGACGAGGCCCATCAGGATCGTGCGCGCGGTGAGAAAGCGCCCGACCGTCTGCCATTCGATCTGCCCGCGCGCGAACGCCGCGACGATATATCCGATCACGACGATGATCGCCGCCGACGCCACATAGCGGCCCCAGTACCTGCGACGCACGCGTTCGAGCGTCGACGGCTCCGCTGTCATCGAATGCTGCGCCTGCTCCGCTGCGCTCAACATGTCGGACCTCCGTATTCGTTTGCCCATTCGCTCTGCCGCGCGAGCGCCAGCTTCAGGCGATCGATCTGCTCGACGACGCGCGCCGGCGCCGTGCCGCCGAAGCCGCTGCGTGCATCGACGGCGGCTTCGAGCGTGAGACGGTCCAGCACGTCTGCATGAAGACGCGGATCGACTGCGGCGAGCAGGTCCACCGTCACCTCGGACAACTCGATGCCGCGTTCCTCGCACGCCCGCACCAGCGCGCCGGTGATCTCGTGCGCCTCGCTGAACGGAATGCCTGCGAGCGCGAGCCAGTCGGCCACTTCGGTCGCGAGCGTGAAGCCGAGCGGCGCCTGCCTGCGCAATTCGTCCACGTTCACGCGCATCGTGCGGATCATGCCGGCCATCGCGGGCAGCGTGAGCGCGAGCGTGTCGATGCTGTCGAACGCGGCGTTCTTGTCTTCGGCAAGATCGCGGTTGTACGCAAGCGGCAGCGACTTGAGCGTCGCGAGCAGGCCGCTCAGATTGCCGATCAGACGCCCTGCCTTGCCGCGCGTCAGTTCCGCGATGTCGGAGTTCTTCTTCTGCGGCATGATCGAGCTGCCGGTCGCGTAGCCGTCGTCGAGCTCGACCCAGCGGAACTGGCGCGAGGTCCAGAGAATCACTTCCTCCGAGAGCCGCGACAAGTCCACCGCCAGCATGCTCGTGACGAACAGGAATTCAGCGACGTGATCGCGCGCCGCGACGGCGTCGATCGAGTTTTCGCAGGGCCCGTCGTAACCGAGTTCGCGTGCGGAGAGCGCCGGATTCACGCAGATGGCCGAGCCCGCGAGCGCCGCCGCGCCGAGCGGCGAACGCGCGCTGCGCCGGTCCCAGTCGAGCAGGCGATCGACATCGCGATAGAACGCCTGCGCATGCGCCAGCAACTGATGCGCGAACACGACGGGCTGCGCCGGCTGCAGATGCGTGAAGCCCGTGCTGTAGCTGCGCAGATGCGCTTCTGCCTGAGCGACGAGCGCATCCTGCAGCGCAATCACGTCGCGCGCGATCCTGCGCGCCTTGTCGCGCAGGAACAGGCGCAGGTCGTTCGCGGCCTGGTCGTTGCGCGAGCGTCCCGCGCGCAGCTTCGCGCCCGCCGCGCCGAGCCGTTCCGTCAGCACGCGCTCGAGGAACGTATGCACGTCCTCGTCGTGCGGCGACGGCGCGAGCCGCCCTTCGATGAATTCGGCGCGCACCTGCTCCATTTCCTTCAGCAGGTCTTGCAGCTCGTCCGCGTTCAGGATGCCCGCGCGCTGCAGCTCGCGGGCGTGCGCCTTGGAGCCTGCCAGGTCATAGGGCGCGAGCCTGAAAAAGCTTTCCTCGGAGCGCGACAGCGCCTTGAGTTCGGCTGCGGGCGCCGATCTGAAACGTCCGCCCCACAGCCGTTCGGTCCCTTCCGTCACCTTCATGCCTCATCCTCGTCACGTTGAGTTCACGACGAGCATAGGCCTACAATTTTTTTGTTTGTAGCGAGATTTTGAACCTGCTTTAATGAAATTTTTCTCAGCATCTCAACTGTGAACCAGCCCAACGACCATGCGTAGCCGCCTGCCGCCGCTCAATCCCCTGCGCGCTTTCGAAGCGACCGCGCGCCATGCCACTGTCGCCAAGGCCGCCGAGGAGTTGAACGTCACGGCGAGCGCGGTCAGCCATCAGGTGCGCGTGCTGGAGGAATCGCTCGGCGTCGACCTGTTCATCCGCTCGCGCGCGCGGCTCAAGCTCACGCCGGCGGGCGAAGCACTGCTGCCCTCGGTGCGCGGCGCGTTCGAGATGATCGCCACGGCAGTCGCGAAGGTGGGCGAGACGGTCGTCGCGGGGGATCTCGTCGTGTCGGCGCCGCTCTCGTTCACCTCGCGCTGGCTCGCGCGGCATATCGGCGACTTTCTGCATCGCTATCCGTCGATCAAGCTGAAGCTGATCCCGTCGAACGACGACAAGGAAGTCTATTCGCCTGACGTGGATGTCTGCATCCGCTACGGCGAGGCGCACTGGAAAGACCGCTCGGTCACGCTGATCGAGCATCCGTCGCTGTATCCGGTGGTGAGTCCCGCGTTGATGAACGGCCCGAAGGCGATCCGCTCACCCGACGACCTGCGGCACTATGCGCTGTTCTGCGAGCACGCCGGTTCGTGGATGCGCTGGCTCATGGAAGCGAAGGTGGAGCATCCCGAACGCATGCGCGTTCTGGAGATCGGCAATGCTCATATCGCGGTCGAGGCTGCCCTGCACGGTCAGGGCGTCGCACTCGGCGACAGCATCTCCGTGCGCGACGATCTCATCGAGGGCACGCTCGTGCGGCCGTTCAAGGCTACCGTGCCGTCGCGGCATCCGTACCACATCGTGCGGCCGCCGGAGCGCGCGGATGCGCCGCTCGCATCCGTGTTCGTGTTCTGGCTCGAACAGCATCTGAGCGAGTCGGCATAGGTCTGCTGCGGCTCGCGAGCCAGCGGGCGTCAATTCGCGCGACGCGATCGCATGTTCCGGCAATGTGTCCAGCGGTTGACAGAGCCGATGCGAGATCAAAGGTTGGAAACCGTATATACTGTTTTTTCCGATCGAAGGGAGAGACCATGAACACGCCAAAAATCGAACCGCCTACCAAGAAAGCCTTCAACTTCCCGAAAAGCGCCCCGGCAAAGAACAAGAAGGCGCTTGTGAAAGCGCCCGTCGCCAGCGAGGTCGAAAACGCTGCGCCCACGCCCCGTGCGGCCAAGAAGACTGCCAGGAAAGAAGTGATCAAGCCGTCCGCCAGCGCGTCGAAGCCCGGGCAGGCTGAAAAGAGCAGCCAGAAGCTCGCCAAGCCAGCCGCGGAGAAGTCCGCCCGGACTGTGGCCAGCAAATTCAAGGACACAGCAAGCGCAAGCGAGGCGAAGCGAGCGAAGAAAGAAAAGGTCGTGCGCGACAGCTTCACGATGCCGAAATCGGACTATGCGAAACTCGCGTCACTCAAGCAGAAATGTCTCGCGAACGGCGTACGTGTAAAGAAGAGCGAACTTCTGCGCGCCGCGCTCGCCATGCTGGATAGCGCGCCGGAGAAGCGTATCGTCGCGGCGATCAAGGCGCTCGAAACGGTCAAGACGGGCCGTCCAGCGGCCGTCTGACGACCCTCGAATGAGCATGCGATGCGAGGTGACGAGATTGACGTCACGAGCGCCTCACATCGCATAAGCGTCTCCTATCCTCGAGCAAGCCAGCGGCCACGCCTGATACGCAATCTCCGCCCGAAGGACGGGAAGATCCGTGGAGTCGCACTCCACGACGCATTCAAGCGTGACTCTCAGGCCAGCAACTTCCGAGCGGGCGCACTTGAGCAGCGCATCCAGACGAATGCACGCATTCACCGCAACCGGCGCGTGCCGAAGGATCGCGCGCAGCGGCATCGTCGTCCACACTCAACGGGTCACGGGCGTCGGTCGCCGCAGCCCGAAGCGGCTGCGGCCCTTCTTTATTCACGCCTTATGGTCGCGCAGGAATCGGAAGAATTCCACGCCTTCCTGCAGGCGTCGTTTCATCATCTCCCAGCTCACGAGCATCTCGCGGACGATTTCCCAGATTTTCGTCGGCCTGAAATAGAAGCGCTTGTAAAACTCCTCGACGCCGAGAAAGATCTCTTCGCGCGACAGGTGCGGATAGCCGATAGCCGATTGCTGAGTACCCGCTGAACTGACGAGCGTGATGACCTTGCTCTTCTCCAGCCATCCGTTCTCGACAGCCTGCTTATGAAGGACCGTCCCCGGATATGGCGCGGCGAGCGAGACCTGGATCGTGTGCGGATTGATCTCTTTTGCGTACTGAATCGTCTTCTGAATCGTTTCGTGCGTTTCTCCCGGAAGCCCAAGAATGAATGTGCCGTGGATCTTGATGCCGAGCTTGCGGCAATCTTCACTGAAGCGGCGCGCCATATCGGTGCGCAGCCCTTTTTTGACATTGACCAGAATCTGGTCATCACCCGATTCGTAGCCCACCAGCAAAAGCCGCAGGCCGTTATCCTTCATCACCTTGAGGGTCGAATACGGCACGTTCGCCTTCGCGTTACAGGACCACGTCACCCCCAGCTTGCCGAGTCCGCGAGCAATCTCCTCGGCTCTCGGCCTGAGATCGGTGAAGGTGTCGTCATCGAACATGATCTCCTTCACTTCGGGCATGTTGTCCCTGATCCATTTCACCTCTTCGAGGACGTTCTCCACCGACCGGGTCCGGTAGCGATGCCCCCCGACCGTATGCGGCCAGAGGCAAAACGTGCACCGCGACTTGCAGCCCCGTCCCGTGTAGAGCGATACATAGGGATGCTTGAGGTATCCGCTGAAGTAGTTCTCGGTCTTGAGGTCACGCTTGTAGATGGGCGCGACGAACGGCAACTGATCCATGTCTTCGAGAATCGGCCTGGCTTCGTTGTGCGTGATGCCACCGTCGGGTAGCCGATAACTCAGGCCGGGAATAGACTCGAACGGCACTCCCTGCGCGATGTCGCGGCACGTGAAGTCGAATTCTTCACGGCACACGAAATCGATCGAATCGCTCGCGGCAAGCGAGCCGTGAGGATCGACGGCCACCTTTGCCCCGATCATCCCGATCCGGATGCTGGATTTGCGTTGTTTCAGATGCTCCGCGAAACGCACATCGCTCGAGAACGACGGCGAGCTCGTATGAATGATGATCAGCTCGTATTCCTGAGCGATATCCAGCGTCGCATCCAGAGACAGGCCATCCGCGGGGGCGTCCACGACACGGCTATCCTCGACCAGCGCAGCGGGCTGGACGAGCCACGTCGGATACCAGAATGATCGTATCTCGCGTCTCGTCTGGAAGCGTGAGCCTGCTCCGCCATCGAAGCCGTCGAACGAAGGTGCCTGGAGAAACAGTGTTTTCATGGATGCCCTCAAAGGTTACGGGATTACTTTGCGTTCACGTTGTCCAGCTTGGCAGCCATCGGGCGCCGAGGACCGAACGAACGCTCGGCCAACTGCCAGTAAACGAGCCCCGGCACGAAGAACAGCAGATCGCGCACGCGCCGCGCACCTGCGAGCGCGAGACACGTGGGCGCATCGATACCCAGCATGCCGCCGATCAGAACGAAGCCGCCTTCCTGCACGCCGATGCCACCCGGCACGACAAAGGCCACACTGCTGACGAGTTGAATCAGCGCCTCCAGCACGAACGCCGTCGTGAAGCTTGCATTCGAGCCGAGCACGCGCAACGCCACCCAGATCTCCAGTGCCAGGCCGAGGCACTGCAGCGTTTGCCAGACGAACACATAGCGCGCCACGATGCCGGTCTGTCGCCAGATCAGCTTGATGGACTGATCGATTCGCGCTGACTTTCCGACCAGCGCGTACACCTTTCCGCTGGTGACCTTGTTGAGCGTTCGCGCGACACGTTCGAACGGCCGTGCATGCTGCACGAGCACGAACAGCAGGAGCACCGGCATGAGTCCGGCAAGACCCCATGCGAACCCTCCCGCAAGACGCGCGGCATCCGACGAGGTCTGCCCCAGCACGTAGCCAATGGCTACGAGCGCAAAGACGACCTGACTGATCAGCGTGAGTTGCATGTCGACGACGAGACTCGCCACCGCCGTTGCCGGACGCACACCGACACGACCGAGCAGGCGAAATGACACGATCTCTCCGCCGATCCGCGCGACGGGCAGCAGTCCGTTGATCGACTCGCGAATCCAGACGAGCTTGAGCATGGTCGCGAAGGAAGGCCGCTCTGCATCACGTATCAGCAGGCGCCAGTCCCAGGCATTCGGCAACATCGGAAGGATATGCACGAGCGCGGCCAGCAGCAGCCCTGCGCCGCCGGTTTCCAGCAAATGCAGGATCGCTACAGGGTCATCGCGCCAGATGAGCCACCCTGCGATCACCAGGCCGAGCAACGCGGCAATGGACCCGAGAAATTTCATTTCGGCACGTCCTGTCCAGAACGAGTGGCAGATGTCGAATCGATGATCATTTCAGGCCTGGGTCACGTTGGACACACGGCGACATCAAGCCGTCCCCGTCGACATCGAAGTGTCGTCCGCGCCATAACACGCGAAACGAGAGGAAGCTCGCCACGTAGATTACGAATTGAAGGACATCCCAGAGCGGCAACCATGGGAAGCCGTTGCAGCGCTCGCCCGTCGAGCGATTGGTTTGCCATACCAGCAGTGCACGAACGACGAGCGTCAGCACGACCAACCCGCATGCCAGTGGATTGCCCGAAGAAAAGAGCACGGCGAGCAATGCAAGTGGAAACGGATGCATCAGGACGGCGCCGAGATGCCCCATCCTGTCCGCAGCGCGGATCGTGCGGCTCCACCGCAACTCGTGCGCGAACAGTTGGGAAAACGTGGTTTCGACGCAGGCATGACTCACGATGAAAGGCGCAACGACGACTGAAGCACCACTGCTGCGGACCGCTTCGCCAATCGCGTAGTCTTCCGCGAGATGATGTCCGAACTGCGCGAGGCCACCGATGCGCTGCAGTGTCGCCCTCATGATGGCAATCGACTGGCCGAAGCAAGGTCGCGCGCGTTCAATTGAGAGTCCGGTCACTACGCCGGGCAGGAAGTGATAGTCGGTCATGGCGCCGCTGACCCGAGGCCAGAACCCGGGCGCACACATTCCGCGATAGGCGCAAGTAACAAGGCCGACGCCGGGTTGCTGAAGCGCACCTACGACGTCGCGCAGGAAGCTGGGCTTCACGCGGACGTCGCTGTCGGCGAAGCAGAGCAGGTCGTGCTCCGCGCGGTCCAGCATGTTCGCAAGATTGGCGACTTTTCGGTTGGGCCCGTACACCCTGGCGTCTACGACGACTGTTATGTGTTTCTCGGGAAAGCGCGCGCACAACATGTCGACCGCTTTAAGCGCCGCGTCACCCTCGTCATGGACGCCCAAAACATATTGAACCGCTCCGGGATAGTCCTGCTGCACAAAGCTCGTCAAGTTCTCGAGTAGCTGCCACTCGGCGCCGTGCAACGGCGTGATGACGGTGAGCGCCGGGAAGGAGACGGGCGCGTGTATCGGACGCGAGAAGAAACGTCGCATGACGAAACTCGCCGACACGGTGTACGCGACACCGACGCCGGAGCACAGTGCGGATAAGGTGGCGGCACAGGCAAAGAGCAGGTGGACAACATGCGGTTGAGCCATTTGCCTCGGAGACCATAGCGCCGTTGGGATGCCAAGCCTGAGTGACAGTTGCTTAAGACAACCTTAAGGACGGCGCCAGCCGTTGCACGATCGCCGTCTTTCTGGCGATAAGCCAACTGTCAGGAGAAGCGTTCAGACTCGAGATCAACTGCGGCTACACCTGTTCCATGTCGATCACACTCGTGCGTCGAACCTGCAGATCATCGAAAGGCATAGGCAAGCCCAACACCGTATGTCAGTTGATTGCGCGTGCCACGCTGCGTCACGATGGGGCTGGCCGCCGAGTCGCCCATCAGACGCTGGTAATAGACCATCGCGCCCGCGTACCATTTCGGGCTGATTTGAAAGATTCCGGCAACCCATCCGGTAATCTGATTGAGGCCGCCACCGGGATTGAAGACCGGCAATCCGCTCTTCTGCGAGTCCTCGGATGTCACGCCGTAGTAGGTCTCGTTGAAGCCGCCGCTCACCCATGTCGCGCCGAGTCCGCCGCCGATGAACACGCGCGAATGCAGCGGAAACCACGCGCTCGTATTCACCGACGTGCGCGCACCCGTGTAGACGGAACCGGCATTCGTGACGACGGTAATCTCCCCTCGCAAACGGTACGGCACATCGCCGACGTGACTGTATTCGTAGCCGACGTACCCGCCCCCTTCGAGCGTGGTGGAGACGTCGTGGACCTGTGACACCACGGGGTCGTCGACATTCCGTCGTCCTAGACGAAGCGCCAGCGCCGGCCCCCACTGAAACCCCGCCAGGCTTCCGAAGTTGTATTGCGTATACGTTCCGTACCATTCGAACAGATGGCCACCGCTCGTCACGTAACGCATGCCCGGAAGCACGCCTACGATGCGGTCCTTGCCGCCGGCATACTCGGTGGTCGAGCCGATCCCCGCGCCGAAGAAATTGGGCAATGCGTTCGAAAAATCGACCGGGCTCGCGCAGGCGCTGCCGAGGACAAACGAAGAACAGGCGCCGATGATCACTTTGCATGGTTTCACGCGTGCCTCTCCGGTCGATATAACCCCCGCCTGCTTCGCGCGATATCCCGCGTTGAGCGTTCGCTTTACAAAAGTCATTCACAATGGCCGAGGATGCAGCTATCTTGATGCACACACGACATCCAGGATGTCTCGACCCGCCCCCCGGAACTCACATCATGCTCGCGTGCAATCTCAGGCTCATCGCGTTCGTTGCCGCCATTCTCGTCTGCTCCTGGCCGGACGTGTCTTCGGCAACGGAGCAGGCACAGCAAAGGCGCGCCGGGCGCGACGTCCGCCAGGATACGCGCCAGCACGCCCGGCACACGAAGCAGGACTGCCGCGCCGCCAACCAGCAATCGAACGCGCATTGCCGGCACGACAAGCGGGAGACGAAGCAGCACGGGCGTCAAGCCGCAAGAAACATCAAATACTGATCAAGCAGGACGCGGTCAAGGCCAGTTCGCGTCACTGCTTCTCGATGCGCCACTCTTGCCGGACCCTTGTTGTCATGCACATGCACCCATGCGTCAGTTCCTGCTAGCGCGACGAGGGATCGGACGGCGGAAGCCCGAAGTGCGTCTTGACGTCTTTCACGCCCGGGACATTCTCGGCTGCGACGCGGATCGCGTTGCCTTCCTCCGAACCAACGACCGGCCCCCAGAGATGCACGGTTCCGTTTTCGACGGTGACGTTTTCCCGTGCCAGCGCCCAGGGATGGTCCTTCATGGCCGCGAGCACGTCCTCGCGGATCGCGTTATCGCCGCTCTCCGCCGTAGCGGACACATCGGGCGCCATGGTCACGAGCGCGCGAATCAGGTTGGCGCGGCTTACCACGCCGACGATTTTTCCGTCGCGCATGACCGGCACGCGCTTGATATGGCGACGATCGAGCAGCTCGGCGATATCGGCGACCGGACATGATTCGGTCACCGTCGAGACATCGGTGGTCATCACGTCCTTGACCTTCCTCGCGTGTTCCTTCACATACTGGCTCGCGAGTTCGGTCGTGGACGCGGCAAGTTCGAGCCACCACGAACGCTGTTTGACGCCGGTCCCGATTTCCGCGCGACGCATCAGATCGCCCTCCGTGACCATGCCGAGCAGTGTGCCGGACTCGTCGACCACGGGCATGCCGCTGATGCCGGCGAACACCATCATCCCCGCCGCGTGCCGTATGGTCATGTCCGGAGTGGCCGTAATGATCGAAGTCGTCATGATGTCGGAAGCTCGCACGTTCATCTCCTTCAGCCGGGTCACGATGCCGCTGTGGTCACAGTATGCGAACTCCAAAGTGATTTCAAGAAACGGGACGCGTGCATGTCCAGGAGACTTTAAGTACCAACTTACGCAAAGCCGTGCTACTTGTATTTCGTGTTCGTGCGTGATATCGACTCTATATGGAAGGGTCATCCGAAGCTGCAGATGACACCGGCAGCGCTCAGCGTCCTCGCGGCGACCAGATGACTCGTACGCGGTGCAACGCCGCGAGTAACCATGCGACATACATTCCGATGCACGTTCATTGAATGGAGACGTCGTTATGAGCAAGCACTCCAGAAGCGACGCACCGCAAAAGCCCGTTCCCGAGAGCGATGAACTTCGACTCGTCGATGCATGGTGGCGCGCGTGCAATTACCTTTCGGCGGGCATGATCTTTCTCATCGAAAATCCGCTGCTGCGAGAGCCGCTCAAATCCGGGCACGTTAAACAACGCCTGCTCGGTCACTGGGGCGCGAGCCCCGCGCTCTCGTTCACGTGGGCGCATCTGAACCGCGTAATCAAGCGCGACGATCTCGACGTGATCTTCATGGCAGGACCCGGTCATGGCGCGCCCGGCGTGCTCGGCCCCGCCTATCTGGAAGGCACCTATTCGGAGGTGTATCCGGACAAGAGCGAAGATGCAGAAGGCATGCAGAAGTTCTTCAAGCAGTTCTCCTTTCCCGGTCATATCGGCTCACACGTGACGCCGGAAACCCCGGGCTCCATTCATGAAGGCGGAGAGCTTGGCTATAGCCTCTCTCACGCCTATGGGGCGGCACTGGACAACCCGGGGTTGATCGTCGCGTGCGTGGTCGGCGACGGCGAAGCGGAGACCGGTCCGCTCGCGACGGCCTGGCACTCGAACAAGTTCATCAATCCCGCGCGCGACGGCGCCGTGCTGCCGATCCTGAACCTGAACGGCTACAAGATCGCCAATCCGACGATCCTCGCGCGCATCAGCCACGAGGAACTGGAGGCCTTGTTCGTCGGCTATGGCTATCGGCCTTATTTCGTCGAGGGATCGGATCTGGCCGAAATGCATCGGAAGATGGCGGAAACGCTCGATGCCGCGACCGCCGAGATCCGCGCGATCTGGGACGAAGCGCGCAACGGCAAGGACGTCGAGCGGCCGCGCTGGCCGATGATCGTGCTGCGCACGCCGAAAGGCTGGACCGGCCCGAAGGAAATCAACGGCCACAAGGTCGAGGGCTCGTGGCGCGCGCATCAGGTGCCGTTCTCCGATGTGCATAACAATCCCGCGAATCTCGCGGTGCTCGAACGCTGGATGCAGAGCTACAAGCCCGAGGAGCTTTTCGACGACGACGGCAGGCTGCGCGCGGAGATTCGGGCGATCGCCCCCACCGGCACGCGACGCATGAGCGCGAATCCCCACACGAACGGCGGCGTGCTGCGCAAGGAACTGAAGCTTCCCGATTTCCGCGCCTATGCCGTCGATGTCGGTCAGGCCGGCAAGATCCAGCACGAAAACACGCGTCCGCTGGGCGCGTTCCTGCGCGACGTCATGCGTTGCAACATGGACAGGTTCCGCGTGTTCGGCCCCGACGAAACGGCATCGAATCGCCTTCAGGCCATCTATGAAGTCAGCAAGAAAGTCTGGATGGCCGATCTCCTTCCGGAAGACGAGGACGGCGGCGAGTTGTCGCGCGATGGCCGTGTCATGGAAATGCTCTCCGAGCACACGCTGCTCGGCTGGCTCGAAGGCTATCTGCTGTCAGGGCGGCACGGCTTCTTTCACACCTACGAAGCATTCGCGCATGTGATCGATTCGATGTTCAATCAGCATGCGAAATGGCTCGACATCTGCAAGAACCATGTGCCGTGGCGCGCGTCGGTTTCGTCGGAAACCATCCTGCTCTCGTCCACCGTATGGCGGCAGGATCACAATGGCTTCTCGCATCAGGATCCGGGCTTCATCGATCTCGTCACCAACAAGAGCCCTTCCGTGACGCGCGTGTATCTGCCGCCGGACGCCAACACGCTGCTCGTCGTGGCTGACCAGTGCCTGCGCTCGAGCGATTGCATCAATGTGATCGTCGCGGACAAGCAGAAGCATTTGCAGTTCACGACCATCGACGAAGCGATCGTCCACTGCGCGAAGGGCATCGGTGTGTGGCGCCGCGCGAGCAACGACGAGAACGACGAACCCGACGTGGTCATGGCGTCCTGCGGCGATGTCGCGACGCAGGAAGCGCTCGCCGCGACCGCCATACTCCGCGAGCGTCTGCCGGAGCTCAAGGTGCGCTTCGTGAACGTAGTCGATCTCTTCAGGATGCAGCCCAACACGGAGCATCCGCACGGCTCGAGCGTGCGCAATTTCGAGAGCCTGTTCACCATCGACAAGCCCGTGATCTTCAATTTCCACGGCTATCCGTGGCTGATCCACAGGCTCGCCTACCGGTTCCGCAATCACGAGAATCTGCACGTGCGCGGCTATAAAGAGAAGGGCAATATCAACACGCCGCTCGAACTGGCAATACTCAATCAGGTCGATCGTTTCAATCTCGTGATCGATGTGCTCGATCGCGTGCCGCGCCTGCGCGGTAGAACCGCGCATCTGAGAGAGGATATGAAGAACGCGGTCATCTCTCATCTGGATTACGCGCACACGCACGGCACCGACAAGCCGGAAATCGCGGAATGGGTGTGGCCGTTTTGATAACCGAACGGGGATGGTCATGACGACGTGCCATGGACGGTTCCTGAGTGCCAGCCTCGTCGTCTTGCTGGCAGGCTGCCCCTCGAAACAGCAGGATCAGCCGGCTCAGACTCAGGCGGCGTCGGCACCTGCTCAAGCTTCGGCGGCGCCGCCTGCCTCCGTCGCGGCGCCGGTTTCGGCAGCGGTCCCCGCCTCCGTTGCGGCTGTGCCGCCGCTGCCCGCCTCCGCGACGCAGCCTGCGGCCCAGCAATATCCGCCCGAGGAACTCGAGGCGCTGGTCGCGCCGATCGCGCTCTATCCTGATTCGCTGTTGTCGCAGGTGCTGATGGCATCGACGTATCCGCTGGAAATCGTGCACGCCGCGCGCTGGGTCAGATCGAATCCGAATGTGAAAGGCGACGCCGCGGTAAAGGCCGTGCAGGATCAGACATGGGACGTCAGCGTGAAGTCGCTGGTGGCGTTTCCCCAGGTGCTCGTCCCCATGAACGACAAGCTGGACTGGACCCAGCGACTCGGCGATGCGTTTCTCGCGCAACCCAACGACGTGCTGGCCGCCGTGCAGCGTCTGAGGATTCGCGCGCAGGACACCGGACATCTGAAGTCGACGCCGCAGCAGAAAGTGAGTGTCGAAGCACGTTCCGCCACGAGCCAGAGCGGCCAGCCGGGTCAGGCGCCGCCCACGCAGATCGTGCGTATCGAACCGGCCAATCCGCAGGTCATCTACGTGCCCTCCTACAATCCGACCGTCGTGTATGGCGCCTGGCCCGCGCCGGCCTACCCGCCGACCTACTGGCCGCCTCCACCGGCCTACTACCCCGGCGCCGCCCTTGCGAGCGGCTTTGCGTGGGGCCTGGGCATCGCGGCGGCGGGCGCGATCTTCAGCGATTGCAACTGGAACAACAACGACGTCAACGTCAACATCAACAAGGCCACGAACATCGATCGCAACTTCGACCGCACCAAGGTCGAGGGCGGCAAGTGGCAGCATGACGCGCAGCATCGCCAGGGCGTTTCCTATCGCGACAACGCAACGCGCGACAAGTATTCACGCGGCGTGCAAGGTGCCGATGCCC
This sequence comes from Caballeronia sp. NK8, assembly GCF_018408855.1. Classification (GTDB taxonomy): domain Bacteria; phylum Pseudomonadota; class Gammaproteobacteria; order Burkholderiales; family Burkholderiaceae; genus Caballeronia. The sequence continues at coordinate 205,109 of NZ_AP024324.1, read as the reverse complement.
GGCGCGACTATCGCGGACGCAACGGCGCTACGCCGGAGCGCGCGGGCGCGGCCAATCGGCCCGCGACACGCGACCAGGCGGCCAACCGGCCTCGCGCCAACAACGCGAACGTCGCCAACCGCGCCGACGCCGGCAATCGCGCGCATGCGCAAAATCGTCAGGCGGGAGCGGGCAATCGGGCGCAGACGGCCGACCGCAAAGCGCCAGCGGCCAATCGGCCTCAGACCGCCAATCGGCCGGCGCACACGCCAGAGCGCGCTCAATCACACGCCCGTGGCGGCGCAGCGGGCGCGCAGGCGGGCAACCGGAGCGCATACGGCGGCGGCGCGCGCGACACCGCATTTCAGGGTGTCGGCGGCGGCGGCGGCGCGGCGCAACGCGATTTCAACCGTGGACAGTCGAGCTTCCAGTCATCGAACTTCCATCGTGGTGGCGGCGGTGGCGGCGCGCGTGGTGGCGGCGGCGGCGGTGCGCGCCACGGCGGACGGCGCTGAGGAGAGCGATCATGAAGAGACTATCGGAGATTGGCGCGCTCCTCGCCGTGGCCGGAAGCACGCTGAGCGTCGCGTTCGCGCTCGCCGTCGTTCCGGTTCCGGCGATGAGCGCGCAGAAGTTCTTCCAGACACCCGAGGCGGCGATGAACGCCTTCGGTACCGCCGTCGCCGGCAACGACGAAGGCGAGCTCAAGGCTTTGCTGGGCGCCGACTTCCGCAACGTGATTCCTTCAGTCGGCGCCGAGCTGCGCAGCAAGTTCCTGACCGCGTGGCAGGTTTCGCACGCGATTCAGACGACCGACAATGACCACGCCCGGATCGCCGTCGGCAACGACGGCTGGACGCTGCCGATCCCCCTCGTGAAAACGCAGCAAGGCTGGGAATTCGACATGCGCGCTGGCGCCGACGAGATGCGCCTTCGGGAGATCGGCCGCAACGAGCTTGCCGTGATCCAGACGATGCTCGCGATCTACGATGCACAACGCGACTACGCATCGAAGTATCACGACGGCAACAAGGTCTACGTCTATGCGGACAAGTTCGCCAGCAGCAACGGCAAACACGACGGCCTGTACTGGCCGACCAGCGCCGATGAAGAACCGAGTCCGCTCGGTCCGGCCTTCATGACAGCCGGCGCTCGCGCCAGATCGGAGTCGGGCTACTACGGCTACCACTACAAGCTGCTGCGCGCGCAGGGGCCTCATGCGCCGGGTGGCGCGTACGACTACATGGTCAATGGCCGTCTGTTCGGCGGCTTTGCCGTGGTCGCATGGCCGGCCCATTATGGGGAAACGGGCATCAAGAGCTTCATGGTCAGTCACGACGGACAGGTCTATGAGCGCGACCTCGGCCCGGACGGCGACAAGAAGGTCCAGGCGATGAAGTCATTCGATCCCGGACCGGGTTGGGAAAAGGTGTCGCCCTGAAGGGTTCGGTTCGCGAGCTTAGCCGATCCTCGGGTTCACAACCGAGATCGTCAGACCTGACGGTATCCCGTTACCCAAGTACCAGCTCTTCTGCCACACCGGATTCGTGTTGGTGATCGCTCCCGTCACGATGTAGCCGCTCGGCGCCATGCCGCCCACGCTGAACGGGCCATCGACCAGGCTGTTGTCGATATGGTTCGTGATCTGAATATCGACAGTCTTGGGAATCGGTCCCGCGAGCGATCCCAGATCGACCTGGATGCCCGGACCGGCGCAGCCCAGCGTCTTCGGGCTGACGATCCTGATGGCCCGGAACACCGCCGTGTTGTCATTCGGTTCGATGTCGAGCCCCGCCCCCGGAGCCGTTCCACCGATGTTCTGCCAGACAGGGCTGTTGAACGTGACGGTGTCGCCCGAAATGATCGACACACCCTGGCGGCGACAACCATCCGCGAGATGGTTGCTGATCGTGATGCCCTTGCTCGTCACGCCGTCCACGGAATAGCTGTTGGCAATGTAGATGCCGTCACCCCAGCAGTCGATGGTCGTCGGCGACGTGATCGTGATGTTCGAACTGCCTGCGATCGAAATGCCCATGCCCCACTCCCCCGATGTCGCCGCATTGAGCGACTTGCTGCCGTCGAGGTACGGAGATTCGATGTTCACGTTGCTCACATCCCAGAGACGCATCATCTGATACGAGTCGGTATTGTGAGCCAGCAGCTTGATCGAAGCGCCTTGTGCGAAACGGATGTGCGTGTTCGAGCGCAGCGTGAGGCCCGTGCTGTCGATCCGGCTTTGCCCGGTGATCAGGAGAATCTGCCCGACCGATCCGTCGATCGCGGCCTGCAGCGCCACGCGGTCGTTCGTGGTTCCGTCGCCCTTCACGCCGAAGGAGGTGTCCGTCAGGACGCCGTTCGGGCTGACGTCGCTCGCATTGCGCGTGCCGGTGACCGTGTCCGGACTGGTCGCGCTCGCGCTCTGTGAACCGGTGCCTGTACCCGGTGTAGTGCCGGTCGTGTCCTGCGAGCCGCCGTTCGTGCCCGGACTCGTCTTGCTCGACGAGCTGGCCGCAGTCGGTGAACTCGCGCCACCACCGCCGCCGCAAGCGGACAGCACAAGCGAGCCGGTGCCGAATACGAGCGTCGAAAGGATTTTGCGACGCATCGCGCTGGGAATATCGGAGCAAGTCGAAGCCATCGAGAAATCTCTCGTGCGCGACTCGGTGGAGTCGAATTGATTTGCGCCTCACGAAGATGAAGCGACAGGCGACGAGCGAACCGTTTCGGCGCTTGATTGGTTTACGGCGTGAGAATCGAATTCCTTAATAAAAAGGCCGTCATAACGTGGATGGTCTTCGCCTGAGACGAGTACTTGTAATTCGGGATGGCGTAGCAGAATTGACAAGCGAATGCGGCATTGCGGCCAGAGCCCGCGTTGCTGAAACGTCGCAGCGGATCGTTTCTCTCCGCTCGATCTGATTTGGCGATTTACCGGATCATCGATTCAAAACAAATCGCTTTCGAAACAGACACGAATAAATATAGGAGCCTTGAGATTATCGAATTGATTTTAGAGCTGACCGCCATTCAGGGCACTTCAAAAGTCTTCGCAGTGTATTTTCACTATCGGAAATTGTGGACGCCTGCCGACCTCGCGCATTGCTCACGTCAGAGCGTCACCACGACCACCAGACCGCATGACACTGCGGCCCCGAGCGTCACATGAGCGCCGATACGTTGTGCGATCGTCCCGACGATCGACAGTCCGAGTCCTGATCCATCCACTTCGCTGCCAAGCACGCGATAGAACGGGTCGAACACACGCTTGCGCTCCTCGGGCGCGATGCCCGGGCCCGTGTCCTCGATCCGGATCCACGGCCTGCCTTCCGTGGTTCCCGTAGAGAGATCCACGCGGCCTCCGTGCGGCGTGTATCGAATGGCGTTGTCGACGAGATTCTTGATCATGATCGTCAGGTCGGCCTGCGGCGCATCCACGTACACCTCCTGCACGCTGGACACGCCGATATCGATCGCCTTCGCTTCAGCGAGCGGCATCAGGTCCTCCAGGATGTTGCGAAAGACCTCCTGAACGCGCAGGTTCAGGCTTTGCGCCGACACATGGTTTTGCAGACGCGCGAAGGTCAGCAATTGTGTGAGCAGGGATCGCGATCGCGCGAGACCGCGCCGTACCGCATCGAGACGCTCGCGTGCGCCGTCGGACAACTCGCACTCGTTCAACCGCTCGACTTGCAAGGACAGCGCCGTCAGCGGCGAGCGAAGTTCGTGGGCCGCGTCGGCAACGAATCTGCGTTGCAGCGCGAACGATGTCTCGACGCGCGCAAGCAGCCGGTTTATCGCAACCACGAACGGGACGATTTCGCTCGGCAACGTCGCGCTCGAAAGCGGCGAGAGATCGTGTTCGGGACGTGTGTCGAGATCGACGGACATCGCCGAAAGCGGCCGGAACATATGCCTCAGGATCAGATGCAACGCCGCGATCAGTACGATCGCCAGCGCCCCGAACGGCATGACGGTGGCGAGCGCGCTATTGCGCGCGATCTCGTCGCGTCCGACGGTCTGCTGACCGATCACGACGCGCGTTCCGTTCGGGAGCGTCTTGACGAAGAAACGCCAGGACACGCCGCCGACGATCGCGCTCTGGAGTCCATCGGGCAATGCGGCGGGGACGGCGAGCGGCTTCGGCTCGTCGATGGTCTGAATCACGAGCCTCGATTCGTGATCCGCGCCCGCGACGTTTGCAAGCGCCTCGCGCTCCATCACGTCCAGCGTGCCCGGCGTCACGAGCGCGGAAACCTGCAGGAGCTGGCCGTCCTGCAATTCGTTTGCCTCGTGAAATGCCACCTTGAACGCAATGGCGCCGCCGATGGTCGCAAACGCGACGATCAACATCGACAGCCAGGCGGACAGCCTGAACTGAAGCGAACGCGTCATGTTTGCCTGGACACCATCCAGCCGACGCCACGGACGTTCTTGATGGCGTCGACGCCGAGTTTCTTGCGCAACGAGTGGATCAGGAACTCCACGGCATTGCTTTCGACTTCTTCGTTCCAGCCGTAGATGCGGTCTTCCAGATCCGCACGCGACAGAATCGCGCCAGGCCGGATCATCAGCGCCTGCATGAGCGCGAATTCGCGGCTGGAAAGGCGGATCAGCGCGCCGCCCGAACTCGCTTCGCGCGTCGCCGGGTCCAGCGTGAGCACGCCGTTGGTCATGACCGGCGCGGCCTGCCCTCCGCGCCGGCGAATCACGGCGCGCATGCGCGCGAGCAGCTCGGCGATTTCGAATGGCTTGATGAGGTAATCGTCGGCGCCTTCGTCCAGGCCGCGGATGCGGTCCTCGATCGAATCGCGCGCCGTGATGACGATGAGCGGCACGGGATGATCCCCGCGGCGCACGGTGCGCAGCACCTCGAAGCCGTCGGCGCCCGGAAGGCCGAGGTCGAGCAGAATCGCATCGTAGACGTGCGTCATGAGGCTCGTCAGCGCGAGCTTGCCGTCGCGCACCCAATCCACGGCGTAGCTGCAATCCTTCAACGCATCGTGAACGGACTCGCCGATCATGCGGTCGTCTTCGACCAGCAACACCCTCATACGCGCCTCCCCGTCGGCCTTCGCCATAGCGCACGGGCGGCGAAGGGAATCGTATATCTGCAGAGTTTCTCTCTGCGCGATCCGGGAGGTTAGTCGAACAATCCTTATGAGACGCTTAGGACATTGGAGGAAGGCCGTGCATGCGTGACGCGCGCGATGTCCAGGCGACATCGCGCGCAGATCGTCTTACTGATAGAAATTGAGCGTCAGCATCGCCGAACGTCCGGGCGCCCAGGTCGCATAGATCGGGTACGCGCTCGAATAGTATTTGCGGTCGAAGATGTTGTTCACGTTCAACTGCAGGTCCACGCTCTTCGCGACGTGATAGGTCGCCATTGCGTCAAAGCGCGCGTAGCCGGGCGTCCACTTGAGCACCGTCGGCGAAACCGACGCATACGACTTGCTCGCGATGATCGCGCCCGCGCCGACCTTCAGCTTCGGCGAGACGTCGTAGAACGACCAGAGCGTGAAGTTGTGCTTGGGCACCATCACCATCGGCAGACCGGACGACGCCGCGCTGGCCGCGCCCGCATCGACGGTGATCGCGTCGAGATACGAATAGCCGCCGAAGATGCTCCACTTGCCCGTGACGTTGCCGGCCGTGCCGACTTCCACGCCGCGCACGCGCTGATGACCCGCGTTGATCGTGCCGCCCAGACCGTCGCTCACGCGTGCGTTGGTCTTGTCGGTCTGGAACAGCGCGAGGTTCATCGACAGACGGTCGAGCACGTCCCACTTCGCGCCGACTTCGATGTTGCGGCTGCGCTCCGGCGACAGATCCTGATTCGTGGCCGTGAGCTGATCCGTACCGCCGCCGAGACCCGAGTTCGCGCCCGGCGGATTCGCGGAGGTGCCATACGACGTGTACAGGCTGACCGTTGGAAGCAGCTTGTACACGAGACCGAGCTGATAGCTGAAGAGATTCGAGTTGTTGGTCAGGTCCTTCGCGCCGGCCTGCGTCGACGTGACGTCGAAACGGTCGAAGCGCGCGCCCGCGTTGAAGAGCCAGCGGTCCGTGATCTTCACGCTGTCGAACAGATAGGCCGAAGCGATATTGGTCTGCGTGTGCGTCGCCGCGCCGGGAAAGCCCTTGTCGCCGTTGAGCAGCACGCTGCCGAGCCACGGATTGTCCGGATTCCATGCGTTGACCGGCGTGCAGTTGTACGCGACCGAACACGGACCGCCCGTGCGGATGTTGTTCCCCGCGCTATCCGTGACGAGATAGCCTTCATAGAGGCTGCGCTCGTGACTGAACTCGACGCCGCCCGTCATCGTGTGCTGCATGCCGAGCAGCGTCGCCTTGCCGGTCAGCTCGGTCTGGTTCGTGATGCTGTTGGTCGCGTACTTGCCGCTTTTCGCCTGCAGACTGAGAATGTTCGACGTCGGGCTCGTCAACTGCGGATTGGTCGCGATGTAGTCGAGCGTGGAGCGGCCGAACATCGTCGTGTTCCTGAGCTTCAGATTGTCGTTGAAGCGATGCTCGACGCGCACTTCGCCCGTGTCGGTCTGACTATAGCGATAGTCACGGTTATTGAAACCATAGAACTGGCCGCGGTCGCTGTTGATCGGCGTGCCGCCCGTCGAGCGGAAAGGCACGCTGAAATCGGGCATGTCGTAGCTGTTCAGATGGTAGTAGCTGAACGTGACCGTCGTCGGGCTGTTCAGGCCGAACGCCACCGAAGGCGCCACGCCCCAGCGCTTGCTGTACACGTTGTTGCGGCCCGGCTGATTCGCATCGAAGCCCATCGCGTTGAAACGGAACGCGCTGTCGTCGGCGAACTTCTGGTTCACATCGAGCGTCAGGCGCTTGTACGCATCGGTCCCGATGCCCGCGCTGCCGCTGATGAAGTTCTCGTTCTTCGGCATCTTCGTTTCGATGTCGATGGAACCGCCTACCGCACCGCGCCCCGCATAGACGGAGTCCGGTCCCTTGATCACCGTGATGCTCTCGATATCGAACGTTTCGCGGTTCTGCACGCCCGAATCGCGGATGCCGTCGACGAAAATCGAATTGCGCGATTCGAACCCGCGAATCACCGGCCGGTCCGCCGAAGGATTCGCTGCCGCATCGCCGCCGAGGAAGGTGATGCCGGGAACGGTCTTGAGCGCATCGGCGAAAGTCGTCGCGTTGGTCTCCTTGATGAGTTCTTCGGGAATGACCGTGATCGAACGCGGCGTGTCGAGCAGTGGCGCCGTGAATTTATACGATGGCAATTCCTTCGTCTGCAGGTCCGACTGAACCGCCGCCGCGTTCACCTGGACGGCGGGCAGCGATTGCGCCGACGGGTCGCTGGTGTCTGGCGCGGACATCGACTGCGCGACGGCCTGTGACGGAACGAGAAAACTTGCGCAATAAAGAGCACCGACGGACGCGAGCAGGCGCGTCCGCGTCTTTAACAAAGCGGGCATGGTGACAGAGTGAAGAAGGATGAAGCCCCACGTTGCATGGAGCGGACAGGGCGCGAAACGGGATCGCGTTTAGAAATGGTTAATGAGAATCATCCTCAACAACCGAGATCGGATTGTAATGTTTATTTACAAACGTGTAAATGTCTTCGAACGCCGATCTCGCGAGACGCCCGTCAGATAAGGCGAAAGCGCAACGCTGAAAGCTTACGCTAAGTAAACAATCTCTCGAACATGGCATAATGAGAATGATTCTTATTGGCGATTTGAGCAAGAACGACGACACTCCCTTCCCGATTCCCTCACTAAGCGACCCCTAAGTAATCCCCATCAGAGTGCCTCCTGAGTCGACGCTGGTTCAATCTCAAGGAGAGGCCTCTGATGTCCATATCCAAACGAACGTATCTCATCCAGGCAGCGAACAAGGTTCCGGAAGTGACGATCGCGTTCTGGCTGATCAAGATACTGTCGACGACCGTCGGCGAGACGGGCGCTGACTATCTCGCCGTCAATGTCGGGCTGGGCATGCTCATCACCGATGCGATCACGGCCGCGCTTCTCGCCATCGCGCTCGGCTTGCAACTGCACTTTCGAAGACTGGTCCCGTGGGCCTACTGGCTCAGCGTGGTGCTGATCAGCGTCGCGGGCACGCAGATCACCGATGCGCTGACCGATGGCGCCAGCGTCAGCCTGTATCTGAGCACCGCCTGCTTCGGCGCGCTGCTGGCGATCGTTTTCTGGCTCTGGTATCGCAGCGAGGGAACCTTGTCGATCCAGCATATCGACACCCGGCCGCGCGAGATCTTCTACTGGGTCGCGATCCTTTGCACGTTCGCGCTGGGCACCGCGGCAGGCGACCTGGCGACGGAAGCATTGGGACTAGGATTTTCGTGGGGCGTCGTGGTCTTCGGCGGACTCATCGCGCTCACCGCGGCGGCGGCGTATTTCGGTCTGAACCGCGTACTCGCCTTCTGGATCGCCTATATCCTCACGCGCCCGCTGGGCGCTTCACTCGGCGATCTGCTCTCGCAGTCGCGTACGTATGGCGGCGTCGGGCTCGGCGCGGTCTATACGAGCGTGGCGTTTCTCACGGCGATCGTCGCACTGGTGATTTTCGTCAGTATTCGCAAGCCGACGGCCAAGGCATCGCCCTCGGCACACATCTAGTCTTTAACGGGAGAGTCGAAGCATGAAAGCAAATTGGCTGTTGGTCACTGGCGTCAGCGCTGTCATCGGCGCGGCGGCGTTCCTTACTTCGTTCTCGCCTTCGGGTTTCGAACTGGTTGCCTCGGTACAGGCCGCATCGAAGCTTGGAGACCTGTCTGCGTTTCGCGGCATCGTCGTAGATACGGCGGCGAAGGTCGAAAAGAACGATCTCGCTGGCGCCAAAACTCGCATCAAGGATCTTGAGACGTCGTGGGACGAAGCCGAACCCGCGCTCAAGCCCAGAGCCGCATCGGACTGGCATACCGTCGACAAGGCGATCGATCGCGCGCTGGAGACGTTGCGCGCCAAAGCGCCCGAACAGGCGGCCTGCAAGAAGGCATTGGCGGATCTGCTTGCAACGATGGACAAGCTCGGATCATAGTAACGACGTGCCTGCTGCACGGCCGGGCCACGGCCTCATGACAATCAAAAACCAAAGGCGGAATGCATATGGATACGTTGTTGCTCGTCAAAGCCGCGATCATGGGCATCGTCGAAGGGTTGACGGAGTTTCTGCCGATCTCGTCGACCGGTCACCTGATCCTGGCCGGCTCGCTGCTCGACTTCACCAGCGAGAAAGCCAAGGTATTCGACATCGCGATCCATACGGGCGCCATCTTCGCCGTGATCCTGTTCTACTGGCGTCGTCTCGTCGACACCGCCGCCGCGCTCGGCGATTCCTCGCGTGCGCGGCGGTTCGTGTCGAACGTGCTGATCGCGTTTCTGCCTGCGGTGGTGATCGGTCTTCTGGCGGGCAAGGCGGTCAAGGCGCATCTCTTCACCCCGACGGTCGTGGCCACCTCCTTCATCGCCGGCGCGCTGGTGATCCTGTGGGCCGAGCGCCGGCCCAAGAGCGTGGTGCGCGTCTTCACCGTCGACGACATGTCGCCGTTCGATGCGCTCAAGGTCGGTCTCCTGCAATGTCTCGCGCTCGTGCCGGGCGTCAGCCGTTCGGGGTCGACCATCATCGGCGGCATGCTGGTCGGGCTGAGCCGAAACGCGGCGACCGAGTTCAGTTTCTTTCTTGCGATTCCCACCCTCATCGGCGCGGGCGCGTACAGCCTCTTCAAGGAACGTCATCTGCTCTCGGCGGCCGACGCGCCCTTGTTCGCCGTCGGATTGATCTTCTCATTCCTGAGCGCATGGGTCTGCGTGCGCTGGCTGCTGCGCTACGTCGCCACGCATGACTTCGTGCCGTTCGCCTGGTATCGGATCGCGTTCGGCATCGCCGTGCTGGTCACGGCGCATTTCGGCTGGGTCAACTGGGCCGACTGACGCGTCACCGGACGGCCGACGCAGATTACAGGATTGTCATTTGACAGTCAGAATCAGGTAAGTCGGCGACCCGCACACTCCACTCCGTTGTGCAATCAAAGAACCCGCGTGTCCGAGCGCCGGGTAACAACCGTGGATACGTACAGTGTGGATCGTTCGACTGGCCCTTCGTCGGCCCTATACCTTCATCGTTCTGGCGCTGCTGCTGTTCATGATCGGCCCGCTCGCGATCCTGCGCACGCCGACCGATATCTTCCCCAACATCAATATTCCGGTAGTCAGCATCGTCTGGTCCTATAACGGCTTTTCCGCCGAGGACATGGCCCGGCGCATCACGACCAACTATGAGCGCGCGCTGACTTCGGATATCGAAAACATCGAGCACGTGGAGTCGCAGTCGCTCAACGGCGTGTCGATCATCAAGATCTTTTTTCATCCCGGCGCGGACATCAACCGCGCGGTGGCGCAGGCGACGTCCAGCTCGGCGTCGATTTTGCGCGTCCTGCCGCCGGGCACGCTGCCGCCCAATATCATCACGTATAACGCGTCCACCGTGCCCATCCTGCAACTGGGTCTGACCAGTGCGACGCTGCCGGAACAATCGCTGTACGACCTCGGCAACAGTTTCGTTCGCACGCAGCTCGCCACCGTGCAGGGCGCTGCCGTGCCGCTGCCCTATGGCGGCAAGATTCGCCAGATCATGATCGATATCGATCCGCGCAAGCTGCAGGCAAGAAACCTCTCGCCGAGCGATATCGTCAACGCGGTGAACGTGCAGAACCTGATTTTGCCGGGCGGCACCGCGAAGATCGGCACGCGCGAATACAACGTCCAGATGAACGGCAGCACAGAGAGCGTCGCCGCGCTCAACGATCTGCCCATCGAGGCGGTCAACGGCGGCGTGGTCTATCTGCGCGACGTGGCCCAGGTGCGCGACGGCTATGCGCCGCAAACCAACATCGTGCGCAGCGACGGCAAGCGCGCCGCGCTGCTGACCGTCGAGAAGACCGGCAGCACGTCGACGCTGACCATCATCCAGCAGATCAAGTCGATGCTGCCTACGATCTCCGCCGGCTTGCCCAAGGCGTTGCATATCGTGCCGCTCGCGGATCAGTCGGTGTTCGTCAAGTCCGCGATTCTCGGCGTGGTGCGCGAGGCGCTGATCGCCGCGTGCCTGACCGCGATGATGATCCTGCTCTTTCTCGGCAGCTGGCGCGCGACGCTCATCATCGCGGTGACCATTCCGCTGTCGGTCATCACTTCGCTGCTGGCGCTGTCTGCGCTCGGCGAGACCATCAACATCATGACGCTCGGCGGTCTCGCGCTCGCCGTCGGCATTCTGGTGGACGATGCGACCGTCGCGATCGAGAACATCACGCATCATCTGGAGAACGGCGCGCCGCTTGCGGACGCCATTCTCAACGGCTCCGGTGAGATCGCCGTACCCACGTTCGTATCGACGCTTTCGATCTGCATCGTGTTCGCGCCGATGTTCATGCTTTCGGGCGTGGCGCGCTTTCTGTTCGTGCCGATGGCCGAGGCAGTCGTGTTCGCCATGTGCGCTTCGTACTTCTTCTCGCGCACGCTGATTCCGACGCTCGCCATGTACCTGCTCAAGGCCCGCGCGAAACATGCGCCGGCTGGGCGGCTCGCGTTTCTGTCGCGCTGGCAGGCGGGCTTCGAGCATCGCTTCGAAGCCCTGCGCGTGCGTTACAAGGCCGCGTTGACGCGCAACACAGGCAGGCCGCGCAGCGTCGTCATGGTCTTCGCGCTGTTCTGCGCGGGTTCGATGGCGCTGATTCCGTTCGCGGGACGCGACTTCTTTCCCAGTGTCGATACCGGCGAGATTCGCCTGCACATGCGCGCGCCGACGGGCACACGCATCGAAGAAACGGCGCGGCTCACCGATGAAGTCGAGGCGAAGATCCGCACCGTGATACCGAAGTCCGAAGAGGCGTCGCTGCTCGATAACATCGGCCTGCCGGTGAGCGGCATCAACCTCACGTATTCGTCGTCGGCGCCGATCGGCTCGGAAGATGCCGACATCATGATCGCCCTCAAGCCCGGTCATGCGCCCACCGCATCGTACGTCGCGAAACTGCGCGGCGTGCTGGCGGCCTCGTTTCCCGGCACCACGTTCTCGTTCCTGCCCGCCGACATCACGAGCCAGATTCTCAACTTCGGCCAGCCCGCGCCGATCGACATACAGATCGTCGGCAGGAACCTCGCCGCCAATCGCGCGGTAGCCAACGATCTGCTCGCCCGGATACGCGGCGTCCACGGACTCGTCGATGCACACATCCAGCAACCCGACGATGCCCCGGCGATCAACGTCCGTGTCGATCGCACCAAGGCCATGCTGGCCGGGCTCACGCAAAAGCAGATCGCGCAGGACATGCTGATCTCGCTCTCGGGCAGTTCGCAGACCACGCCGAATTTCTGGCTCGATCCAAAGAACGGCGTGAGTTATCCGCTCATGGCGCAGGTGCCTCAGTACGACATCCACTCGTTGCAGACGCTCGCCAATCTGCCGCTCAGCCAGCACACGGCGTCGAGCGCGCCGCAGAGCATCCTGGCGTCGCTCGGCAGCATGCAGCGCGGCTCGCAGCAAGCGGTCGTGTCGCACTACAACGTGCAGCCCGTGATCGATATCTACGCCTCGGTGCAGGGCCGCGATCTGGGTGGCGTCGCCGCGGACGTGTCGCGCCTGATCGCGCAGAGCCGCGCGCACCTGCCGGGCGGCTCGACCATCGTCATGCGCGGGCAGGTCCAGTCGATGACGCAGTCGTTCAACGGGCTCGGCTTCGGACTGATCTTCGCCATCGCGCTGGTCTATCTGCTGATGGTCGTGAACTTTCAGTCGTGGCTCGATCCGCTCATCATCATCGGCGGATTGCCTGCATCGCTTGCAGGTATCGCGTGGATGCTCTTCGCGACGGGCACCACGCTGAGCGTGCCGGCGCTGACCGGGACGATTCTCTGTATCGGCATCGCGACGGCCAACAGCATCCTGGTGGTCAACGCGGCGCGCGAACTGTTGAGCAATGGCATGGCGCCGGTGCAGGCCGCGATCGAAGCAGGCTTCTCACGCTTTCGCCCGGTGCTGATGACCGCGCTCGCCATGCTGATCGGCATGCTGCCGATGGCGCTCGGACTGGGCGATGGCGGCGAACAGAACGCGCCGCTCGGACGCGCGGTGATCGGCGGTTTGATGCTCGGCACGGTGTCCACGCTGCTTTTCGTGCCCGTGGTGTTCGGCGTCGTGCACGCCTGGCTCGCGCGCCGGCGCGCCGCGCGAGGCGCATCAGACGTCCATCCTTCCATCGACGCCAAATAACGACCATCATGAATCAGCAAGACGAACATACCACCAAGCCGCGCACGCCACGGCGCATTCTTCCTCCGCTGATCCTGCTCGGGATCGCCGCCGCACTGCTCGCTGTCGGCATCGTGCCGCGCCTGCATGCACAAAGCGCGCTGGCCGCGCAGGCCGACGTCCAGAGCGTGATGAACGTCTCGGTCATCGCGCCGCGTGCAGCGCCCGCCACGCAGGAACTGCTGCTGCCGGGCGCCGTGTCGGCGTTCTCGGACGCGTCCATCTACGCGCGCACCAGCGGCTATGTTCAGCACTGGTACGCCGATATCGGCGCGCACGTGAAGCAAGGGCAACTGCTCGCGGTGATCCAGACACCCGAAGTCGACGCGCAATTGCAGCAGGCACGCGCCGACGAAGCCACCGCGCGTGCGAACTATGTCTACGCGCGGGACACGGCCGCGCGCTGGCAGGACATGCTGAAGACGCAGTCGGTCTCGCAACAGGACGCCGATACGAAATCCGGCGATATGCTCGCGAAGCAGGCCATGCTGTCATCCGCGCAAGCCAACGTGCGCCGCCTCACGGAACTCGTGTCGTATGAGAAAGTGCTCGCGCCGTTCGACGGCGTGCTGAGCGCGCGCCGTGTCGATGTCGGCGCGCTCGTCACGGCAGGCGGCGCACCGGGACTCGCTGGCGCCACGGGCGAACTCTTCCATGAAGTGCAGAGCGACACCCTGCGCGTATTCATCGACGTCCCGCAGGGCGACGCGCCTTACGTGACCTCGACGACACAGGCGTATCTCACCGTGCAGCAGTATCCCGGACGACGTTTCCCCGCGACGGTCGCGCGCAATGCCGGCGCGATGGACCCGGTAACGCGCACTCTGCGCGTCGAGCTGGATGTCGCGAACGGCGATGGCGCGCTGTTGCCGGGCGCGTACGCACAGGCGCATCTGGAACTCGTCAGTCAGACGCCGAAACTGGATGTTCCTGTCAGCGCCCTGCTCTTTCGGCCGAACGGCGTGACGGTGGCGACCGTCGATGCATCGAACCGGATCAGCCTCAGGACCGTGACGCTCGGTCGCGATTTCGGCACGCATGTCGAAGTCGTGACCGGCCTGCAGGCGTCCGACAAGGTGATCGACAATCCCGGCGACGCCATCACGAGCGGCGAAGCGGTGAAGATCGCGAAGACCGCCAGCGCATCGTGAAGGAAAACAGAATGAATCGCGTCCCTTTCGCCCTGCATCGTTGCGCCGCCGCCCTCGTCTGCGTGGCGCTCGCCGCCTGCTCGACGGTGCCGCCGTACCATCAACCCGAGGTCGCCGTTCCGGCGCATTTCGCGGGCTCACCACAATGGTCCGTTGCCCAGCCTGCCGATTCGACACCGCGCGGCCCGTGGTGGACGGCATACAAGGACCCGCAGCTCGATGCGCTCGAAGCGCGCGTGAACGTCTCGAACGAGACGCTGAAGAAGGCCGTCTCTTCGTTGCAGGAAGCGCGCGCCATGGTCGACTATCAGCGCGCGGGCTTCTTCCCGACAGTGAGCGCCGGCGTCGCGCAGAGCCGCTACCGCACCTCGCAGAATCTGCTCGGCAAATCGCTGGCGGGACAGACCATCTCCGACTATTCGGCAGGCGTATCCGCGTCCTGGGAACCGGATCTCTTCGGGCGCATCCACGATGCCACCCTCGACGCGCAAGCCAGCGCCGAAGCAAGCGCCGCCGATGTCGAAGCGTTGCGCCTCTCGCTCTCGAGTCAGCTCGCGGTGGACTACTTCAATCTCCGCTCGCTCGATACACAAAAGCAGCTTCTCGACGATTCCGTCAGTGCCTACGACGCTGCCCTGCAACTGCTGAAGCGGCAACTTGCCAGCGGCGCAATCGACGCATCGGCTGTCGCGCAAGCGCAGGCGCAACTGGAAAGCACGCGCACGCAGGCGACCGAAGCCGCGTCGCAGCGCGCAATGCTCGAACATGCGATCGCGACGCTCATCGGCGAACCGGCTTCGACGTTTTCGATTCCATCGCGCCAACAAACCTTCCTGTTGCCGGACATTCCGCATGCCGTGCCTTCGCAATTGCTCGAACGGCGGCCGGACATCGCCGCGGCCGAACGCCGCGTGTTCGCCGCCAATGCGCAAATCGGCGAAGCGCGCGCCGCGTTCTTTCCCGACCTGGTCCTGAGCGCGAGCGCGGGTCTGGAGTCGAGCTTCTTTGCGCCCTGGCTCACCGCGCCGAGTCTCTTCTGGTCAATCGGTCCGCAGCTCGCAGGCACCTTGTTCGATGGCGGACGCCGGAAGGCTTCGTTGGAAAGCGCGCATGCCCGCTATGACGGCTACGTCGCGGATTACCGGCAGACCGTGCTGACTTCGTTCCAGCAAGTCGAGGACAACCTCACAGCTTTGAACGCACTCGCCGACGAAGCATGCAGTCAGCGCGTCGCCTCGGACGCGGCGGCGCTCTCCCTGAAGCTTGTGAAGAATCGTTTCGATGCTGGCGCGGTGAGCTATCTGGATGTCGTGACCGCGCAGACCATTGCGCTCACCAACGAACGCACCGCCGAGCAGATCGACGCGCGCCGGGCCGTCGCCTCCGTGGGGCTGCTGGTCGCGCTGGGCGGCGGCTGGCGGGTAAGGGCCGATCAATGATATTGGACTTGTGACTGGAGCGGCACGGGAGTTCGGCATGTCGAAACATGCCGGCGCAACCCGTGCAACTCAGTGCCGCACGGCGTGCCTATACGCTTCCCGCCCGGCCGCGACGCGGGACAGCAGGACGATGGTCACCGCGGTGACAACGTACGCGACGATTTGCGTACCTGCAGGACGTGCCGTGTAGCCGATGAGCGCATGCAGCATCTTGCCGAGCAACGAGGTCTCGTCGAGCAGGCCGGAGGTGTCCCAGACGGCGTCGCCCCAGGTCGGCACGAGATCGGCCGAGATGAGGAAGCCGATACCCTGGCTTGCCATGCCCGCGGCAAGCAGGACAATCAGCGCGTTGGTCACAGTGAAGAGACGCTTCAGCGGGATCTGCAACAGGCCCGCATACATGGCATAGCCCAGGAATACGCCACCTGCGAGACCAAGCACCCCGCCAAGCGCCATTTCGGGCTTCTGACCCGGCGAACTGACGAGCACGCCGTAGAGAAACAGGACGGCCTCGGCGCCCTCGCGCAGCACGGCCGCGCCAACCACGATGGCAAGGCCCGCCAGCGGCCGCGTTCCGCTGGCCACCGCCTTGCCGACTTCCGCGATCTGCCGCGCCATCTCGCGGCTATGCCGGCTCATCCAGATGCTGTGCCATCCGAGCATCGCGACCGCGACGAACATGACGGCGGCATTGAAGTATTCCTGTCCGAACCCCGATGCAAGATTCGACAGCGCATCCGCGAAGAGCGCGAGCAGGGCCGCGCCGGCCAGACCTCCAATCAGTCCGCCGCCGACCCACCATCCACGTCCCGCGACGCCTCTGCTCGCCGCAAGGACGATGGAAACGATCAGCGACGCTTCGAGCACTTCCCGAAACACAATCAGAGCGGTGGGCAACATGGCGGAGGTTGGCGAACGAGGAAAAGCTACGAGCGTAAACAGATTGCAAGCAAAAAGGCTTAGCGTTTGCTTACGCGACGTAGCGCAATTGATGAAACCGTTCCCCGCGCGTCCGCGTTCAGTGCGACGTCTGACCGTCCGTTGCGCCGCCGTAACCCGTTGCCGAGACATGCGCCTGCTCGCGGGCCTGGAAGGCCGCCTTGTTCCGCGCGACGGCGGCTGCATTCGGCGGATAGTCCGTGCCGCTCGAAGGCAACAGACCCTGTGCCTCGGCCTGAACCAGTTGTTGATTGACCTCAGCGCGCGTCAATCCGCTGGTCTGCGCGGACGCCTGACCTGCCACGCCAATAGCCAATGAAGCGAGAAGAAACATAGCAGCCTTGTTCATGATCCAAGTCCCTTAGGAATACGTAAATAGATTAATTGAGTTTCGCGGCGACGCCGCTTCAAACGCTATTGCGCAGCGGTGCCCGTTTGATGCGCGCCGCCCTGATCGCCGCCATACGCGCCGTTGTGACCTTGCATCGCTGCGACTTTCGCTTCGGCGGACATGAGCGCATTGGGATAATCGGCGTCATGTGTGCTCGGCCGATACCCGACCGCTTCCAGCTGCGCGAGATCGGCGCGCACTTCCGCGCGTGTCACCTGGCCGCCCGTGGTTTGCGCGAACGCGCTGAACGGCAGCAATGTGGTCGCTACCAGTACCGCACATGCCATAGCTTTCATGGTTTTCCCTCTCCGATATAGAAGACGAGGGTTTTGCCCGAGTGCAATTGACCCTCCCGACACCGGCTTCAATGATTGCCGACGCTGAAGTCATTCTGGATTCGGAGCGCTGCCGAAAGTCTGACTGTGACGTTACAAGTTTGAAATCTGAAGGCGTAGAAACGCTGCTGCCTGCGGAACGTTTATTTCTGTCTCGCGGGCAAGCCAGGCGCTTCCGCAACCGGGAAGGTCAGTATGAACCGCGTGCTGCGCGCATCGCTCTCGGCGTGCGCGCGGCCGCCGTGCAGGTCCATGATGGTGCGAACGATCGCAAGTCCGAGTCCGGCCGATCCTGCAGCCGCCCCTGACGCACCGCGCGATGGATCTGCCCGGTAAAAGCGATCGAAGATCCGCTCGAGCAGGGAAGGATGAATGGGCGCGCCTTCGTTCTCCACGCATACGCGGGTCATGTCTCCCGCGTCGTGGATCGACAGGGTGATCACGCCTTGCGCCGGCGTGAATCGCATGGCGTTGGCAAGCAGGTTGCTGACCGCGCGCCTGAAGAGTTCCACATCGACGCGCAACATCGCGGACCCACACACGACGATATGAACACCCGCATCGTCCGCCAGTCCCTCGAAGTAATCACCGATATGCTGCAATTCCTTGCCGCCGTCGATGACGCGCATGTTCTTCGAAAACTGCGGATGCTCGGCGCGCGCGAGAAACAGCACGTTCTCGATCATCCGCGAAAGCCGCTCGCACTCTTCGAGGCTGGACTCGAGTGTCGCCTGATACTCCTCGACGGGGCGTGGCCGCGCGAGCGCGACCTCCATCGCACCACGCATGTTGGAAAGCGGCGTACGCATGTCGTGCGCGAGATCGGCGGTGAATTGCGAGAGTCGTTGAAAGCTGCTCTCCAGTCCGGCGAGCATCCCGTTCAGCGAGACGACGAGCGGTTCGAGTTCGGTGGGAATGCGCGACATTTCGATGCGTGTATTGAGCTTGTCCGAAGTGATGCTGGCCGCATCGACAGCCATTTCACGCACCGGCCGCATGGCGCGACGCACGAGGAAATAGCCGATGCAGAACGCCAGCAGAACGCCGAGCATGCCTGCCACATTCAGCTTGTCGCGGTATCGATCCAGCAGCACCCAACGGTCATGCATGTTGCGCATGACGACGATGGTCGCAGTCGTTCCGTTCTGCAGCAAGGCATCGACCGCGAGTGCGCGAATCGGCGCGCCGGCGGTCGTGGCGAGCGGCAGGATGGATCGTTCCGTGATCTGTGCGTCGGCAGGTACGGCGGCGGGAATCTCCAGCGTGGCGGTCGCTGGATCGACGTTGTGTTGCACGAGCGTCTTCCCGGCCGAGTCGAGGATTCGCAGCGATAGGGCTTCGTTTCCGAGCACCTGGCTTTCGAGTCGTTCCTGATGCTGCAGAATATCGCCGTAGTCGGTCAACTCGTCGGCAAGGCGGCGTGTATGCCGGGCCGCGAGAACGATATCGAGATCATCCTGAACCTTGACCTGCTGTTCCAGCGCGAAGTAGACGAACGTGCCGACGAGCCCGAATACCGCCAGTGTGGTCGCCGCGAACGCCAGAGCAAGCGTGGTGGTCAGCGAACGTGGTCTGATCACGCCGAGTCTTCCAGCGCGATGACGTAACCCACACCGCGAACGGTCTGAATCAGTTTGGTGGCGAATTCGTCGTCGATCTTCGCGCGCAGTCTTCGTATGGCGACTTCCACGACATTGGTGTCGCTGTCGAAATTCATGTCCCAGACGTATGACGCTATCTGCGTGCGGCTCAATACTTCGCCGTGCCGTCTGGCGAGCAATTGCAGCAACGCGAACTCGCGCGGCGTGAGGTCGATGCGCTTGCCCGCGCGCTTGACGCGCCGCCGCGTGACGTCGATTTCCAGATCTCCGAGAACGATGAGATCGCTTTCCCGAGGGGGACCGCGACGCGCAAGCGAGCGCACCCGGGCGAGCAGTTCGACAAAGGCGAAGGGTTTGACCAGATAGTCGTCGGCACCCAGTTCCAGGCCGCGCACGCGGTCGGAAACGTCGTCGCGCGCGGTCAAAAAAAGAACGGGCGTCGACTTCGACTCGCGCAGGTTCTTGACCACGGACCAGCCGTCCATCGAGGGCAGCATGACGTCGAGAACGATCACGTCGTAGTTCTCTTCTTTCGCGAGAATGAGGCCCTCGGCGCCATCGCCGACCACGTCGACAAGGTAACCCGCTTCCTCGAGGCCCTTTTTGATGTAGGCGCCCGCCTTCTGCTCGTCTTCGACAATGAGTACCCGCATCGTGGCAGTTCCGTTTGCTCAAAGTTCGTCTGCAGGCAATTTTACGCGCGCCTCACGCAAGCTGAATTACAAATCTGTTATCTAGGGATGGTTCAGCCAGGACGGGTTTTCCTGCAAATCCTGAGGGAGAAAAAGCCCCGGCGATGATCGGGCTCATCCTGCAACGCATACCCATCCTTATGACATCCTTAACAAAGACTGCAATCGACGAAAATAAAGTACGCAGAAGACAGTCAATCGAAAGCGCTTGTTCATGGACACGCCGCAATCGCACCGCAAATTGATAGGCCTCTGAAAAGAGGTTCATCAATTGACAAAAAGGTGAGACATGAAGAAGACGAACAGGCGCGCCCTCGCGCAAAGCCCTCTCCTCGGCGCGATTCTCGCGGCGGTCGCCTTTCACGCGTCGCATGCGAAGGCGGACGAGCGCGATCATCGCCGGCCGGATCATGACGACCGCGCTATCGCGAAACATGTGATTCTGATCAGTTTCGACGGTCTGCACGAACAGGACGTCGCGCGCTGCGTGGCGTCCAATGCGTGTCCCAACATCGCGCTGCTCGCGAAGGACGGTGTTACTTACACGAACGCTCACACGCCCGGACTGTCCGATTCCTTTCCGGGTCTCGCCGCACTCGTGACCGGTGGCTCGCCCAAGACGACCGGGCTCTTCTACGACGTGTCGTACGACCGCACCCTGTACGCACCGTCCGATGCCAACTGCAGCGGCGCGCAGGGCTGGAATGTGGTCTTCGACGAAACCACCGGCATCGATGGCCAGAACGGCGGAGCGCTCACGCATCTCGACGGCGGCGGCGCATTCAATCCGCAGGCGATTCCCCATGCGAAAGTCGATGGCGTCTGCAAGCCCGTTTATCCGCACGATTATGTGAAGACCAATACCGTCTTCGAGGTCGTCAAGTCGAGCGTGCCGCAAGCGCGCACGGCGTGGGCCGACAAACACGCGTGGGGCTACGACTGGCTGAACGGACCGTCGGGCGCGGGCGTCGACGATCTGATGCGTACCGAGATCAACGCCATCGACCCGAAGACGAACTCGAACTACACCGACATCTACACGCATACCGAAGTCTTCGACGATCTCCACGTGCAGGCGCTCGTCAATCAGATCGACGGCAAGAGTTCGACAGGCGACGCCTCGCCTGGCGTGCCGACCCTCTTCGGCGCGAACTTCCAGACGCTGAGCGTCGCGCAGAAGGCCACGGTGGCGACGAACGGCGGCTATCTCGACGCCAGCTTCACGCCGGGTCCGCAGGTGAGCGCCGCCATCGCTTATGTCGACGCGTCGCTCGGGCGTATCGTGTCGGAGCTGAAACAGCGCGGCCTGTATCGGTCCACCGCGATCATCGTGACGGCCAAGCACGGCCAGTCGCCGTCCGATCACAGCAAGCTCGTCAAGAACGGCGATACGGTCGCGGCGCTGCTTCAGGCGAACAACTATCTCGATCCGAAGGGCAACTACGGCCAGAACGCGACGAAGACCGGCAACCTGAACGATGGCAGCGGGCTGGCCGACACCGGCTTCGTACAGAGCGACGACGTCAGTCTCATCTGGCTGCGCGATCAGCATCAGCTTGCGCAGGCGGTCAAGTCGCTCAAGGACAATCTGGGCTGTAACGCGCCGGGCATCTGCGCGGACGGACCGGATGCCTATCTGCTCTACGGTCCGCGCATCGCAGCCGCGTTCGGCGATCCGAAACAGGGCCGCACGCCGGACATCATCGTGCAGCCGAATCCGGGCGTGATCTACACGTCGAGCGCGTCGAAGGATGAAGAGCACGGTGGCAACGCGCCAGATGACGGCCATCTCGGCCTGATCGTGTACGCGCCCGGAATGAAGCACGCGGGCCGCACGGTCGATGACCGTGTGCTGACCACGCAGGTCGCGCCGACCATGCTCAGGCTTCTGGGCGTGAACGCCAGACGCCTGCATTCCGTCGAGATCGAAGGCACGCAAGCGTTGCCCGGATTCGACGGCGAGCGCTTCTAATCGCGCGCTCCCGGCGGCAATTTCCGCTCTCTCGTTTTGCCCGTCCAGACGGACGGGTTTTTTTTTGGCGGCGCATCTCGCAGCGACGCATTGTCTGACCTTTCCGTCGCGTAAACCCTTGATTGACTAAAGGCACCTATCGCAAATATCATTTTTTCAAGGAGAGACAGTGTCTCTCATAGGGAGACAAAAAATGCTCAAAACACTCGATAGCGCATTGGCGTTGCTTACCCGATTCACACTTCAGGATCCTTCGTGGGGCGTGAGGGAGCTCGCGAAAGCCACCGGCGTCCACTACGCCGTGGTGCATCGCGTGCTCGCGTCGTTCGCGGAGAATGGCTTCCTGCGGCAGGACAGCGCCGGCCGCTATTCGCTGGGCTTGCGGCTGTTCGAGCTTGGTCAGGTCGCGCACCGCACCTTCGCGCCTTCCGACGTCGTGCAACCCGCGCTCGATGCGCTGGCCCAGACGAGCGGCGAAACCGTGTTCCTTTCTCTTCTCGACGGCACCGACGCGGTTTGCACCGACATGGCGCAGAGTCAGCAGCAGTTGCGCTTCTCCATCGAACTGGGTCAGCGGTTCGCGCTCAACGCCGGCGCGCACGCGAAAGCAATCCTCGCTTTTCAGCCCGAAGCGTTTCGCGCCACGATCCATCAACACACCAAAACGGCAGGCCACGCGAAGCTGGAAGAACAACTCGCCAGGGTGCGGGAGGACGGGTGGTGCCACACGCGCGAGGAGGCGGCCGCGACGGTCGCCGGGCTCGCAGTCCCGCTATGGTCTCGCGACCGCCGCAGCGTCATCGGTTCGCTGGGCATCGCCGGGCCCGTCCAGCGACTGGATGGCGAGGCCATTCCGCGACTCATCGAAGCCCTGAAGAAGACCCGCGAAACGATCGAGCCCGTGGTCGGGCTGACCGGTTGACCCTTCCGACGACTCACCCACCCTATTGCCTGAGCCGCGCCACTCGAGCCGGCGGAGACACGACATCATGAAAGGATCAATCGACATGCCTGCCGATTTAGACACATCCGTGCCAGCAGACTCGCCGCGCCCGCGCGTGTCCTTCTTCGAGCCTTTGCTGCTGGTCGTGTCGATGGGCCTCTCGGTGCTGGGCGCGATCATCGGCATGCAGCTCATCGTTTCGCTCGGCATTTCGGCGAACACGTCGATCATCGGCGCGTTGATCGCGATCGTGTTCTCGCGCATTCCGCTACAGGTAACGCGCCGCTTCCGGGTGCTCGAACGGCAAAACCTCGTGCAGACGGCCATTTCGTCGGCCACGTTCGGCGCCGCCAATTCGCTGATGATCCCGCTCGGCGTGCCGTTCGCGATGGGCATGCCCGAACTCGTCACGCCGATGCTCATCGGCGCCATTGCGGCGATGCTCGTCGACGGCGCGATGCTCTATCACCTCTTCGGCAGCAAGATCTTTCCGGCGACCGGTACGTGGCCGGCCGGAGTCGCTACCGCCGAAGCCATCTGGGCCGGCGATCAAGGCGGCCGCAAGGCCGCCTTCCTCGGACTCGGCGTTGCGGCCGGCGTTGCCGGCGCGATCGTCGGCGTGCCGATGTCCGCGTTCGGCGCGGCCTTCCTCGGCAATCTCGCCGCGCTGACGATGTTCGGCATAGGTCTGCTGATCCGCGGCTATTCGATTCCGCTCCTTCATGTCGACATCGCGGCGGCCTATATTCCGCACGGGCTGATGATCGGCGCGGGCATCGTCGCGCTGTTTCAGGTGGCGCGCGAGATTCATCGCTCGCGTGCAAGCAACGACACCGATCCGCGCAATCTGGAAATGTCGGGCGCGCGGGCAACGCGCGTGCTGTCCGGCGGATTCATCGCGTACATGCTCGTCGCGCTGTTGATCTCGGTGCTTGCAGGTCACATCACCGAGTTGTCGCCGGGGATGCTGGTCGGCTTCATCGTCTATGCCGCGCTCGCCGCTTACGCGCACGAATTGATCGTCGGCATCGCGGCGATGCATTCCGGCTGGTTCCCGGCGTTCGCCGTCGCGCTCATCACGTTGACGATCGGCATCGTGATCGGCTTCCCGCCCTCGGCGCTGGCCGTGCTGGCCGGCTTCTCGGCCGCCACGGGCCCGGCGTTCGCGGACATGGGTTACGACCTCAAGACCGGCTATCTGCTGCGCGGTGAAGGCCGCGACATGGACGCCGAACTGGCAGGCCGCCGGCAGCAGCTGATCGCCGCGATGGCAGGTTTCATCGTCGCGGCGATCGTCGTGATCGCGTTTCACGATCACTTCTTCTCGCGCAACATGGTGCCGCCCGTCGACCGCGTTTATGCGGCGTCGGTGAAGGCCGGCTCGTCGATGGAAATCGCCCGCAACCTCTCCATCTGGGCGATTCCGGGCGCGCTCCTGCAATTGCTCGGCGGCGCCAAGCGGCAACTCGGCATTCTGCTTTCGACCGGCATGCTGATCGCTTCGCCACTTGCTGGCTGGGCCGTACTTGCCGGACTCGCGATCCGCTTTGTCATCACGCGTCTGCGCGGCGAGCGCCATACCGCCGAGATGAGCGCGTTCGCGGGCGGCGTCATCGCCGGCGACGCCCTGTTCAGTTTCGGGGGTTCCGTCAGCCGTCTGCACAAGTAATCCGCTTCCCTTCTTCTGGACCTGAAACGCAGCATGAATATCGAAGCCATCCGCGCAGCCACGCCGCTGACCGCCACCACCGTCTACATGGACACGGCCGCCGCGTCCCTGCCGCCCGATTCCGTGCTCGACGAGGCACGTCGCTATCTGCTCGACACGGGGCACGTGGGCATCTACCTGCCCTCGTTCCGCAAGGAAACCTACGCCCGCGTGGACGCCGTGCGCGGCGAACTCGCCGCGTTCATCGAGGCGGGCGCGCATGAAATCGCCTTCACCAAGAACGCGACGGAAGCCATCTCGCTTGTTGCGCACGGCATTCGCTGGCAACCGGGCGACGAGATTCTCGTCGCCGATACCGAAATGCTCAGCAACCTGTTGCCTTGGCGCCGCCTGGAACACACGCACGGCGTAGTGGTGAGAATGATCGCGGCTGACGCGGCCGGCATGCTCGCACCGGAATCGTTCTCCGCCGCCATCACGCCACGCACGCGGCTCGTCACGTTCTCTCAAGTGCCCAATTCCACCGGTGCGGTTCAGCCCGCCGCGAGCATCTGCAAGGTAGCGCGCGAGCACGGCGTGATGTCACTCGTGAATGCGTCGCAGAGCGTCGGCATGTTGCCCGTCAGCGTTGCGCAACTCGACTGCGATTTTCTCGCGGCGTGCGGGCGCAAGGCCCTGCGCGCGACTGAAGGCTCGGGCTTTCTTTACGTGCGAGAGGCGCATATCGACAAGCTGGAGCCGGTGCTCGCGGGCTGGTGGAACGGCACATTCGACCGCACGACGGGCGCGCTCTCGTTCGTGGCGAGCGCGCGACGCTTCGAAGCCGGATGCCCCGTCGTGCCGGCCATTCTCGCGCTCGGTGCGGCGCTGCGTTACGCCCGGGAAATCGGCATCGACGCGATCGCCGAACGCGTGCGGGCGTTGACTGCATACGCGGTCGACCAGTTCTCGACACTGCCCGGCTTCGAGCTTTACGGACCGACGCATGTCGCGCAACGCATCGGCATCGTGCCGTTCAACCTGCGCGGTGTCGATCCTGCCACGCTCGTGTCGGCGCTGGAGGCGCAGCACTGCATCATCGAGGCAGGCGGCTTCATGGCCGACACCATCCTCGCGCGATACGGCGTGAGCACGATGGCCCGCGTGTCGCTGCACTACTTCAATACGCACGACGAGATCGACCGCGTCGTGCAAATCATCCGCGCGACGCTCGCCTGAGCGCCAGCATCTGATTCGATCAAGGAATACGCCATGACCCAACGCATCCTGCTGATGAGCAGCTCCCGAAAGGACCAGCTCGGTTATCTCGAGCACGCCACCGAGCAGATCCACGCGCTCCTCCAGCGCGAACCTCTCAAGGTGCTCTTCGTGCCGTTCGCCGGCGTGACGTTCAGCTTCGACAGCTACGAACAAATCGTCAAGCCAGTGTTCGAAGGTCTCGGCTACGCGCTCGAATCGATTCATCACAGCGCGGACCCGCTGGCCGCGGTCGAGAGTGCGCAGGCCATCGCCGTCGGTGGCGGCAATACGTTCGCGCTCCTCAAGCGCATGTATGACGCGGGCATTGTCGATGCAATCCGCGCGAAAGTCGCGGCGGGCACCCCGTACATGGGATGGAGCGCGGGAAGCAACGTTGCGTGCCCCACGATCCGCACCACCAACGATATGCCGATCGTGCAGCCGCCGACGCTGCGCGCACTCGGCCTCGTGCCGTTTCAAATCAATCCGCATTTCATCAGCGGCAAGCCGGCCGGGCACAACGGCGAGAGCCGTGAGGAACGGCTTGCCGAGTTCCTCGACATCAATGCGCCGGAACAGGTATTCGCGCTGCCGGAAGGCTCCGCATTGCTGTCCGACGGCGCCACCGGCACGGTCCTCGGCGAACGCGGCGCGCTGCATTTCGTCAGCAAGACTCAGGTCGAGACGTTGGGCGAACACGCGACCTTCCCGTTGAACTCGATCACGGGTCCGTCGGATATCGATCAGTGGCCGACGTTGCGGCGTTGATCGTCCGCCGCCTTTCTTTCAGAGGCGGCAATTTTTGCCGTTCACGATTAGGATGTCTAAATTGAAAACAAAGATAATTGCGCTCGCCGTGCTTACGGGCTTCGCGGCTGGCGCGCAGGCACAGTCGAGCGTGACGCTGTACGGCGTCATGGACGTTGCATTGAGCTATCAGACGCACACTAACCCGTCCGGCGATTCGACGATCGGGCTGCAGCAGGGTAACGAGGGCTTCCTCTCGGGCAGCCGCTTCGGGCTGAAAGGCGACGAAGCGCTCGGCGACGGCTGGCGGGCCGGTTTCACGCTCGAAAACGGCTTTCTTGCGAATACCGGCAAGCTGGATCAGCAAGGACAGCTATTCGGACGCCAGGCGTTCGTCAAGCTTGGCCGTGAGCGCTGGGGCGACCTCGCGCTCGGACGTCAGTACACCACCGCGAATACCATGCTGTACTACGTCGATCCGCTGGGCGTCGGCGCCGCACCGAGCAACTCGTGGCAGGTGTATCTGGTTGGCCAGCGCTACGACAACGCGATCAGCTACACCGGCGCGTGGGGTCCGATGCAGGTGATCGCGGAATACGCGGCAGGCGGCATTGCCGGCGAAACGCGCGCGCGTTCGTCGATGTCGCTCGGCGTCAAATACGCGTCCGGACCGATTACCCTGATCGGTGACGCGCAACAGACGAACGACACGCAGAGCCGTCGTGCGCGCATCTATCTCGGCGGTGTCAAGGCGACGATCGGCAATGCGAGTCTGTATGCGAACTACCTGCACAGCAATCGCGACGCGGGCTTCGATTCGTCCAACGGCGGCACCGATACGGCGTCCATCACCAGCATGGCCTCGGGCTCACCGACCGCGGCGGTCGCGATCAATTCGGTGTTCAGTCAGCGGCGCAGCGACGATTTCTTCACGCTCGGCGCAAGCTACCGCGCTACCCCGAGCTGGCTCTTCACCGTCGCCGGGATGCAGGACCGCACCCACGCCGACGGCTTCGACGGCACGCGCACGACCACATACGGCGTTGCGGACTACAGCCTGAGCAAGCGCACCGATGTTTATCTGGCCACCGCCTACGAATGGACGAGTGGCGGATGGTCCGGGCTGTTCGGCAATACGACCACGAATGCTTCGGCGGCCAAGGGCGTCACGCTCAACGGCAGGAGCGAGCAGCTCTCCGTGATGCTCGGCCTTCGGCATTTGTTCTGACTCCCAACAAACGATCGATGCGGCCCGATGCGCGCCGCATCGGCTCTCTATTGAGGTACTTCACATGGCTTTGAAACAGACCCTCGTCATCTTCGACGCGCTCGATAGCGCCACCGTTACTGGTCACACCATCGCCGAGATTTTCGAGCCTTATAACGGCCACGGCGTAACGGTCGAAGTCAGGTCCATCAAAAACGAACCGCCCGGCGATCCCGCGAAAAGCACCGATTTCATCACGATCGTGATTCCGGGCACGCACGGCAAGAAGACCGGTGGCCAGGCCCGCACGCTCGGCGTCGTCGGCAGGAATGGCGCGATCGGCGCGCGCCCGGCGAAGCTCGGCATGGTATCGGACGCGGACGGCCCGATCGGTGTGCTTGCCGTAGCGCTCAAGCTCGCGCAGATGAAAGCGAACGGCGACGCGCTGCCCGGCGACGTGATCGTGACGACTCATCTGTCGACCGACGCACCCATGAGCGAGAACAACGGCGTGCCGTTCATGGGGATGCCCGTCTCTTCGGCGACGATGAACGAATACGAGGTGTCGGCCGAGATGGACGCGATTCTGTCGCTCGACGCGTCCAAGGGCAACCGCATCGTCAAGCATCGTGGCTTCGCGCTGTCGCCGACCGCGATGCAGGGCTACATCCTGCGCATGGCGCCCGATCTCGTCGCGATCATGGAATCGACGACGGGCCAACCGGCCGTTACGTTCCCGATTTCGCTGCAGGACATCACGCCCTATGACAACGGGCTGTCGCATTTCAACAGCATCATGCAGCCGCACGTTGCCACCGACAAACCCGTGGTCGGCGTGGCGATCACCGCGCGATCGGTCGTGGGCGGCAGCGATTCAAGCGCCAGTCACGAAGTCGATCTTGCGGAAGCAGTGCGCTTCACGACCGAAGTCGCAAAACGCTATACCGGTGGTGCGTGCGAATTCTTCGATGCCAGCGAGTGGCAAAAAATTCGCAGCATGTACCCGGATCTGACCGCGTTTCAGGGACGTGGCAAAGCGCTTCACGCGTGATCTTTCGCGGCCGGACGCACGCGCGCAGGATTGCCGACAGCAGTGGCGCCCGCCGGCACGTCGCGCGTGACGATGCTGCCCGCGCCGATCAATGCGTCGTCGCCAATCGTCACGCCCGGCAGAATGATCGCGCCCGCGCCGATCCACACGTTACGTCCGATCCGCACGGGCCGCCCGAATTCCAGGCCTGCCGCGCGGACGGCCGGGTCGCGAGGATGATCGGCCGTCAGAATCTGCACGCCGGTTGCAATCTGCGTCATGTCGCCGATCTCGACCTGAACGACGTCAAGGATGATGCAGCCGTAATTGAGGAACACCCCGGCGCCCAGACTGATGTTGTAACCATAGTCACAATGAAACGGCGGCCGGATCATGGAGTCCGGTCCAATCGCGGCGAGCCGCTCTTGCAGGAGTTCGTATCGCTCCGAGAGCGGCATGTCGATGGCGCCGTTGAAGCGCGCCATCCACGCGCGGGCTGCTGCCTGATCGGCCTGAATTTCGGGTGCGTTCGCCGTGTACAGTTCTCCGGCGAGCATCTTTTCTTTCTCGGTTCTGCTCATGATCCTCTCTCCAGTCATCCCGCTCCGGGTACATCGCGTCGGACCCATCGAATGTTCAAACGTTCGGACTGAGGCCACGCACCGAATTCATCAGACGCCAGCGCCCGCGAACAGCGCCACTGTGATCTCGACGAATCGCTTCACCGATGGCGCATTCTCCCGCGTCCTGTAAGCAATAGCGAGTTCCGCTTCCTCGTGATAACCCGCGACCCGCAGGAACGCGACGTCGGCCGGCGCGAGCGACTTCATCGATTCCGGGACCAGCACGACGCCGTAGCCCGCAGCGGCCATGCAAAGCGCCGTCACGAAATCGGCGACGCGATGGCGCGGCGAAGCGTCGAAGCCGCCGAGCCGGCCGAGACTCGACAGGTTCTCCGCGAAGCCTTCACTCTCGCTGAATTGCGGAACGATGAACGCGGCCTCGCGCAATGCCTGCGGACGCACGATCCTGGACGCGGCGAGCGGATGATTCGACGCCAGCGCGATCATCAGCGGCTCGCGCTTCACGACGGTCGCCGCGACGCCGTCCGGGTACCGCGATCTGGAGCGCAGAAACCCGACATCGAGCCGGCCGTCATGCAGGCATTCGAGCTGCCGCGGCGTCTCCATGGCCATGATCTCCATGTCGACATGAGGACAATCCGCGCGAAAGCGCTTGAGCGCCGCCGGCAGCAGGCCCGTGGACACGGCCGAACCAATGTAGCCCAGCGAAACGTTGCCGATTTCCCCTCGCGCCGCGAGCTTGCCGACCGACTCGGCGCGTTCGAGCTGGCGAAGCGCGAGCACCGCCTCCCGCAGAAACGCCGCGCCGGCGTCCGTCAGGGTGACGGCCGAACGCTTGTTGCGGTTCAGCAGCCTGACGCCGAGCGCGGTTTCGAGCTTCTTCAACTGATCGCTGAGCACGGACTGCGCGACATTCAGCCGATCCGCCGTCCGCGCGAAGTGAAGATCCTCGGCCAGCGCCACGAAAGCTTTCAACAGGCGGCTATCCATTTAATCGCTTTTTCGGATTAAAAATGAGGTTTCTGGCAGTTTAACCGAACACAGGATCGACGTGAAATAGCGGCATCTATCACATGGAGCAATCGATGAACGCGCCCGTCGAAGTCAGTGTCGTCCAGACGCATTTCCGCATTCACGCCCATCCGCAGCACGCTCGCCTGCGCCGCATCGAACTCGACGAGGACAGGCTCACGCGCTTTTTCGAGGCCGTGAAGGATGTCGATGTACAGAACCTGCAATACGTGCCCTTCATGCGCTTCATGCTGGCGCACGAACTGGACCGCGCGTTCGGTGGCGCGCTCGGCTCGACGCTCACGCAGATCGCGCGCGATCGCTCGAGCGGTGGATTCACGACCGGCGTGCAAGGCGTGACGTCCGATAGCGACGATTTCGTCCGCTTCGGCACGGCCGTCGCGCATCTGCTCGGACCGGGCAATCACGACGCGATGTCGGGAACCTACTACGCCCGCTTCCTCGTTAAAGACACTGACTCGAGCGATTCCTACCTGCGCCAGGCCTACCGCCTGTTCTCGCTGCACACGGACGGCACCTACGTCGAGGAAGAGACGCACTGGCTGCTCATGATGAAGTTCGACGAAACCAACGCGCGCGGCGGCGAGTCGCGTCTCATGCATCTCGACGACTGGACCGAACGCGACCAGTTCGCGCTCGATCCGATGGGCGCGCTGCCGTTCGTCTACAAGGCGCCCGGCTCGAAGAACGTCAGCGCCGCGGTCGAGCGCCCGCTGTTCTTCCATTCGGAATTCGGTCTGTCGATGGCCTTCATCGACCAGTTCGTGCAGCCGCGCACGCTCGCCGAGGCGCGCTTCCTGCACGCCATGTCGAACTCGATGGAAACGTCATGCGCGACCCGCGAAATCTCGTTGCCGGTGGGCGAGCTGATCGTCGCCAATAACTATTTCTGGCTGCATGGACGCGCGCCGTTCGAGAAGCATCCGCAACTGCATCGTGAATTGATGCGCCAGCGCGGGACCTTCGCCCAATGAGCGCCCACGTTTCCTTCCGCGATGCCGATGCGGACGTGATCGTGATCGGCGGCGGCATCATCGGCGCGTCCACCGCGATGCAGCTCACGCAGCGCTATCCCGCGCTCAAGGTGATCGTGCTCGAAAAGGAAGACGCGCTCGCCGTGCATCAGTCCGGCCACAACAGCGGCGTGATCCACGCGGGCGTCTACTACGCGCCCGGCAGCCTGAAGGCGGAGTTCTGCCGCCGTGGCGCCGCCGCCACCTATGCGTTTTCACGCCGCCACGGCATCCGCTTCGAGCAGTGCGGCAAGCTCATCGTCGCGACGAACCGGATCGAAGTCGAACGGCTCAAGGATCTGTTCGAACGATGCCGCCAGAATCAGTTGCAGCCGCAATGGCTCGACCAGAACGAACTGACGCGCGAAGAGCCGCGCATCGTCGGCGAAGCGGCGATACGCGTCGCGTCGAGCGGTATCGCCGACTATCCCGCCATGACCCGCGCCATGGCGCGGGTCGCGCAGGAGAACGGCGCCGAGATCATGCTCGGGCAACGGGTCGTCGGCATGAGCGAGGACGACGATGGCGTCGTCGTGACGACCGCAAGCGGACGCTTTCGCGCGAAGCACGCGATCGTCTGCGCGGGCCTCATGGCCGATCGCCTCGCGCGCATGTGCAAGCTCGACGTCGACTTCCGTATCGTGCCGTTTCGTGGCGAGTACTACCGGCTGCCCGCATCGAAGAACGATATCGTGCGGCATCTCGTCTATCCGGTGCCGGACCCCGCGCTGCCGTTCCTCGGCGTGCACCTGACGCGCATGATCGGCGGCTACGTGACCGTGGGCCCGAACGCGGTGCTCGCGATGGCGCGCGAAGGCTATCGCTGGCGCGACATCGACGTCTCCGATCTCGCCGAGATGGCGTCCTTCGGCGGATTCTGGAAGATGCTCAGGACCTACGGTCCGTCGGGCATCTCGGAGATGCGCAATTCGCTCTGGAAAAGCGGCTATCTCGCGCTGTGCCGCAAGTATTGTCCCGAGCTCGCGCTCGAGGACCTCGAACCCTACCCCGCGGGCGTTCGCGCGCAGGCCGTGTCATCGAGCGGCGCATTGATTCATGACTTCCTGATTCGTCCATCGAAGCGAAGCCTGCATGTCTGCAATGCCCCATCTCCTGCCGCGACTTCGGCGCTGCCCATCGGCGAATATCTCGTCGACGCTTTCGCCAACGCATTCGATTTCGCGCCGCAGTCCGCAGTGGCTGCGTGACGTTAAAGCGGTCAATACGAGGAAACTCATGAAAGACATGTTCATTTGCGACGCCGTTCGCGATCCGGCGCACGCTACGCGCTTTGCACGATGTGCATCGGCGTCGGACAGGGCATCGCCATCGCGCTGGAGCGCGTGGCTGCGTAGGCCTTGCGCGTCGTAATTTTATTTATGTCGACATGAATAAATCGAGCGCCTATGATGGAGGCTACCGGACAATGAAGAGAATCAGGAGACATGCAGATGATCAAGATTGAAAAGCTCACCGCCTGCATTGGCGCTGAACTGTCAGGCGTCAATCTGGGCGACGCATCGCGCGATGCGTCCTTGTTTGCGGAGATCAAGGCACTGTTGCTGCAGCACCGCGTGCTCTTCTTCCGCGACCAGAACATCTCCCGCGAGGAACATGTCGCGTTCGCCCGCAAGTTCGGTGATCTCGAAGATCATCCGGTTGCGGGAAGCGATCCGGAACATCCCGGGCTCGTGCGGATTTATCGATCGGATGCGAAAAACCCCTACGAAAACAACTTTCACACCGACGGTTTGTGGCGGCCGGAGCCTTCCATGGGCGCGGTGCTTCGCTGCATCGAGTGCCCCGAAACCGGCGGCGACACGATCTGGGTCAATATGGTCGAGGCCTACAAGCAGTTGCCGGAAGAGATCAAGCGCCGCATCGCGGGCCTTCGGGCGAAAAGCAGCATCGAGCATTCGTTCGGTGCGGCGATGGATCCCGAGGAGCGCAGAAAGCTCGCTGCGCAGAATCCGGACGTGGAGCATCCCGTCGTCCGCACGCACCCGGAAACCGGCGAGAAAGTCCTCTACGTGGGAAGCTTCACGACGCACTTCGTCAACTTCCATACGCCCGAGAATGTCCGCTACGGCCTCGACAAGACGCCGGGCGCGAGCCTTCTGCTCAACTATCTGCAAAGCCAGGCGCTGATCCCCGAGTATCAGGTGCGTTTCAGATGGAAACCGAACAGCATCGCGGTCTGGGACAATCGCTCGACGCAGCACTACGCGGTCATGGACTACTGGCCGGCCCCGCGCAAGATGGAACGCGCAGGCATCATCGGTGACAAGCCTTACTGAAGCATCGCGACGCGTCGCCTCGACGCGTCCTGAACAGCAGCACGGCCAGCGTATCCGGTTCATTCATCGGATATCGCTGGCCGTGTTCTTTTTACTGCGCTCGCGGCGTCAGGCGGTCTTGCGCAGAAAACCCTGATTGCCGCCATTGCGATTCGGCGCGAAGCCGTTGGCTTGCAGGGATTCCTCAACGGTGTCGTAGAACACGCCGATGCGCGAGATCTCGCGCGCCTGCCGCGCCGTCGCGATCTCGCGTCCGAATTCCCGTGACATACGCACCAGTTGCTCGATCTGCTTCACGGTGCTGATCTTCTCCGTGCGCGACTGGTTCCAAAGACAGTCTTCCGTGCCGCAGCGCACATGCAGACCCATGGAAATGCCCCACATGTTCACCGGCAGCACGTTGCGCACGTTGCTTTCCACCGTGACCACCGCGCCATCGGGCACGGCGCGAATGAAGTTGGCGAGGCTGTAGACGTTCGGCGTATCCATGCCGCCGGCTATCGCGACCCAGTTCATCACCAGCGGGCCCTTGTAGAAGCCGCGTCGCATCAGGCGTTCGACCGATTCGAAACTGTTGAGGTTGTAGCACTGGAAGGCGCTCTGAATGCCCTTGGCCGTCAGACGCCGCACGTGTTCCTCGACCCATCCGGGCTGCGCGGGAACGGTCATTTCCTTGTAGGCATTGAACAGCGCGGGCTGCTCGCGCGACGTGCCCTTGAAGTCCGCGTCTTCCGCCTGATCGGTGACGTTCATCTGGGACGTGTTCACCGTCACGGTCACCTGATCCGGCTTCGGTTCGAGTTCGGCCAGCATGTGGCGCGTATCGTCCGACAGCCATTTGGCAGCCTGCCCTTCGTCCTCGGGAGCGAACGAAATCGAACCGCCGACCTGGATGATCATCTCCGGCACCGCCTTGCGCACGCCTGCGATGAGCTGATTGAACATGGACAGGCGCTTGCTGCCCTTGCCATCCAGCTCGCGCACGTGCAGATGCAATACGGTGGCGCCCGCGTTGTAGCAGTCCACCGCTTTCTGGATCTGATCTTCCATCGTGACCGGAATGTCTTCGGGGAAGTCACCGGGCAACCATCCGGGCGCGTACGGCGCGGCCGTGATGATCAGCGGTTGCTGGTTCTCGGGAAAGAGATGACCGTCAAGAAAATTCATGTTGATTTCCAAATTAGAGGCAGATTTGCTTGCGGCAGGCAGACGGCGCGCAGAGGCGTTGATTGCGTCCGCCGTGGTGAGCGGACGTGGACGATGCGGCGCAGCGCGTGACGCTAGCGCGGCGCGGCAAGCTGGCCGATGAGTTCGCCGGCCATGGGCCATTCGCCATGACCCGACGCCGGATTCAGATGACCGACATCGCCGAGTTCGACGAAGCGGCTTGCCCACGACCGCGCGAATTCACGGGCGCGATCCAGCCGCGTCAAAGGGTCGTTGCTGCTCGCCGCGACGATGCTCGGAAATGGCAGCACGCCGCGCGGAACCGGCAGCCATCCGTGTTCGCCCAGTGCGTCGATCGTCGGATAGCCGGGCGGCATGGGCGTTTCGAGATCAGCGGGCGCAGCGAGCAATGCACCGTGAATCGCGTGCGTGGCGCAGCGCTTCGCCCAATGCGCGAGCATCATCACGCCCGCACTGTGCGCGACGACGATGACCGGACCTTCGATCGATGCCAGTGCGCGATCGATCGCAGCGACGCGTGCAGCGCAACTGAGCTTGTCATGCTCGAGCGGCGCGACGCTTCGCACGCGCGGCAGCTTCTGCGCGAGCAGCGTCTGCCAATGATCCGCCACGTGTTCGCGCAAGCCCGGCACGATGAGCACGGTCGCAGAGGTGATATTGATCTTCTCCGTCACGGCACGAGCACCGTGGAACCCACCGTCTTGCGCGATTCGAGCGCGCGATGCGCGTCGGCGGCTTGATCGAGCGCGAACATCTGCCCCGGCTCGCTCTTGATCTTCCCGGCCAGCACGAGATCGAAAAGCTCGCGAGCCATCGACAGCATGTGCGAGCGCGGCGTCGCGTAATGCACCATCGCCGGCCGCGTCACCCAGAGCGATCCCTTGCGAGCCAGTACGCGCGTGTCGATCTGCACGGAACCGGACGACGTGCCGTTGCTGACCAATGTCCCGCGCACCTGCAGGCTGTCCAGCGACGCTTCCAGCGTGTCCTTGCCCACCGAGTCGAACACCACTTCGACGCCCTTGCCATCGGTAAGCTCGCGCACGCGCTCGGCGATGTTTTCCCGCGACGTCACGATGGTATGCGTGCAGCCATTCGCCTTTGCCGCTTCGGCCTTCGCATCCGAGCTGACCGTGCCGATCATCGTGACGCCCAACGCGCGCGCCCACTGACAGGCGATGAGTCCGACTCCGCCCGCGGCAGCGTGATACAGGATGGTTTCGTGGCCCTTGAGCGGGTAGACCTGGCGAAACAGGTACTGCGCGGTCATACCTTTCATGATCAGCGTCGCGGCCGTCTTGTCGCTGATGCCATCGGGCAAGGGAATCAGCACATCCGCGGGCATCACGCGAACGTCCGAGTAGGCGCCCTGCGGCCCGAGCAGATAGCCGACGCGGTCGCCCACCTTGATATCTTCGACGCCTTCGCCGATGGCTTCGACCACGCCTACTGCATCGGAGCCGAGGCCATTGGGCAGCGCAAGCGGATATTGCCCCGTGCGGAAATAGATGTCGATGAAATTGACCGCCACGAAGGTGTGACGCACGCGCGCCTCGCCAGGGCCGGGTTCGCCGACCGCAACGGTTTCGAGGCGGAGGACTTCGGGGCCACCGATTTCATCAAAGCGAATCGCTTTTGCCATGTTCAACGTTCCTTGGTGAATGATTCCGGGATGGTGCGAAGCGCTGTCGGGATCGTCAGAACATCTGACGAATGCCGAGTTCGAAGCCCATCTGATTCGAGCCGCCGAACGGAGCGGCGGGAACAGCGGTGCCCGCCGATACCGAGTAGATCGCGCCCTTGCCATGATTTTTCATATACCCCGCGACGCCGTACACCGACGTGCGCTTGCTCAGG
The DNA here is from genome assembly GCF_018408855.1 of Caballeronia sp. NK8. Classification (GTDB taxonomy): domain Bacteria; phylum Pseudomonadota; class Gammaproteobacteria; order Burkholderiales; family Burkholderiaceae; genus Caballeronia. The sequence goes on along the minus strand of NZ_AP024324.1, from coordinate 168,487 downwards.
AAGTAGTTCGCCCTGAGCATGCCGAGCGTGCCATCGGCGTCGGCGGCGGCATTGCCGATGTGCGAAAGCTGGGCGTCGAACTGCCACGCGCCATAGAGAACGGATGCGCCGAGGTATTCGACATCCGTCTTGACCGAGCGCACGTCGCCGTGAAGGAGACGATGTATCCAGCCCATGCCCAAGCGCACCGGTCCGACGGTGAGATGACCGTTCACCTGATAGCGGCGATCGGTATCGCCCGAGTTCGTGAACGCGACACCGGGCGCGCCCGGCACGACCGTATTCGGCGCGGAGCCCTGCCCGCCTCTCAGCTCTTCGAAGGAGGTCGCGACGCCCCAGTTGCTAGCGTCGTACTTGATCATGGCGGACAGGCCGCGGCAGGCCACGAAGTCGCCTGCAACCTGACCGCCGCAATTGCCGGCCGTCGATGCATCGCGGCCGAATGAATAGCTTGCGCCGAGGGTGAAGCCGTAGAACGTGCCCATATAGGCGACGGCGTTATCGAACCGGTCGGCCAGCAACGCGCTGTCGAGCGAACCCAGACTCCCGATGCCGGCGGGACCGACGATGTTCGCATCGGTCATCGCCCATGTCTGCATGCTGTACTGGCGCCCGAAGGTAAGCTGTCCCCAGCCGTTCTTCAGCCCGACATAGGCCTGACGCCCGAACAGACGACTGGCTTGCTGCAGCGCGCCGTTGGAGAGGGAGAAGCCATTTTCCAGCGTGAAGATCGCTTTCAGTCCTCCGCCCAGGTCTTCCGATCCCTTCAGGCCCCACCGCGAAGGCAGGTCGCCGCCGCCGATCACCGGCATGCGCGCAACCGATCCACCGGTCGGCGTCGCGTGCGTAAGATATTCGACGCCCGTATCGACGATTCCGTATAGCGTGACCGAACTTTGCGCGAATGCGGGCGCACATGCCAATGGTGCCATTACAGAAATCGCAAGTCGTGCTTTCCTCATTTCGTCTCCGTTCGCTATTTATTATGCATACCGAATCGTTATTGATGTGATCTGCTCGACTGTTCAAACACGATTCCCATTCGCGCCCCGGCGGCGTCGAGAATCGACGCGCGGGGACACGCAGCCTCACGCTTGGACTCAGTCTATCAGCCAATAATATTAAAGTCGACAACAATTATACGAGGTTCGCGATTTTACAGCCGCTCGAACACGGCGGCGATGCCCTGACCGCCGCCGACGCACATCGTCACGAGTGCGTATCGGCCCGCGATGCGCTGCAATTCGTAGATCGCCTTGGTGGCGAGAAAAGCGCCCGAACAGCCGATCGGATGCCCCAGCGCGATCGCGCCGCCGTTCGGATTGGTCTTCTGCCGGTCGAGTTCGAGGCCTCGCTCGACCGCGATCGCCTGCGCGGCGAACGCTTCGTTGCTTTCGATCACGTCCATCTGATCGAGGGTCAGGTCGCCTTTGCGGAGCGCCAGTTTCGTGGCGGGAATCGGGCCCTCGCCCATGATCTCGTTGGACACGCCCGCGACCGCGTACGACACGAGCCGCGCGATCGGCTTGTGTCCGGCAGCCATCGCGACCGCTGCATCGGCGAGCACGAAGAACGCAGCGCCGTCGTTGATGCCGGAGGCGTTCCCCGCGGTCACCGTGCCGTCCTTCCTGAAAGCAGGCGTGAGCCTGGCGAGCGACTCCATCGTCGTCGCGGGCTTGACGTGTTCGTCGGTGTCGAACACGACCGCGCCCTTGCGCGTCTCTTTCACGATCGGGACGATCTGCGATCTGAAGCGCCCCTCGGCAATCGCGTGCGCCGCTCTGCGATGCGATTCCACGGCGAGCGCATCCTGCTGTTCGCGCGTGATGTTCCACTTGCGCGCGAGGTTCTCCGCCGTCACGCCCATGTGCCCGACGCCGAACGGATCGGTCAGCGTCGCGACCATCATGTCGGTGAGCACGGCGTCGCCCATGCGCGTGCCGTTGCGCATCGAGGCGAGAAGATGTCCGCTGCGGCTCATCACCTCGACACCTCCGCCGACACCATAGTCGCAATCGCCGAGAAGGATGTTCTGCGCGGTCGTGACGATGCCTTGCAGCCCCGAGGAACACAGCCGGTTCACGGACATCGCCACCGATTGCATCGGCAGGCCGGCGCGCACTGCCGCCACGCGCGCCACGTAGGCGAAGCGGCCCTCGGTGGGAATCGTGTTGCCGACCGTCACGTAGTTGATCGCCTGCGGGTCGACGCCCGAGCGCGTCACCGCTTCTTTCATGACGATGCCCGCTAGCTCCGCCGGCTCGAGATGGGCGAGCGACCCGCCGAATGCTCCGATTGCAGAGCGTGCCGCACCCAGAACCACCACTTCGCGTGTACTCGTCATTGCTGTCCTCGCCAAACCATCCATTGCTTCCGAATGAAGCAATCCACCGAGCCAGTCTAGTTTTGTCGCGGACAGCGGACTTGACGAATCGAGCCACCTGCTTGGCATTTGCTGACACTGCGGGTATACGCGGAAACTCGTCGGGCCCGCATCCCGAATGCCAAACCGTGACGCGATCAGTCAAGCGCGCGCAGCGTGTCGTCAACAGAATCGAACCCGTAACGATTTCACCGACTTCATGATTTCAAGGAAAGCGCAACCATGCGAATCAAACCGCTTACATGCTCGATCGGTGCGGAACTCACGGATGTGAACGTCGCGGACATCGCCCGAAGCGAATCTTTGTTCGCCGAGATCAAGGCGCTGCTGCTGAAACATCGCGTGTTGTTTTTTCGCGATCAGGAGATTTCGCGCGCCGACCATGTCGCCTTCGCGCGCTGTTTCGGCGATCTCGAAGATCATCCCGTCGCCAATACGGTGCCCGGCTATCCCGGCCTGATCGAGATCTACAAGAGCGAGAAGCGCGATCACTTCGAGAACACGTATCACAGCGATGCATCATGGCGCGCCAATCCGCCCAGAGCCGCAGTATTGCGCTGCATCTCGTGTCCCAATGTCGGCGGCGACACCATCTGGGTGAACATGGTGGAGGCGTACAACAGCCTGCCGGAAGAGATCAAGACGAAGATCGCGGGCCTGCGCGCCAAGCACGGCATCGAGCATTCGTTCGGCGCGATCCTGACGACCGAGGAGCGCGAGGAACTGGTCAGGAAGAACCCGCTGGTGGATCATCCGGTGGTCCGCACGCACCCGGAGACAGGCGAAAAGGTCTTGTACGTGGGGCCGTTCTCGACTCACTTCATCAACTATCACACGCCCGGGAACGTGCGCTTCGGACAGGACAAGACGCCGGGCGCGAGCCTGCTGCTCAACTATCTGATCAGTCAGGCGGCCATTCCGGAGTATCAGGTGCGCTTTCGCTGGGAACCCAATAGCGTGGCGATCTGGGACAACATGGCGACCCAGCACTACGCGGTGAGCGATTACTGGCCGGCGCCGCGTCGCATGGAGCGCGCCACCGTTCGCGGAGACCGGCCGTTCTGAACGCCGTCCGAAAAAAATTCCAGGAGACAAGCAAGCATGAACGTGATTCCCGATGCGCCTTCGGCCAGCCAGCACGACGGCTACGTCACAGGCCGGCGGCAAGCGTGGTTTGCCTTCGCGATGACCTTCGCGCTCATGTTGTTCGACTTCATCGATCGACAGGTGATCGTTTCGCTCTTCCCGCACATCAAGAGCGAATGGGGTCTCAGCGACAAGCAACTCGGCTCGCTCGTGTCGATCGTCTCGATCGTGGTGGCGGCAGGCGGCATTCCTGTCGCGCTCGTCGCCGACCGGAAGGGACGCGTGAAAAGCATCATCGTGATGGCGATCGCCTGGAGCCTCGCGACGATATCGTGCATGTTCACTGGCAACTACGGCCAGTTGTTCGCCGCGCGCGCGGTCGTGGGCCTCGGCGAAACCGGCTACGGCTCGGTCGGCGCGGCGCTCATCTCGACGTTGTTTCCGCGGCGCTTGCGAAGCGCGGCGCTCGGCGCGTTCTTCGCGGCGCCGTCGCTGGGCTCGGTGCTGGGCGTGTTCCTTGGCGGCATCATCGCGGCGCACTGGGGCTGGAAGGCTGCGTTCGGCGTCGTGGGCGTGCCCGGGCTCGTGCTCGCGCTCATCTACCTGCGCGTGCGCGACTACGACTCCGTGCCGCTGACGTCGGGTACCAGCCGCGCCCCGCAGCGGCTGGGTGAAACGCTCAGCCATATCTTCGGCACGCTGGCGCGCACGCCGACCCTGCTGTTCGTCTGCGCGGGCGCGGCTGCGCAACTGATCACGGTGTCGGCCATCTGGTCGTGGCTGCCGAGCTATCTCAACCGTTATCACGCCATGACCGCGGAGACTGCGTCCGGAGCAGCGGCGGCGGTCGTGCTGATCGGCGCGCTGAGCTGCACGTTCTGGGGCATCGCGGTGGGACGCGTGGCGCAACGCAAGCCGCGCAACAAGCTGCCCGCGTTGTCGGTGCTTTGCGTGACGACGTCCGTGATCTTCATTACCGCATTCGGCGGACATTACACGGGCGATGTGCAGTTCAGATGGATCGTCGTGGGCGCGTTCTTCATGAACTGCACGGTGGGCGTGGTGGCCGGCGTTGCGATGGACGTCATTCATCCGGGCATGCGATCGACGGGTGCCGCCGTGCTGTCCCTCTTCCAGAACATGTTCGGGCTGGCGGTCGGTCCGTTTCTGGCCGGCATCCTGTCCGATCGCTGGGGTCTGCAGCACGCGCTCGCGCTCACGCCGCTGTTCAGTCTGGTGGCGGCGGTGTTCTTCGTCGTCGCCATGCGCAGCTATGACCGGGATGTCGAGCGCATCGCGGCAGCCGAGCGCGACGTGGCGCCCGCCGTCGCCGAAGACCGCGTGCCCGAACCGCAAACCGAATGACGATGCCCGATGAACCACGCAAGTCCCGCTTCATTCTCCACACCATCAGGAATCTCGATGTCGAATCATATTGCTGCGCTGCCGCTCGCCGGCGTGCGCGTTCTCGATCTTTCCCGCGTGCTTGCAGGCCCGTGGTGCGGCATGGTGCTCGGCGATCTCGGCGCGGAGGTGATCAAGGTGGAGCATCCGCAACGCGGCGACGACACGCGCGACTGGGGCTTGCGCGCCGGTTCGTCGGGGACGTCCTATTTCAACAGCGCGAACCGCAACAAGCGCTCGGTCACGATCGACCTGCAAACCAGCGAAGGACAGGACATCGCGCGAGCGCTCGCGCGACAGTGCGATGTCGTGGTGCAAAACTTCAAACAGGGCGGCGCCGACAAGTTCGGGCTCGGGTACGCGCAACTGAAGCAGGACAATGCGTCGCTCATCTACTGCTCGATCTCGGGCTACGATCCGACCGGTACGGAAGCCCAACGTCCTGGCTACGATCTGCTCGTGCAGGGCGAAGCCGGGCTGATGGCACTGAATGGCGAGGCCAGCCAGCCGCCGCTCAAATTCGGCGTCGCCGCCGTCGATCTGTTCACCGGCATGTATGCGGCACAGGCCGTGCTCGCGGCGCTGTTCGAACGACAGAAAACGGGACGCGGGCGGCACATCGAAATGGCGCTGTTCGATTGCGGGCTGATGATCACGTCGTATTACGGACTCGAAGCGCTGATGACGGGCGAAGACCCTTTGCGCTACGGCAATGCACATCCGTCGATCGTGCCGTATGGCGTCTTCGAGGCGGAGGACGGAGCGCTCGTCATTACTGTGGGCAACAACGCGCAGTTCGTCCGGTTCTGCCGCGACGTCATCGATCGACCCGACCTCGCCGAGGACGAGCGCTTTCGCACGAACATCGCCCGGGCCCAAAACCGGTCGACGCTATTGCCCGAGATCGATCGCGAACTCGCGCGGCGCACACGCGCCGTCTTGCTGGAGCGCCTGAAGAAGGCCAGCATTCCATGCGGAGAAGTGCTCGGCCTGCATGAAGCGTTGTCGTCCGAACGGGCCACGAGTTCCGGTCTCGTCACGAACGTGCCGCATCCGGAAACCGGCAGTATGCAGGTGCTTTCGCCGCCGTATCGCTTCGATGGTGCGCGTCCGCCGGTGCGGCGCGCGCCGCCGTCACTGGGCGAAGGCACGCGTGAAGTGCTTCAGTCGCTGCTCGAATTGAGCGACGAGCAGATCACGCAACTCGAAGCGGATGGAATCGTGTGACCTGCGCGTCAGTGCGTTTCCCGCACGTCGTCCGCAAAGTAGTCCGTTCTCCAGCGGGTCGGCGGTTTGCCGAACTCCGCGCTGAACCATCGCGAGAACGCGCTGACTTCGGAGAAGCCTACGAGAATCGCGATATCCGAAACCGTATGGCGGCGATTGCCGAGATATCGCATCGCCAGTTCGCCACGCACCTCGTTGACGAGTGCGGAGAAGCTCTGGCCCGCCTGCTCCAGTTGCCGCTGCAACGTGCGGGGCGCGAAGCCGAGGCGTTGTCCGACGCGTTCGATGGCGCCATGCCCTTGCGGCAGCAGGATATGGAGCGCGCGCCGCACCTCGTCCGTTATCGACGCAGGTCGCGCGGGTAACCGCAAATCGAGCAGCTCTTTGGCGTAGCGCGCGAGCGTGGCATCGCCGAGCGGATTGGGCCGATCCAGTTCCTCGCGCGTGAGCGCGATGGCGTCGAACTCCGAATCGAATTCGACATTCGGCCCCAGAAATGGCCGATGAAACCGCATGCTCTCAGGCGCGGCATGCGCGAAATACACGCCGCGCGCCTTCCACTGCGCGCCGAGAATGCCGCGGATGAGATTGAAAACCGCACCCACAGTCAGCTCGACGATGTCGCGCCCGGGATCGGGCCGACCGGTGACCAGCATCACATGCACGAGCGACATATCGCCGAAGTCCGCCACGCGAATCGAAACCGAATCGCTCAGCATGTGACGATACTGCTCGATCTGCTCGAGCACATGGCGCAGCGTCGGCTGATGCTGGAGATAGAGGCTCACCGCGCCGAAGTCCGACAGCCGCCACGCCTCCCCGATCCGCACGCCGAGCGATCGAAGCTCCGACGATCTCGCCGATTCCGCGAACACGCTCGCGAGCCCGGACTCCGGAATGCGCAAATCAGGCGCGCTCAGACACACAGGGTCCAGCCCGGCTTCACGCACCTTGCAGACCGGATCGATGCCGACCGCACGGGCGATGGTGGAATACTTGATCAGCGATGCGCTGCGAACGAAGATAGCCATGTCGAGATCGTCAAATTCAACCGGCAAAGCTATCGGAAAGTCGCTGCGGCGTCTGCACGGAATAACCACTATGGTCTTCGTCAAATTTTTGTCGACATTACACACGGTGCGTCCTAGAATCAGCCTGTTAAAAATCGACGCGGATCGCTCCGACTCGTCATGGCCCGACTCAAAACGCAGAATCTTCCCGACCTCTCCGCGCTTCTGACGCCCAAAAATCCATTGATGCTGGCTGTCGAGCGCGCCGTGCTCCGCGGGCAGGATTCGGGGTATGCGTCCGCACCTATAGCAGAGCAGATCGCGGCCCGCCTGGCCGGTGTCATCACGCTCGATCTGCTCAAGTCGGGACAGCGCCTGCTCGAAAAGGACATCAGCGAGGTGCTTCATGTGAGCCGCGCCCCGGTTCGCGAAGCGCTGCGCATCCTGGAGCGGGACCGGCTGGTCGAATTCCAGGTGAGACGAGGCGCGATCGTCACCGCGCCTGACGAAAACGAGCTTCGGGACATTTTCCGCGTACGCAGCGTGCTCTATCTGACGATGCTGGAACAGGTCGCCAACGAAAGCCCGTCCGAACTGGAAGCGCTCATGTCCGAGCGCTTGCCGAGGCTCGTCAAGGCGGCCGATGAATCTCCGGACGCTTATGCGGTGGAAAGCTTCCTGCTGAACTTCGCGACGGTGGATCTCTGCCGCAACCGGCTGCTGGTGGATATTCTGCAATCCATTTCGCTTCGCACGCTGCGCTATCTGAGGCTGAGCATGGTGGCGGATCCGCAGTCCATTCGCGTTTCGCTCAAACGCTGGCGCGCGTTACACAAGGCCGTCGTCGGCCGCGACGGCGAAACGCTGCTTTCGTTGGCTGCACAGCGCCTCGACGAGGCACGCGATGCCGCGGTTCAGGCGATTGCACCCGTATCAGCGCGCCGCGCCGGGAAGTCACAGAAGAAGGCGCCGGTAGCCTCGCTGGACTGAACTACTAAAAGCATTTCAAGTTCCGCATGCGGCATCCTCGCCGCATCTGCATGCCCGCTGCCTGGCGGGCGTAGATTCCCTCCCTCCTCACTGCTCCCGACAGTTCCGGCTCCGCCAGCTGTCGGATCGCCTATGCTTCCTCCATGCCCGACACGCATGAGGTATAACCCCAACTCGTTTAATGTCGACATAAATTAAATGCGGTGATAGTCTTCGATCGTGGTGAAGCAGTTCGTCAATCACGAGAGGAGACACCAGTGAGTCTATCGACCACAAATGAAATGCCAGCCTTGAACGTCGCGACCCGCGCTTCCTCCCGCCCCTACGCCTGGGTGGTTTTCGCGCTGATGTTCTGCCTTTTGCTTTCCGACTACATGTCGAGACAGGCGCTGAATGCCCTCTTTCCGATTCTGAAAGTCCAGTGGCACATGTCCGACACGCACCTCGGTTCAATCAGCAGTGTCGTGCCGCTCACGGTCGGTGTCCTGACGCTGCCGTTCTCAATCTTCGCCGACCGCTGGGGGCGGGTGAAAAGCATCGCAGTGATGGTCGCGCTGTGGAGCGTCGCCACCCTGGGATGCGCGATTGCGAGCAATTACGAGGAGATGCTCATCGCGCGCTTCTTCGTGGGCGTTGGCGAGGCGGCTTATGGCAGCGTCGGAATCGCGATACTCGTGAACATTTTCCCGAAACACATGCGCTCCGGCATTACCGGCGGTTTCACGTCGGCAGCCGCATTCGGCTCGGTGCTGGGCGTCTCCCTTTCCGGTATCGTCGCGACACACTTCGGCTGGCGCTGGTCCATGGGTGTGATGGCGATCTTCGGGTTCGTGCTGCTCATCGTCTACTGTTGCGTCGTGACGGAAAAAAGGCTCGCACGCGCGCATCCGGAAGATGCCGCGCCGGTCGCACATGGGTCCGCCAGACTGACATTCCGCGCGCTCATCGCCGGCATCTTCCCGAGCCGATCGGTGTTCTGCGCGTATCTCGGATGTGCGCTGCAGGTATTCATCCAGGGAACGCTCTTCGTGTGGCTGCCGAGCTATCTGAATCGATACTGGGGCATGTCGGTCAGTCAGGCGGCGTTGACGGCGGCAGGCCTCGTGCTGGTCAGCGGTGTGGGCCAACTCATGTGCGGCGTGATCACGGACCGGATCAGCGGAGGGTCGTCCCTCAAGCGATGGAACATGGCGATTGCCTACTGCCTCGCGCTCGGCACGCTGCTGACGATTGCGTTCCTCGTGCCACAGGGCATCCTGCAACTGGTGCTACTCGCCTTTGCCGTGTTCTTTCTCGCAAGTTCGTTTGGCACATGCAGCCCGATCATTGCCAACGCAACGTCATCCGCCATTCATGGCTCGGTGTTTGCAACGCTTACGCTCTTCAACAACATCCTGGGTCTCGCGGCCGGCCCATTCCTCACCGGCGCGGCTGCCGACGCGGTCGGCCTCAAGGTTGCCCTGCATTGCCTTCCGCTTCTGGCTGTTCTTCCGTTCATCGTGTTTATCGTCGGCAGGCGGTGCAGCGTGGCGGAAATGTCGCGTGACAGCAAATAGTGGACATGAATTAGTTATCCGTATTCGAGTTACGACACGCTTCGAATCAGCATTCCGGGGCTTCTCCTTGAACGCTCTCCACTTCAAACTTTCGATTCATACATCCACCACCATGAATTTCCTTGACGGTCACCTTTACCCCGAGAATCAACAACCCCTGATCATTACCGCCGCTCCCTACGCGCCAGGCTGGATTCCTTCCGATTTCCCGGAAGACATCCCGGTCACGATGGAAGACCAGATTCAGAAGGCCGTCGATTGCTATGAAGCAGGCGCCACCGTGCTGCATCTGCATGTGCGCGAACCCGATGGCCGCGGCAGCAAGCGGCTCTCCATGTTCAACGAACTGATTGCCGGAGTGCGGGCCCGCGTGCCCGAAATGATCATTCAGGTCGGCGGCTCGATCAGCTTCGCTCCCGAATCCGAGGGTGAGGAAGCCAAATGGCTGAGCGACGACACACGACACATGCTGGCCGAGCTCGATCCGAAGCCCGACCAGGTGACCGTGACCGTCAACACCACGCAAATGAATGTGACGGAGCACGCTGGCCTGGATGACTTCAAGGGCGTGTCGCGCGGATTTCCGCATCTGTACGCGACGTACAAGGACATGATCGTGCCATCGAATCCGAGCTGGGTCGAAGAGCACATCCGGCGTCTGACGGCAGCCGGAATCCAGAGCGAGTTTCAGTGCTACAACATCAATAGCTTCGAAACCATCGAGCGGATGATTCGGCGGGGCGTCTACAAAGGTCCGCTGGTGATGAACTGGGTCGCCATCAGCGGCGGGATGGATCAGGCGAATATCTACAACCTGGCAAACTTCCTGCGGGCCGCACCCGACGGCGCCGTGATAACGGTGGAAAGTTCGGTGCTGAACGTATTGCCGGTGAATATGATCGGAATCGCTTTGGGCCTGCATGTGCGATGCGGCATCGAGGACGTGCTATGGAATCAGACCCGCACGGGCAAGATGAGCTCTGTCGAACAGATCAGGCAACTCGTGCGGATCGCCGGCGAGTTCGGCCGTCCCATCGCAACGGCGCAGCAGGCAAGAGAGATCATGCAGATCGGCGTCTTTTACGAAACCGCGGACGAGACGCTTCAGGCCAACGGCTTCGCGCCCAACCGCAATGGCGCCAACCAGGGCTTTCTGAGGAAGCCGGTCTGAAGTCTCTCGAATCGCAGGTCCGGCGCCCCAGGGAGAACCGGACCCGCGCGATCATTCCGGCACGGCAATGCCGGACGATGCAACGTACCGTGACCTGCGCCGCTGCAAGCCGAGCAGGCATGCGAGCGATACGGCCGCAAGCGAGCTGTAGAAGAGCGCAAGCGGCCACCACTGCCCCGGCCACGCATGCGCGAGCACGGTGCCGATGAGCGGCGTGAGGCCGCCCGCGAGCGCCGCGCAGGTCTGATACGACAGCGAGATCGCGGAGTAGCGATAGCGCACGTCGAACGCATCGGTCATCAGTCCGGCCATCACCGCATACGAACCGGACATGCACATCACCGCAATCGCAATGCCGATGACGATGGCAACGGGACGTCCGGTCGATACCAGCATGAACATCGGATACGGAGAGAGCATGGCGAGACCGGCCGCCCAGGCCAGGAACCGCACTTGCCCGATGCGTTGCGCAAGCCATCCGGAGATGAGCTGGTTGAAGAAGTGCACGAACGCGACCACGAAAAGACAATCGAGAATGAGCGCGCGGTCGAGCCCGAGCGTCTCGGTCGTGAAGCTGAGCATGAAGGTATTGACGAACCACGCGCCGGCCACGCCGATCACGTTCGCGCCGAGGCACAGCAGCACCGTGCCCCACGCGTTGCGCACTACGTCGAGTATGGGCAGACGCGCGGGCTGCGTGCGCTTTGCGGCCGCCGCGAATTCGGGCGATTCGGACACGCCCGAGCGAATGAAGATGCCGACGAAAAGCAGCACCGCGCTGGCGAGGAACGGCACGCGCCAGCCCCAGTCCATCATCTGCTCGCGCGGCAGATGCCCGATCGTCCGGAACGCGAGCAAGGCGAGAATCAGTCCTGCCGGGCTGCCGAGTTGCGCGAACGACGCGAGAAACGTCCGCCTGTTCTTCGGCGCATGCTCGCCCGCCATCAGCACGGCGCCGCCCCATTCACCGCCGATCGCCACGCCCTGCGCCACCCGCAGCGCGACCAGCAGCACCGGCGCGAGCGCGCCGGCGCTGGCGTAAGTCGGCAGAAAACCGATGCCGACCGTGCCGAGCCCCATGATCGCGAGCGTCGCGACGAGCGCCTTCTTTCTGCCGATGCGATCGCCAAGATGGCCGAACACGAGCCCACCGAACGGACGCGCGAAGAAGCCGACCGCGAACGTGCCGAACGATGCGAGCGTCGCGTAGAACGGATCGCCTTGCGGAAAGAACAGCTTGCTGAACACGAGCGCCGACGCCGTCGCGTAGATATAGAAGTCGTACCATTCGATGGTCGTGCCGACGAACGCGGCGAACGCGGCGCGCCCCGGCTGACGCGCCGGACTGCCCTGAACATGGCTCTGCATGAACGTCTCCTGATGGTATGGGCCGGTCTGGGTCGCCGGCTTCTCTTGAGGTTGAGTGAAGCGAGATCAGCCTGTCAGCACGCCCGCATCGAACAGCCGCTCCTGGGTCGCCGCATCGATGCCGAGTTCGTCGAGGACGGCGCGGGTATCGCCGCCGAGCGCGGGCGGCGGCGTTCGATACGTCGCTGGCGTGCGCGAAAGCTTGATCGGTGTGCCGGTGCCGCGATACGCGCCCATTTCGACGATCAGCTCGCGATGCAGCGTGTGCGGATGCCTCGCGACGGCGTCGACGGTCTGCACGGGGCCGCACGGCACGCCCGCACGAATCAGCTCGGCCGCAAGCGGCTCGCAGTCGTGCTGCTTCAAAAGATCTTCGAGCACCTCCTTGAGCGCCTCACGATGCGCGCAACGGCTCTTGTTATCGATGAAGCGCGCGTCGTGCGCGAGCGCCGCCGCATTCAGATGCGCGACCAGCTTCGCAAACTGCCGGTCGTTGCCGACAGCGAGAAAGATGGGCGCCGTCGCGGTCCGATAGCTGTCGTACGGCGTGATGTTCGGATGCGCGTTGCCGCTGCGCTGCGGCGTGCGCCCGTTGCCGAAATGATTCGGCAGATGCGGATGCAGCAGCGCGACGCCGCAGTCGTACAGCGCGATGTCGAGCGACTGCCCGCGGCCGCTCTTCTCACGCTCCGCGAGCGCCAGCAGAATGCCCGCGAGCGCATTGAGACCCGTCACCATGTCGACCACGGGAAGCCCGACGCGCAGCGCCGGTCCGTCGCGTTCGCCGTTGACGCTCATCAGCCCTGTGATCGCCTGAATGGCTGCGTCATAGCCGGGCAGTCCGCCGAGCGGGCCGTCCGGGCCGAAGCCGGAAATCGCGCAATGGATCAGACGCGGAAAGCGTCCGGCGAGCGTGTCGTAGCCCATGCCCCAACGCTCCAACGTCCCCGGCTTGAAGTTTTCGACGAGCACGTCCGCGCCTTCGAGCAACTGCCACAGCACGGCGCGCCCTTCCTCGCGGGACAGGTCGACGCAGATCCCCTTCTTGTTACGATTGACGCCAACGAAATACGATGCGGTTTCGCCGACGAACGGCGGCCCCCATCCGCGCGTTTCGTCGCCGCCCGGCGGTTCGAGTTTGATGACCTGCGCGCCGTGATCGGCGAGCGATTGCGTGCAATACGGACCGCCGAGCACGCGGCTCAGGTCGATGACACGAAGCCCCTGCAGAGCGCCTGCCACGCGCGCCGGGCTCATCGTGCGCCTCCATCGTGTGCGGGCACGATCGACATCGCTTCGGCGAGGCTGACCGGCGTTTCATCGACGAGCTTGCGAACGAGCGCCGCATGTAGCCGCACATCTCCGGGGGCGAGCGGATCGCGCGGCATGAGCTTGTGCTCGATCACGAGATGCGCAAGCGCCAGCCTGCGATGATCCGGCGCGACGCGGGCCGCTTCCGTCGCCATGAACACGGCCGTGGTCGCGTGGTAGACGGCGCTCGCGGCTTCCCGTACGTTTTCGTCGCGGCCGCATTCGGCCACGCCGTCGAGCGCGGCGCTCGCCCGCCTGAACACGTCACGCAGCAAGGCGACGGTCTGCGGCGGCAAGGCGGCATCGTCGAGTTGCGCATTCAGATATTGACCGAGCGATGCGAGCGCGCCTTCGCGCCGCGTCGCGCGCGCGACGTCCAGCGCAACGATATTGCTCGTGCCTTCCCAGATCGACCCGAGATGCGAATCACGCACGAGTCGCGGGTCCGCCCATTCTTCGATGTAACCCACTCCGCCGCGCACTTCCATCGCATCGCCGGTGACCTTGCGGGCATCGCGGCAGGCGCGGAACTTCACCAGCGGCGTGAGGATGCGTACGCACTTCGCCGCGAGCGCATCGCCGCGATCGGCGCGGGGCAATAGCGCTGCGATCTGCATGAACATGGAGCGCGCCTGCTCGGCCGGCAGCATCATCTTCAGCAACTGGCGCTGCATCAGCGGCATCTCGATGAGCTTGCGACCGAATGCCGAGCGGTTTCGCGCAACGTGCAGCGCTTCGGTAAGCGCGCGGCGCATCAGCCCCGCCGCGCGCACGCCGTTCGACAGACGCGACATGTTGATCATGTCCGCCATCTGATGAAAGCCGCGGCCCACTTCGCCGATCAGATACGCCTCGGCGCCCTCCAGCACGATCTCCCCGCTCGCCATGGAACGGCTGCCGAGCTTGTCCTTCAGCCGCACGATGCGATACGCGTTGCGCGTGCCGTCGTCTCGCACCTTCGGCAGCAGAAAGAGGGCGAGCCCCTTGATGCCGTCGGGCGCATCGTCGGGACGAGCGAGGACCATCGCGAGGTCGGCATCGGCATTCGAGCAGAACCATTTGTCGCCGTACAGCTTCCATGCTTCCCTGCCGCTCGCGTCGACGCTGCGGCTCGCACGCGTCACCGTGCGTCCGGTATCGGAGCCGGCCGCCTGCTCGGTCATGAACATCGCGCCCTGGAAGAGCGTGTCGAAGTCCTGCGATGCAAGCATCGGCAAATATCGATCGACGAGTTCGCGCGAACCGAACTTGCGCAGCGTGCGGGTGAGCGAATCGGTCATGCTCACCGGGCAGCAGAGGCCGAACTCGGCCTGCACGAAGAGGAAGGTGAGCGCGTACTTGACGAGCGGCGGCGGCGCGTCGCTGCGATGACTCATCGATGCGAGGCCGAGTTCGCTGTACGCAACCCGTTCGAGTTCGACGTAGTCCGGATGCTTCTCGATACGCTGAATCGCAACGCCTGCGCGCGTGCGCTGCAGCAGCACCGGCGGATGATGATCGGCGCTGGTGGCCCACACATCGAGTTGGTCGGAGGCGCGCTGTCCGAGATCGGCGAGACGGCCCTTCACGCTTTCATACGTGGTTTCGCCGAGGAAGCTCCTGAGCAGCGGTCCGAACGACGGATCGCTCGTGAAGAAATTGATGCCGCGGCTGTCGGGAATATTCGACGTCGCGGGCTCGTTCATGCGCTCCGGCATGGGCTGTCTCCTGGTTTATCGTGCGGCGCGCCGGCACCGCATCGTCCTGGGAGTCAGACTACGTTTCGCTTCGATAACGGTCCAATACAATCGATGGCACGTGCGATAACATGAATTTATCGTAAGCGGGAGACATCGCATGGAACTGAGGCAATTGAGGTACTTCGTGGCGGTCGCGGAGGAGCTG
Organism: Caballeronia sp. NK8; assembly: GCF_018408855.1. GTDB lineage: Bacteria > Pseudomonadota > Gammaproteobacteria > Burkholderiales > Burkholderiaceae > Caballeronia. Next base: position 153,097 of record NZ_AP024324.1, on the reverse strand, counting down.
CATTTCGGGCGCGCGGCGCGGCGGCTCTTCATCTCGCAGCCGGCGTTGAGCTTCGATATACGCCGCTTCGAGGAACAGCTCGGCGTGAAGCTGCTGGAGCGCTCCAACAAGGCCGTGGCCCTGACCAACGCCGGGCAGGTGCTGCTCGGGGAAGCGCGTCAGCTATTGCAGCAGGCGGAGGACGTCGCCACGCTCACGATGCAATCCGCGCACGGGCTCGTCGGGCGGCTTCGCATCGGCTTCGTGAATTCCATGCTGTATCGCGGCCTGCCCGAGGCGGTGCAGCAGTTCGAGGCGGAGCACGCGGCGGTCGAAATCGTGCTCAAGGAGATGAACACGGCGGAACAGGTGCGCGCCTTGCAGCAATTGCAGATCGACATGGGCTTTGCCCACTGGGGGCATTTTCCCGCCGAGATCGAAGCGCAAACGTGGATGTCGGAGGCGTTCCTGTGTTGTCTGCCCGCGAACCACAAGCTGGCGAAGAAGCGGCGCATCGACCTGCGTCAGCTCGCGCACGAACCGTTCATCCTGTTTCCGCGCGGCGTGTCGCCGCATTATCACGATCAGATCATCGCGACCTGCGTGGAAGCGGGATTCAGCCCGCGAATCAGGCACGAAGCGCGCTTGTGGCAAACCGTCGTGACGATGGTCGAATTTCAGATGGGCGTGGCGCTGGTTCCGCAAGCGCTCGCGCGTACCGAGTCGCAGCGGGCGGTCTTCGTTCCGCTCGCGCACAACCCGTTTTCATCGCAGATCTTGCGGCTCACGCGCGCGGGGAGTCAGCTCGATCTGGCGCAAAGCTTTCTCGCCGCGCTGCAACCGAAATGACGGGTGCGTCCAGTCAAAACTCTCGCAGCGTCAGCTCTACATGCTTCAGCCTGCGCACCATGCGCTCGATGAACTCGTCCGTCACATGCGGCAACGCGCGCTGACTCGGGACGATGATGCCCACCGTCAGCGCGTTGATGTTCTCGTCGTCGATCGGCCGCCACACCACGTCGCCGCGCGTCAGTTCATCGAGAAACGCGAGCTTCGAGAAGAACGAGATGCCGCGTCCCGACGCGATGAGCCGTTTGAGCAAGGTCGTCGAATTGCATGTCACGCTCGGCTGCAGCGATTCCCAGAACGGCGGGAAGTCGTTGGACATCACGCCCTGAATCGGCGAACGCCCTTCGAGACGCAGAAACGCATGATGCCGGCACTCGTCGAAGGTGACGCGCTCGCGCTTCGCGAGCGGATGCGATGACGCCATCACCACGCCCGGCGGCAAAGGCACTTCAGTCACGACATCGAGTCCGGCGGGCAGCTTCGTGATGTACGTGATGCCGACGTCGTACTCGCCGCTCAGCACGCGCGGCGGGACATCGTGCGGCGGCACGGCGGCGATCGAGTACGTGACGGCCGGATACGCGTCCGAGAAATCCTCGACCGTCGCCGGCAAAAAGTCGACGAACAGCGAATCCATCGCCACCACCGACACGTGGCCCTTGCGCTCGCCCTTCAGTTCGTCCAGCTCGCTGCGCATCAGGTGGAAATCGTTCAGCGTCCCGCGGATGTGCTGCAACACGCGCTCGCCGGCGGCGTTCAGGCGAATGCCGTTGGGCAGCCGGTCGAAAAGCTCCGTGCCCATCTCCGATTCGAGCTTGAGTATCTGCCGGTTCACCGCGCTCGATGCGACATAGAGGTTCTGCGCGGCCTTGCGGATCGATCCGCACCGCGCGACCTCGACGAAATACTTCAAAACGTTCGCATGCATCGCCAGTCCCTGATCCTCACTCCATGACCCGCACCGGCCACGACGCGACCACGGGATGATCGAAGGCTACCTTGCCGACGTCCGAAGCGCCACCCGGTGAACCGAGCGCGCTCACGCCCGCATCGAAGAACGCGCGGTTCACCGCGGCGAACGCCGCTTCCGCTGGAGGCAACTCATCCTCGTGATAGATCGCCTCGGTCGGGCACACCGAGACGCATACGCCGCAGTTGATGCATTCCTCCGGATGGATATACAGCGTGCGCCCGCCTTCGTAGATGCAATCGACCGGACAGCACTGCACGCACGCGCCGTCCTTCACGTCGATGCACGGCGACCCGATCACATAGGCCATCAGCGTCCCCTCCATTGCGGCTTGCGCTTTTCCTGGAACGCGCGCACGCCTTCGTGCGCGTCCTCGGACTGCAGCGCGCTGACGAGCGCGGGGAGCCTGAGCGCCTGTGCCTCGCTGGCGGACAGCGTCGACGTGCGGCGCACGACCTGCTTGATCGCCTGCACCGACAGCGGCGCGCAGGCGAGCACGGCATCGACCCATCGATCGACGGCAGCGTCCAGATCGGCGCGCGGCACGACCTCGTTGACGAGCCCCATTTCCAGCGCATCGCGCGCGGAGATGCGGCGTCCCGTCATGAGCATCGCCATCGCCTGCCGATAGGGAATCTGGCGTTGCAGCAAGGTCATGCCGCCGTCGAGCGGCATGCGGCCGACGAGCGCCTCGGGCAAGCCGAAGCTCGCTTCCTCGCACGCAATCACGAGATCGCAGCCGAGCACCATCTCGAACCCGCCGCCGAGCGCGTAGCCGTTCACGCGCGCGATCACCGGCACGTTCAGCGTCTCGCGCAGCGCGATGCCGCCGAAGCCGCCCGGACGCGGCGCGGCCCAGTATTCGAGGCCGCTCATCGCGGGATTCTTGAGATCCGCGCCGACGCAGAACGCGCGCTCGCCCTCACCCGTCAGCACGACGACGCGTACGTCACGGTTATGTTCGAGCTCGCTCCAGATGCGTTGCAGCTCGGCTTCGGTTTCGAGATCGACGGCGTTGAGCGCCTCGGGACGCGCGAGCGTCACGGTGGCGACGTGTCGATCGATGACGAGGCGCACGCTCATACGGCCTCCGTCGTCGTGAGGCCGAGCACCTCGGCCGTGTGTTGCCCCAGTCGCGGCGGTGCGCGACGCAACACGACGGGGGCGTTCGACAACTCGATCGGGCTGCCGATCAGACGCACCGGCTGCCCCTCTCCCTCGCCTTCGAGGACGAGCCGGTTGTGCAGCGTCTGCGGATCGACGAGCGCCTCGCGCAGATCGCGCACCGGCGCGCACAGCAGATCCTGTTCTTCGAGCCGCGCGAGCCAGTGCTCGCGGCTGTTGCTCGCGAAGCGCTCGCGGAAGGTGCGCTGCAATTCGGCCTTGTGGGCGAACTGCTGGTTCAGGTTGCAGAAGCGCGCATCGGCGGACATATCGTCGATTTCCAGCGCGGCGCAGATATCGCGCAACGGATTCGCCTTGAACGCGCCGACCAGCACGAGCGGGCCCGTCGTCGTGTCGAACACGCCGGACAGCGGCATCGCGGCCCAGTTCACTTCGGAGTCGGCCATCATGATCATCGCGGCTTCCTGCATCTGCATCGCGAGCATGGAGTTGTAGAGCGACACGTTGACCTTCTGCCCCTCGCCCGTGCGTTCGCGATGCAGGAGCGCGAGCAGAATGCCCTGCACCATGTGCATGCCCGCCGAGTAATCCGCAAGCGCGGTCGGATAGACGGAGACGGGCAGCGAGTCATCGGCGCGACGCGCCATCACGCCGCTCATCGCCTGCGCGAGCACGTCCTGGCCGCCCTTGTGCGCGTAGGGTCCCGTCTCGCCGAAGCCCGTGCCGACCGCGTAGATGATGCGCGGATTCAGCGCGCGGCAGTCCTCGAAGCCCAGGCCCAGCCGATCCATCACGCCCGCGCGGAAGTTGTTCACGACCACGTCCGCGTCCGCGATCAGCGCCTTCAACGCTTCCATCTGCGATGCATCGCGCAGATCGAGCGCGACGCTGCGCTTGTTGCGATTCAGGCTGCAGAAGATCGGGTTGTCCGCGCCCGCGACCGGCTCGAACGTCGAGCGGCTCAGATCGCCCGCGCCATGCCGCTCGATCTTGACGACATCGGCGCCGTAGTCGGCGAGCATCTGCGTGCAGACGGGGCCCATCATCACCTGCGTGAGGTCGATCACGCGCACGCCGGTCAAAGGAAGTTCATGCTTTTTCATTTTGTTCTCCGTATTGCTGGTCTTGCTCACGCTGCTTCCCTCGCATCGATATGCCGTGCGAGCGCCGGGACGTCCGCGTTGCGCCCGCTCTGGTCGCCCGGGTCCGCGCCCTGCGAGCGCAACGTCTTTTGCAGCGCGGGCACGTCGACATCGCGCACCGTGACGCCCGCGTTCAGCGCGAGCGCCGCCGCGACGCCCGCGGCTTCGCCCATCGCCATGCAGGGCGGAATCTCGCGCGACATCTTTTGCGCCTGCGAGGTCGCCGAGTAATGACGGCCCGCGACGAGCAGGTTGTCGATCTCCTTCGGCAGCAGCACGCGATACGGCATGTAGTAATCGCGTCCGCGTGCGATGCTGTCGGTGAAGCGCGTGCGCTGCGCGAGATCTTCCTTCGTCATCACGTATTCGCCTTGCAGCAGGCGCGTCTGACGCACGCCGGTCTGCGGCGCGACATCGATCACATAGCATTGCTCGAAGCCCGGCAGCTTCTCGCGCGCGAATTCGACGACCGCATGAATGTGGCCGCGGCCCTGCATTTCGGCGCGCGTCAGGTCTTCGGGCTTGAGGCCATCGAGACCGGCCATGTGCGGGCAATTGCACCACACGACGCCCGGCAGCGGCGTCTTGAGCCACCAGTAACCCCAGGAACCGCCGAGAATGCGTTTGATCTGACGATCGATCGCGGCGAATGCTTCGGGTTCCTCTGCTTCGAAACGTTCGGCTGCCTCGGTGTCGACGCCGCCCAGACGAAACACCGTCGTCGTGATGTAAGTGCCGCCGACATGCGGCACGCCAGCCGATGCCGCGACATCGAGATCGCCGGTCGCGTCGATGACGACATCGGCGAGAATCGCTTCGCGCCCGCTCTTGGTCTCGCAGATCACGCCCTTGACTCGGCCGTCTTCCACGAGCGTGCGCGAGAACCACGAATGCAGCCGCAGTTTGATGCCGAGCGACTCGACCATTTCGAGCGCGACGCGCTTCATCGCGTCGGGATCGAAGGCCGCCGCGAAGCACACCGGATGCGGGTTCTTCTGGCTATGAAAATCGAACGTGCCCCAGCGGCCCCATTTGCGATACGCCGCCGGGTCCTCGCCCCATTCGTCCGCGCGCGGGAAATACGCGAGCTTGCGCGCGGCCATGCGCTCGATGAAGGTCATGCAGGTGCCGCGCACCGAGATTTCCTGCAAGTGGTTGTCCCACATGTCGTCGAGCACGAGCACCATGCCGCCCGAGGCGAGACCGCCCAGATGGTTGTAGCGTTCGAGCAGAATCACTTGCGCGCCGTTGCGCGCCGCCGCGATCGCCGCCGACAATCCCGCCGGGCCGCCGCCGACCACGACGACGTTCGCCTGTGCCGCCACGCGCACGTCGCGTGCGGGTTCCTGAATCCAGTCGCTGATCATGTTCATTTCGTCTCCTGTGTTGATGGTTCGTGTCGCGTCGGATTCAGCGGACGCCTTCCGGCTGCCACTTGACGAGCCAGCGCTCGAGCGCCGCGATCACGAGGAAAAAGAAGCCCGAGAGAACGGCGCTCATGATGATCGCCGTGTAGAGCAGCGCCGAGTCGAAGGCATAGGTCGCCTGGATGATCATTGCGCCGATGCCTTCGGTCGCGCCGATCCACTCGCCCACCACCGCGCCGATCACCGCCATCGACGCCGCGATGCGCAGCGCGGAGAACAGATACGGCAGCGACGCGTAGAGCCTCAGCTTGAAGAAGATTTCGCGTTTGCTCGCGGAGAGCACGTGCATCAGTTCCATCGCCTGCGGGTTGACGGCTTCGAGACCGCGCACCATGTTGACGAGCGTCGGGAAGAAGCAGACGATCGCCGCGATGGTGATCTTCGGCTCCAGCCCGTTGCCCATGATGAGCACGAGAATCGGCGCCTTGGCGACCACCGGAATCGAATTGATCATCACCGCGACCGGATAGAAGATGTCCTGCAGCGTCTTGTTGTGCACGAAGATCGTCGCGAGCACGATGGCCGCGAGATTGCCGAGCAGAAAGCCGAGCGAGGCTTCGATGGCGGTCGGCACGAGGTTCTGCAGCAGCACGTCGCTCTTGGCGAAGAGCGTCTCGAACACGAGCGCCGGCGACGGCGCGATGAACGGCTTCACATGAAAGCCCGCCACCACCGCCCACCACGCGAAGATCAGACTCGCCACGCCGAGCGCGGGCAGCATCCGCGCGCGCCACATCTGCTGGCGACGGCGCGCGCGCCACGCCTGCGATTCCTCGTCCGGCAGGTTGGCCGGGACGTTCAGATTCATTTCGGACGTAGCCATCAGCAAGTCTCCAGTACGCGCCGCAGGTGCGCGGTGAGTTCGACGAATTCGCGCGTCTCGCGGATATCGAGCGTGCGATCCTCGGGCAGGTCCACCGGCACGATTTCCTTCACGCGTCCGGGGTTCGCCGCGAGCATGAGCACGCGCTGACCGAGGAACGCAGCTTCGTAGATGCTGTGCGTGACGAACAGCGTCGTGAGGCCGAGCTCTTTCCAGACGCGGCGCAGTTCTTCGTTGAGACGGTCGCGCGTGATCTCGTCGAGCGCGCCGAAGGGTTCGTCCATCAGCAGCACCTTCGGGTCGCAGACGAGCGCGCGGGCGATTGCCACGCGCTGGCGCATGCCGCCCGACATCTCGTGCGGAAAGGCGTCCTCGCGTCCCTTCAGGCCGACCAGTTCCAGCAGTTCGCGCGGCGTCGCGCGGCCGGCGCGCGAGCGGCCGTTCGCCACCTGAAGCGGCAATTCGACGTTCTGAAGCGCGGTGCGCCACGGCAGCAGCGCCGCGTCCTGAAACACGAAGCCGATGTCGCGCCGTTCACGCGCGGCCTGCGGCGCCGCGCCAAGCACGCTGATGCTGCCGCGGCTCGGCTTCACGAGATCGGCGACCACGCGCAGAAACGTCGACTTGCCGCAACCCGAAGGACCGAGCAGCGTGAGGAACTCGCCCGTCGCGATATCGAGGCTCAGGCCTTCGATCGCGGTGACGCTGCGGCGGTCGGTGAAAAAGCGCACGTTGATGTCGCGGCAACTGACCGCGCAATCGATGTCCTGCGGCAGCGCGAAGTGCGAGTTCGCCCGCCCCGCGCGCGGCGGATTCAAAGTGGCAGCATGCATGGGTTACACCTTCAGGCGAGAGGAGTGAGTGGCCTTGAGCACGTCCATCGTCATGACGTCGTCGACCTTGGGTGGTCCCGCGCGGAACTGGCCGAGCTGGCCGTACATCGCGATCTGCTCTTCCCAGACGCCCGCGTCCATCGCGCCCCAGCCCTGCGTCTGCGTGGTCTGGTCGAATGCGTAGCGCATCAGCGAATCGATCGCGACGCGCTCGTCCGCGCGATTCAGGTTCGGATAGTCCTTCACCAGCATGTCGACGGCCTGATCGCGGTTCTGGTTGGCGTACATCCAGCCGCGCGCGGTGGCCCGCAGAAAGCCCGCGACCGTCTCCGGATGTTCCTTCAGGCTCGACGTGGTCGCGTAATACGGCAGCGCGTAGAGGCGCACGCCGGTGTCCCACAGGCGCAAGTCCACGCGGTCCGCGCCGAGCGGCTTGAGCGCCGTGGTGTTCGTCTGCCAGCCGGTGACGGCATCGACCTGACCGGCGACGAGCGGCATCATATCCGCGCCGACCGGCACGATCTTCACCTGGCTCTCGGGAATCTTGTGCTTGGCGAGTAGCGCGCGCAGCAGGACCATGCCCGTCGACTGAATGCCGATGCGCTTGCCGATCATGTCCTGCGGCGAGCGGATCGGCGCCTTCTTCAGCGAGAAGAAGGTGTACGGATGCTGCTGGAGCCCGACCGCGATGCACTTGATGGGCAGCCCTTCCGACACGGCCAGCATGATGGACGGGCTCGACGAAATCTCGCCCGCCTGATAGCGCCCCGATGCGACGATCGCGACGCCGTCGATATTCGGTCCGCCCGGCTGGATATGAAAGTCGATGCCTTCCTTTTCGTAATAGCCGAGGCGTTTTGCCACCACCTCGCCGACCTGATTGCCGCCCAGCCGAGCTGCATGTTGACGGTAGCGAGTCCGCCCGCGAACGCGCGCACCGACAGCAGGCCGCCGCTTGCCGCCAGCGCGCCCGCGGTGAGCGTGCGCAGCATGCGCCGCCTTCCCGCGTTTTCGATCATTGCCATTTTCGTCTCCGGTGTGTCCAGCATGGGCTCCCCTTTTCAACGGTCATTCATCTGACGGGTGATGCCGAGTGACCCCATTGTCAGCAGCCAAAAGTGTCCCCGCATAGCATCATTTTTTGCGATGAGTGATGCCGAAATTAGATCGGGTGGGTATACCCGGTACGTCGAACCCGATGAAAAGGCGTACGCAATGCGCGCGGATACGGAACGCATGCGCGCTAAAAATTCGCTCGCTGGTGGCCAAATTCGGTGCTATCCCGCGCGTTTTTTGTTCCGCAAGAATCTGTCGGTGCCGATGCCTGAGTGCATCGGGCAAGACGTCATTCGAAGCCTGCGCCGGTTTCCAGACGGATTGATTCGCCATCCTTATCGACCGGGACGCTTCCGTTCAAACTCATACAACAGGAAAGCCATGAAACGACGTTTGTTGGTCATCGCCGCAAGCGCGCTGTGCGCCCAGAGCGCGTTCGCCCAAAGCAGCGTGACGCTCTATGGACTGGTTTCGACAGGCATCGTCTATGCGAACAACCAGCGCGGCGCGGACAAGCAGGGACATTCGACCTGGCAGTTCGCGAGCGGACCGATGCAGACGCCACGTTGGGGCATGAAGGGCACCGAGGATCTGGGCGGCGGCGTGAAGGCGATCTTCACGCTGGAGAACGGCTACAACATCGGCAACGGCACGCTATCGCAGGGCGGGCGCGAGTTCGGGCGGCAGGCGTTCGTCGGGCTGTCGTCGAACACGCTCGGCACGATCACCTTCGGGCGTCAGTACGACGAGGCGGTCACGCTGTGCGCGTTCGAATCGGCGTGCCAGTTCGCGGCGTACGGCGCGCATATCGGCGACAGCGACAACGTGTTCGACACCTTCCGCATCAACAACGCAGTGCAGTACAAGACCATCGACTATGGCGGGTTTCAGGCGGAAGCGCTGTATGGTTTCTCGAATCGCGCGGGCGGCTTTTCCGACAACAACGCGTACAGCGCGGCGGTGCAGTATCGCCGGGGCCCGCTCTCGCTGGGTGCGGCGTTCCTGCTCGTCAATGAGCCGAACGATCCGAACAACCCGAACGGCGCGGTGGTCGGCGATTACGGTTTCTCGTCGCCCTTCATCACCAACCCGGCGACCGGCGCGGGCGTGCGCAGACAGACGATGTACGGCGCGGGCGGCGCCTACGCGTTCGGCACGGCGAGCGCGTCGTTCCTCTATACCAACGCGCGCTTCGACTATCTGGACGAGTCGCGACTGACCTTGCAGAACTTCGAAGTCTCGCTGACGGACTACGTGATGCCCGATTTGCTGCTCGGCGCGGCGTACATTTACACGACCGGCCAGTACCATCCGCAGGACGCATCGCCCGCGTGGCATCAGGTGAATGCGGGCGCGAACTACTTCCTCAGCAAGCGGACGGACCTGTTCCTCGTCGGCGTCTATCAGCGTGCGGCGAAGGACGCGCCGTATGCGCAGATCTATACGTTGTCGCCATCGACGACGAAGACGCAGGTTTCAGCGGTGATCGGGATGAGGCATCGGTGGTAGTGCGGATGGTGCGGCTTCCTCATCAGGCGACATCTCGACGGAAGGCGGCGTGTCCTCGGCCGGAAGCGTGAACCAGAAGCTCGATCCCACTACGCTGCCGTTTTCCATGCGATTCTCCGCGCCGATCTCGCCGCCGTGCGCTTCCACGATGGCGCGGCATATCGCGAGCCCGAGCCCGACGCCGGACTGCGCCGACTCCTTCTCACCGCGCGTGAACTTCTCGAAGAGACGCTTTTGCATGCCGGCCTGAATGCCCGGGCCGCGGTCGTCGACCCGGACCCGCACGACGCGCTTCCCGGCATCCTGCTCCACGCGCGCGGAGATATCGATGTCCGTGCCCTGCGGCGTGTATTTCGCGACGTTCTCCAGCAGATTGGCGAACAGCCGGTCCATCAGGACGGCATCGAGTTGCAGCAGAGGCAAGTCCGCGGGAATGCGCGTTTGCACGCGGCGGCCCGTCAGCGTGCGCCTGAGGCCGGCGAGCGCCGCGCCCACGGTTTCCTCCAGCATCGTCCATTGCCGGTTCAGGCGGATCGCGCCTGCCTGCAGTCGCGCCATGTCGAGCAGATTCGTGACAAGGCCGCTCATGCGCAACGCTTCGTCGTGAATCGCATGCACGAGTTCCTGTGAACGCGCCGAGCCTTGTTCGCCCGCATTGACCTGCTCGTCCAGAATCGAGGCGAAGCCGACGATCGACGTAAGCGGCGTGCGTAGATCGTGCGAAATGGCCGACAGCAGCGAATTGCGCAGCCGTTCCGATTCCATGTTGACGAGCGCATCCTGCGCGATCTCCACGTAATGCACGCGCTCAAGCGCGAGCGCGATTTGCGCCGCGAAGGTTTCGATCATGCGCCGTTGCTCTGGGACGGCCAGATCGCCGGGCCGCTGCGACGCAAAGGCGAGCACGCCACGCGTACGCATCGGCGCCTTGAGCGGCAGATAGAGCGCTTGCGCGGCAGGCAGCGTGTCGGTGCTGCGTCCCGCGGGCTTTTGCTGGTCGTAGACCCACTGCGCGATATCGAGGTCGAGCTCGGTTTTGTCGAGCGTCGTCCCGGGGCTCACTTCCGTCACCTTCTGCTGCACTTTCTCGCCGCTGTCCGGCAACAGGATGGCGGCCCTCGCCTGGAAAACCTCGGCGATGTGCCGGGTGCCGATCTCGATGATCTGCTCAGTCATCAGCGCGGCGGCGAGTTCCTTGGTCATGGCGTACATCGCGCCGGTGCGGCGCTCGCGCTGCGAGGCGATCCGCGCTTCGCGCCGCAGGCTCGAAGTGAGATGGCTGATCGTCAGCGAGGTGAGCAGCATGACCGCGAAGGTGAGCAGATACTGCGTGTCGCCGACCGAGAACGACATCACCGGGGCGACGAAGAAGTAGTCGAACGCAGCGACCGACAGAAACGACAGCATCACGCCCGGCCCGCGCCCGAGCCGCACGGCGGCGAAGATCACGCCGAGCAGATAGAGCATCACGAGGTTCGTGACGGCGAAGCGTTGCGCGGCAAGCGCGGTGGCGACGAGTGTGATGCCCGCGCCGATCGCGAGCGCGAACGCGTAGGCGCGAGGCGGCGAACGCATGCCTTCCCGCAGTGCACCGAACGTGAGCGTCGAGCGCGGCTGCCCGTCGCGCGCGCCGGTCGACACGAGCGTCACGTCGATATCCGCCGCCTGACGAATGATGCGCTCGCTGACCGGCCGGTCGACATAGCGCTGCCACCCTTGCGCGGACGACGCGCTGGCCACGAGCTTCGACACGTTGCGCATGCGCGCGTAGTCGATGAGCGTCGCGGCGGCGTCCGCGCCGTCCAGCGTGACGGTTTCCGCGCCGAGTTCGGAGGCGAGCTTGAGCGCTTCGAGCGTGCGGCGGCGCTGATCATCGGAGAGGCGCTGAAGCTTCGGCGTTTCGACATAGACCGCCAGCCAGTCCGCCTTCAAGGCCGCCGCCAGCCGCGCCGCGGCGCGCACCAGCGCGGCGCTCTGCGGACCCGGCCCGACGCATGCGATCAGACGCTCGCGCGCGCGCCAGATGCGCTCGATCGACTGATCGGCGCGATATTCGCGCATCTGGGCATCGACACGATCGGCAGTGCGGCGTAACGCGAGTTCACGCAGCGCGATCAGATTGCCCTTGCGGAAGAAATTGCGCACCGCGTTCTCGGCCTGCGCCGGCAGATAGACCTTGCCGTCGCGCAGGCGGTCGAGCAGTTCCTCGGGCGGCAGATCGACGAGCGTGACTTCATCGGCGAGATCGAAGACGCGGTCCGGCACGGTCTCCCACACGCGAATGCCCGTGATGCGCCCGACGATATCGTTCAGGCTCTCCAGGTGCTGCACGTTGACGGTCGTGTAGACGTCGATGCCCGCGTCGAGCAGTTCCTGGACGTCCTGCCAGCGCTTCATGTGACGCGAGCCCTGCACGTTCGAATGCGCGAGTTCATCGACCAGAACGAGTTGCGGCTTGCGCGCGAGCGCGGCATCCAGATCGAACTCCGCGAGCAGCCGCCCGCGATATTCGATGCGCGCCGCCGGCAGCGTCTCCAGACCGTCGAGCAGGGCGATCGTCTCCTTTCGGCCATGCGTTTCGACCACGCCGACGACCACATCCGCGCCCTCGTCGCTGCGCCTTCGCGCGGCCTGCAACATCGCGAAGGTCTTGCCGACGCCCGCCGACGCCCCGAAGAACACCTTCAGCCGCCCGCGCTGAAGCTTCTCCTCATCGCGCTGGAGCTTGTCGAGCAGTTCATCGGGATCGGGGCGGGTCATTGCGCTTGCTCGTGATGGTCCATGGTTGCGCGTTTCAGCCCTTGGCCGCATCCAGCGCGAAATTGAGCTTCAGCACGTTGACGCGCGGCTCGCCGAGCACGCCGAACTGGCGTCCCGCGGTCGCCTGCGCGACGAGCGCCTGCACCTGCTCGACCGTCATGCCACGCGCCTTCGCGACGCGCGCGACCTGATACGCCGCAGCGGCGGGGCTGATCTCGGGATCGAGCCCGCTGCCCGACGAGGTCACCAGATCGACCGGCAGCGCCGCCCGATTGTCCGGGTCGGCCGCGTGCAGCGCGTCGATGCGGCCCTTGACCTCATCGGCGAGCGCGGGGTTGGTCGGCCCGAGATTCGAGCCGCTGGAGCTGCCCGCGTTGTACGGATTGGGCGTCGTGGCCGACAGACGGCCCCAGAAATACTGCGGCGCGTCGAACTGCTGGCCGATAATTTCCGAGCCGACGATCTTGCCGTCGCGCTCGATCATGCTGCCGTTCGCCTGATGGCTGAACGCCGCCTGACCGATCGCCGTGACGACCGCAGGATAGATCAGCCCGGTCACCACCGTCAGCGCGACGAAGAGCACCAGGGCCGGACGAAGAACGTGTTTCATGATGTCATTTCCCTTCGAATCAATATATCCGCAAATGGCGGTTCAACTCCAGCCGAGCGCCGTGATGACCATGTCGATCAGCTTGATGAACGGGAACGGCAGCAGGATACCGCCCAATCCGTAGATCAGCAGGTTCCTTCGTAACAATGAAGCGGCGCCCAGCGCGCGATACTTCACGCCCTTCAACGCGAGCGGAATCAGGAACACGATGATCAGCGCGTTGAAGATCACCGCCGACAGAATCGCCGACGCCGGCGACGCGAGATGCATCACGTCCAGCACGCGCAATTGCGGATACGTAGTCGCGAACGCGGCCGGAATGATCGCGAAATACTTGGCGACGTCGTTGGCGATGGAAAACGTCGTCAGCGAGCCGCGCGTCATCAGCATCTGCTTGCCGATCTCGACGATCTCGATCAGCTTGGTCGGGTTCGAATCGAGATCGACCATGTTGCCCGCTTCCTTCGCGGCCTGCGTGCCCGTGTTCATCGCGACCGCGACGTCGGCTTGCGCGAGCGCGGGCGCGTCGTTGGTGCCGTCGCCGGTCATCGCGACCAGACGCCCTTCGGCCTGATGCTGGCGGATCGTCGCGAGCTTGGCTTCGGGCGTCGCTTCGGCGAGGAAGTCGTCGACGCCCGCTTCCGCTGCGATGGCGGCAGCGGTCAGGCGGTTGTCGCCCGTCACCATCACCGTCTTGATGCCCATCTTGCGCAACTCGGCGAAACGCTCCTTGATGCCGCCCTTCACGATGTCCTTCAACTCGATCACGCCGAGCGCGCGCGTCGCGCCACCGACCGTTTCCGCGACGACGAGCGGCGTGCTGCCACGGCGCGCGACGTCATCGACGGCGCCTTGCAGTTCCTGCGGAAAGCGCGCACCGCGCTCTTCGATATAGCGCTTCAGGGCATCGGCGGAACCCTTGCGGATCTCGCGACCGGGCAGATCCACGCCGCTCATGCGCGTCTGTGCGCTGAACGCGAGGAAGGTCGCGTGGAGCGAGGCCATGTCGCGCTCGCGGATATTGAAGCGCTGCTTGGCCAGCACGACGATGCTGCGCCCTTCCGGCGTTTCATCGGCGAGCGAGGCGAGTTGCGCGGCATCCGCGAGTTCGCGCTCCAGCACGCCCGGCGCCACCGTGAATGACGAGGCCTGACGATTGCCGAGCGTGATGGTGCCGGTCTTGTCGAGCAGCAGCACGTCGACGTCGCCCGCCGCTTCGACCGCGCGCCCCGAGGTCGCGATCACGTTCGCCTGCATCATGCGGCTCATGCCCGCCACGCCGATGGCGGAAAGCAGCCCGCCGATGGTGGTCGGAATCAGGCACACGAGCAGCGCGACGAGCGCGGTGATGGTCACGACGTGGCCCTGCTTCGCCGCTTCGACGGAGAACATCGAAAACGGCAGCAGCGTGGCGGTGGCGAACAGCAGCACGAGCGTCAGCGCGACGAGCAGAATCGTCAGCGCGATCTCGTTGGGCGTCTTCTGACGCTTCGCGCCTTCGACCATCGCAATCATGCGATCGAGAAACGCCTCGCCCGGATTGACCGTCACGCGCACCACGATCCAGTCCGACAGCACGCGCGTGCCGCCCGTCACCGACGAAAAATCGCCGCCCGACTCGCGGATCACCGGCGCGGATTCACCGGTGATCGCGGACTCATCGACGGACGCCACGCCTTCGATCACTTCGCCGTCCGCGGGAATCACGTCGCCCGCTTCGACCAGCACGACGTCGTTCTTCACGAGATCGGTCGAGGTCGTGATGCGGATCGGCGATTTCGGATGCGGCTCGTTGAGCTTCTTGGCCATCACGTTGTGCTTGGCGCTGCGCAACGACGCGGCCTGCGCTTTCGAGCGCCCTTCGGCGAGCGCTTCGGCGAAGTTCGCGAACAGCACCGTGAACCACAGCCACAGCGCGATCGCGAGGATGAAGCCGGCGGGCGCTTCCGCCTGGCCCGCCAGCGCCGCGATCCACAACACCGTCGTCAGAATGCTGCCGATGTACACGCAGAACATCACGGGATTGCGCAACTGCGTGCGCGGCGCGAGCTTTCTGAACGAATCGACGATCGCCGGCTTGAGCAGCGTCGGGTCGAACATCGAACGCGCGGCCGTGCGAGCCTGCCCCAGATTCTCGGGACGGTGCATCGGCGGTTGATTGATTTGATTCATGCTGTCCTCGGAAATCAATGGCCCGTGACCATCGTGACGTGCTCGACGATGGGGCCGAGCGCGAGCGCGGGAATATAGGTCAGCGCGCCGACCAGAAGCAGCGTGCCGAGCAAAAGCACCACGAAGAGCGGGCCGTGTGTGGGCAAGGTTCCGGCCGTCACGGCAAGACGCTTCTTGGCCGCGAGCGAGCCCGCGATGGCGAGGATCGGGATGAGCGAGCCGAAACGGCCGAACCACATCGCAATGCCGAGCATCGAGTTGTAGAACGGCGTGTTCACCGAAAGGCCGCCGAACGCGCTGCCGTTGTTGTTGGCGGCGGAACTGAACGCGTAGAGCACTTCCGAGAAGCCATGCGCGCCGGGATTCGCGATGCCTGCGGTGCCCGCTGCCGTCAGCACCGCGATCGACGTGCCCACGAGCACGAGCAGCGGCGTGAGCAGAATCACGATGGACACCATCTTCATCTCGAACGACTCGATCTTCTTGCCCACGTATTCGGGCGTGCGGCCGATCATCAGGCCCGCCACGAAGACCGCGAGCAGGGCGAACGCGAGCATGCCGTACAGACCCGAGCCGACGCCGCCGAAGATCACCTCACCCAGCTGGATGAGCAGCATCGGAACGAGGCCGCCGAGCGGCGTCAGCGAATCGTGCGTATTGGCGACCGCGCCGCAGGAGGCCGCCGTGGTCGCGACCGTGAAGATGCCCGACTGCGCGATGCCGAAGCGCGTTTCCTTGCCTTCCATGTTGCCGCCGGCCTGCAGCGCGGACGCGGCGGTGTCGACCTTGAGCGACGCGTACAGCGGATTGCCGGCCTGTTCTGACGAGATCTCGCCCCAGCACGCGACGGCAAACGCGATGGTCATGGCGGCGAGCACCGCGTAGCCCTGCCGCCTGTCGCCGACCGTGCGCCCGAACACCACGCACAGCGCCGCCGGGATGATCAGCATGGCGAGCATCTGCATGAAGTTGGAGAACGGCGTCGGGTTTTCAAACGGATGCGCCGAGTTGGCGTTGAAGAAGCCGCCGCCGTTGGTGCCGAGCATCTTGATCGCTTCCTGGGATGCGACCGGGCCCATCGGCAGCGTCTGCTTGTCCGCCTTCACGTCCTGCATCACCGGATTGCCCTTCTCGTCCTTGACGGCATTGCCTTGCGCGTCCGTCTTCGGCGCCTGGTATGTCGTGACCTGAAGCGTGGGCACGTCCTCGTAGGCCTTGAAATTCTGAATCGCGCCCTGGCTCACGAACACCAGCGCGAAGATCACCGCGAGCGGCGCGAGAATGTAGAGCGTCGTGCGCGTCAGATCGACCCAGAAATTGCCGATGGTCTGCGCCGTGTGACGCTTGAAGCCCCGGATCAGCGCGATCACGACCGCGATGCCGGTGGCCGCCGAGACGAAGTTCTGCACGGTGAGGCCCAGCATCTGCGCGAGATAGCCGAGCGTGCTTTCGCCGCCGTAGTCCTGCCAGTTCGTGTTGGTCACGAAACTGACGGCGGTGTTGAACGCGGCATCGGGCGTCATGCCGGCCATGCCTTGCGGATTCGCCGGAAGCATGCCCTGCAGGCGCAGGATCGCGTAGAGCACCAGCGCGCCGAGCGCATTGAAGAGCATCACGGCGATCGCGTAATGCTTCCACGACATCTCGGCTTCGGGATCGACCCCGGCGATGCGATACAGCAGGTTTTCGAGCGGTCGGCCGATCTTGCGCACGACGACCGACGAGCCGTCGAGCACATTGGCGATGTAACGCCCGAGCGGAATCGCCAGCGCGATGAGGACGACGATGAAGATCGCCGTCTGCATGAACGTATTCGGGTTCATTCGAGATCCTCCGCACGCAACAGCGCGTACACGAGGTATACGAACAGCAGCAGCGTAGCTGCCGTCGCCAGCCACAACATCCAGGCGCTCATGGACGGCCTCCCGTCGCGCGACGGCCCAGCTTTTCGCAACCGTGCGTGAGCGCCAGGCAAAGTCCCCAGAAGAGGACAATGCCGGCGAGATAAACGAAGTCCATTTTGATGTTCTCCCCAAGTGCGGTTCAGGACAGCGTGGAGAATAGGAGAACGGGCGTAAAGGACTTACGAAGAGAGTTGGGGAAGGTATAAAAAATCTGTAAACGATCCGGACTGACCGGAACGACGCCGGCGGGCGCGACATCGACAGGCTATCTGGCTGGATCAGCGGGGAGTTCACTTCAAAGGGTTGTTGTCCACAAAGCGCGTCGCGTGACAAATAGGCATGCGCAGTCTGATTACTTGTGACGAGTCGCCGCTCCGGAAATTGCGAAGTCAAAGGCGCTCTTCACGATTGGCGCGCGGCAACTCACTTTAGTGCTTCCTCTTTGCGCTTCCTTCCTTCGCTCGATGGCCTTGGCCAGTTTGGGACGGGGACTTTCCCGGTTCGAGCGGAGGTTCTTTCGCGGCAGCGCCGCCGTCTGTGCGCGCCGACGGGCCATCGTCGCGATCGAGTTGGTCAACCGGTGTCCGTCGCTGCTTTTGCCTGCCCCTATCTATCGCGAAAAGCGCTACCGTGATGATGACCCATGAGCAAGGCGTAACCCAGGTTGCGAGATTCGACACCATTGCACACTTGTAATGCGCCGGATTATCGCCATCCGCATGGCATTCGATGTGCCCTTCCAGATTAAATCCGCTTCTGCTTTCGATGATCTCGCCGACTAATCCCACCAGAAGAGTCGCCACGATGCCGATCGTGCAACTCAGGGCAAGACTGAGTTCCCATCTCGCCCGCGGTCTATTCCACTGATAAGCGTACAGAATCGCCAGGACCGTAACGGCCACCGCCGCGTTCATGTAATCGAAGGGGCCTTCGGCGATCAGCACAGCCAGCACGACCGCCAGAGCTGCACCCAGCAGCGCGGCAGCATCGACAGGATTTTCGTCCATCTCCGTCCTTCTCGATTGGTTAGCGCGAATGTCCGGCAACCGGCTTCTGAAATTCTAGGACACGATTGCTACCACGGCACCCGATGACAATCGGGCAGCATCCGTTTTCGTATCGTCAGCGGAATAGGTGTGCAGCCCCTCGGTCCGCGACCGAGAATCGCTTTCCGGCCAGTTCACGTTGCCGCCGCCAATATGCCCGACGGCCCGTTCACGTACCAAACGCACCCTCATGCGAGGCCGCCGGTCCGATAAAAAAACGGCAAACCAGCGCGTGCGACGAACGTATCATTACGCATTGCAGGGATGCTTTTCGCTCACAGCGCCGAGGAGACTGCATGACAACTCACAAACTCTCCGAGTTTTCCTGGGACGAACAGGAAGACGTCAAAGCCGTACTTGCCAATCGGGGACTCGACCCGCGCGATTTCGAGATCGCGGACAATGACGAGGTTTCCGCGGGCGCCAGAAACGGGACGGTCCGGCAGGTCTCGGTCATGCGGGTCACGAACGGCAAGCGGGCGACCTACGACACCGATCACTTCGGCACCTGGCTCACCGATTTCGCCGATGCGCTTGAAGCGGGCGAGTTCGACGACTGAGCCGCGCCGTGACGCCCGTATCGCCTATTTCGATCTGGGGTTCGAATAGCGCTCCTTCGACATCCGGATGGCGACATCGAAATCCGACTCCGTCGCGAGATGTCGATGGTCGACGCTGACGAGCCAGCCGTCGGATGATCTGCACCAGCGAATTCTCCCGTCCTGATAGAAGGCGGAAAACCAGCGCCACAACGAGGCGTCCTCTTCGTTGGCTGCTCGGGCCGCCTCTGTCCGGATCCTGTCACATGTAGTAGCGGGCATAAATCTTCGGTTCAAAACTGTGCGAAAGCGCGGTAACGAATCAGTCCCTTCCGACGCTCGCTTGCAGACGATATAGTCGTTCGGTTTCCTTCGCGTCGAAACCAAAGCGGCTGCATTCGGTCGAGGCAAACTCTCGCAGACTGCGTTCGGACATCCCCTCCACCAACAGAATCGATTCTTCGGCGTAGCGGTTTCCGCTTCGACGACTTTCCTCCGTGACATGCGACGAAGCGGCGCGATCGGGTTCGGCGAACGCGATATTGGCGATTCCGGGATGTCCGCACCAGTCGTCGAGCAAGCCGACGTTGATTTCCTGGAGACTGTCGGGCCTGGCGCTGATCGACATGACGTACGACCCTTGCGTTCCTCCCGCTTTCGCGAGCACGCGATACGCCGAGCGCCGGCCGTCGCGAAACGTCGGAAGCGTCGCGCGAGTCCAGTCGGTCGGATGGTTCAGACGCGCCAGATAGCAGGGATGTGAAAGCACCGACAGGCTGTCTACATCGTAAAGAATCAAGAAATGGCAATCCGCGTCTGTACGGACGAAGCGTCGGCCGCGCACGAATCCGGGAATCGCCACGCGCTCCGGCAGATGCTCATGCGTGTGCCAGGCGACGAAGTTCTCCTTGTCGCACTCGTGCACGCTGAGCGTCGCGCACAGGATGGCACGGTCGTTTTGCGTGTTCATGTGCCTGTTCAGCGCGCCGTCGCGCCGCCGTCGACGGGCAGCGCTACACCGACCACGAACGACGCCGCGTCGGAACACAGCCACACGACGGCGCTCGCGATTTCCTCGGCTTGCGCCATCCGTCCGAGCGGATTGGCGAGCTTCGCGCGCGCCGCCAGTTCATCGCCGAAGCGGGCGCGCGTGAGCGCCGTCTCCACGAGTCCCGGGCACACGGCGTTGACGCGAACGCCCCTGCCCGCAAACTCGATCGCCGCAGCCTTCGTGAGTCCCACGACACCGTGCTTCGCCGCGCCGTACACGCCGTCGGAGGGCACGCCGACCAGCCCGGAACGCGACGCGTTGTTGACGATCGCCCCCTTCCCGGCGAGCAGCATCTGATCGAGTTCGGCCTTCATGCAATGCCAGACGCCCTCCAGGTTCACCGACATCACGCGGTCCCAGTTGTCCTGCGTCGATACGTGAAGGCTCGCGGCGCGATCGGGCACGCCCGCGTTGTTGAACGCCATGTCGAGCGCGCCGAAATTCTCGACGGTCGAGCGAATCATCGCCTCGACCGATACCGCGTCAGTCACGTCCACGCCGACGAACATCGCCCGCGCGTCACAGTTCGTTTCGATATGCGAAACGGTTTCCTTGCCACCCGTGGCGTCGGCGTCCGCTACGACGACGGCCGCGCCCCTGCGCGCGAATTCGATCGCCGTCGCGCGGCCGATGCCCGATGCGCCACCGGTCACCAGCGCCACTTTCCTGACCAGATTTCGATCCATGTGTTTCCTCCGTTGTTGCTAAGCCGTCATCGCAAGACTGGCGCACAACGCGATCAGGACATCGATGTTTGCGGACCAGCCTTTCATCCATGAACGCCTGTTCATCGCCTTCTCCGGTTACCAGCGAACGGGCAGCGCCTTCAACCCGTAGACGAACGACTTGTCCTTGTAGCGCAATTCGTCCTCGGATACGGCGAGCTGCAGATTCGGAAAGCGTTTGAAGAGCGTTTCGAACAGCACCTGAAGTTCGAGTCGCGCAAGCGGCTGGCCGAGACACTGGTGAATGCCGAACGAAAACGCGACGTGCGACTGATCCTTCGTATCGCGGCGGATATCGAAGCGCTCGGGCTCGGGGAACGCCACCGGGTCGTGATTCGCGCCATGGAGGAGCGCCAGCACGCCCTCGCCCTTGCGAATCAGTTGACCGCCGATCACGACATCTTCCGTTGCGACCCGATTGGAGTTCATGTGCGTGATCGAATGAAAGCGCAGCATTTCCTCCACCGCGCCCTTCACCAGCGACGCGTCCGCCATCAGCGCTGCACGCTGCTCCGGATGCTGAAACAGACTGAGCAGGCCGAGCCCGATCTGGTTCGCGGTCGTCTCGTGGCCGGCGAGATAGAGCAAGGTCGCCATCTGCACGGCATCCGCATGCGACACCTTGCCGGGATTGATCCATTCGATCGCCATGCGGCTCAGCAAGTCGCTGCCGTCGCCCGGATCGCGTTCCTTTTCCAGCAGCAGCGCGTCGATGTACTGACTCATGTGCTTCGCCGACTGCGTCAAGGCTTCGGGCGCGATCGAAAGATCCATGCGGTCGCCGCTCCATTTCTGCAGCTTGTCATGGTCCTCATAGGGCACGCCGAGCATGATCGAAATGACCAGCGACGGAAGCGGCAGCGCGACAGCGCCGATGAAATCGGCCGGCGCGCCCGTGCGCTCCATGTCGTCGAGAAGCTGATCGAGCGATCGCTGAACGAGCGGGCGCAGCTCCTGCATGCGCTTGGCCATGAACTCCTTCGTCAACGTGCGACGATACTGACCGTGCTCGGGCGGGTCCATCGTGATGAAGGTCTGATAGGACTTCGACTGCGCGGCGCGCGACGGCGAGACGAACGGAAAGCCGGGCGTCAGCGGCGATGCGCTGAAGTGCGGGCTCGTCATGACTTCGCGAAAATGCGCCATGTCGGTCACGAGCCAGGCGAGACTGCCGTCCCACAGACTGACTTGTACGACGGGCGCCTGCTCGCGCAGTTGCGCATATTGACGCGGTGGCACGAGCGGCGCGGCGCCGTCTCGCGGCCACGGGAAGCGTTCCGTGGCGAACGGGCATGTGGCGGTGGTCTCGGACGTATTCATTCCTTCCTCGCTGTTGGTTTGAGAAGCTAGAAGCGGTGCCGCATGCCGACTCGCAACACGACCTGATGCGGCGTATTGGACGGCGTGATCGTGAGATAGGACGCGACCGCGGGCTGTCCGGTCGAATCCACGCCGGACGCGATCTGGTAGTTCGCCATGAAGTAGACATCGGTCCGCTTCGAGAGGAAGTAGTCCACCGATGCATTGAACATGTGGTACTTCGCGCTCTCCTTGCCGTCGATCGCGCCGCCCACGAGATAGTCGTAGGAGCCGTTGAGCCACAGGAACGGCGTGATGGCGTAGCGCGCGAATAGGTTGTAGCTGTTGAACGCAGCGTTGCCGGTATAGCCACGCGGATTGGTCAGCGCGAGATTGCCCGATGAGGGGGAGTTCAGATCGCCGAAGGTGATGTGCGAGTAATCGAAGCCGACGATGAGGCTCTGCACCGAGTACTGCAACGCCGCGCCCATGACCTGGTAATACGCCGCCGATGCAAACGCGCCGTAGACCGGATTGGTCTGCACGCCGCTCGTCGCGCCGAGATTGTTGGCCGTGGCGGAACTATTGGGGTTGTTGCCGAAGAACGAGCGGTTCGGGTCGCGGGCGCGCAGGTACGCCACGGCGGCCGACCAGGGACCGTTCGAATAGGACGCTCCGGCGGAATAGATGCTGTTGGTGCCGAACGAACCCGCCACGCCGCCAAAGCTGTACAGCCCGCCGAACTTGAATCCGTTGTACGTATTGCTGGTGAACTTGACGGCGTTGTTCACGCGATACGTGTTGCCGAAGTTGTTGACGTCGTTGCCATGCAGCGCGTAGGTGCCGTTGCCGACCGCGCCGGTGAGCGGCCCGATGTAATCCACGGCCGAGTCGTACTGGCGGCCGATCGTCACCGTGCCGTAGGGCGACGCGAGCCCGACATAGGCCTGCCGGCCGAACAGGTTACCGCCTTGCGCCAGCGAGCCCGTGCCGATATCGAAGCCGTTCTCCAGCACGAAGATCGCCTGATAGCCTCCGCCGAGGTCTTCAGTGCCGCGGAATCCGAGCCGGTTGCCCTGCATGATGCTGCTGCTCATCGCGTACTGATGGCTGCCCGTGCGCCCGCCCGGTGCGGCGGTCTGCGCATTGTTGACGAAGTTCAGCCCGTAATCGATGATGCCGTAAATCAGCACATTGCTTTGCGCCGATGCATGCGCTGACACCAACAACACCGCCACCGCGGACGGCCATCTCCAGTATTTCATCTCTGTCTCCATGTCTCATATTTTTAGACTATTTACTTTGGTATCCTGCTTAATAAACTGATTGCCCGGTTATGCGATTCGGCTGCGATCTCCTCATCGGCAGCTCAGGTCGGGCCTGCACAAGGACAGATGCGGCATGCCCGCCACGGAAGCGGATCGGAACCGATACGTCACGTTCGCGCGCAACACGGGTTGCGCCAGGGCATCGCATTCCATCACGCATTCGAGATTCAGATGCCAGTGGTCGCCCACCGGCTGAACGGCCCTGACCGTCGCGCCGACGCGCAGACCCGAGCCCGTCGGCGCGGGCGCAACGAACTGCAGTTGCTCGATCCTGTGCAGCGCCACATTCAGCGTGTCCTCGAGCACGTAGATCTCCTCGAGCATCGGAATCAGCAGGGCGACCATGACGCCGCAAGGCACGATGTCCTCGCCGATGTGGCTCCGCGAGAGTTCATCGGTCAGCGATTCGAAGCGCTCGATCGTGACCCGATCGACCTCCAGCCAGTCGCTGTGACCGAGGTGGAATCCCAGACAGGCACGGATGCCTTCGACGCCGCTCAGCATGATGGGCACTTGAATCTCCGTGTCGACGGTTCACGAGCCGAGCAGGTCGGCATTGCCTTCGCCGAGCGCGGGCGCGGCCCGGCGCGGTTCGAACAGATGTCCGTTGAAGCGCGCCGGATAGCGGATCGCCCGCACCGTGCCGGTGGGCGTTTCGAGTTGCGAGTAAAGCCGGTTGTGCAACACCTGCGGGTCGTTCAGATGCGCGTCGGGCACGTTGACGGGACCAGCGGGCACGTCGAGTTCACGAAAGCGCGCGAGCCAGTGCGCCGTCGTCTTCTGTCTGAGCGGCCCCGCGATGCGCTCGAAGAACGCGTGCGTCATGTCGCGCTTGCTGGTGATCTTCTTCAGTTCATCCTTCCATTCCGGATGCCCGAGCGCATCGAGCGTCCGGCTCAACTGCTTGCCCGACACCGGCGACACCACCAGATGACCGTCGCTCGTCGCGAGCACCGGTTGCGGCGCGAGCGTTTCGGGCGAGGCGTCGTCGACGAACGCGCGGTTGTGGAACATGTCCGGAAAGTTGTAGTAGGACAGCATGTCGAGCATCGACGTCTCCAGATGGATCGCCTTCTGCGCCCGGTCTCGTGCGATCAGTCCGGACAGCGCCATCTGCGCGGCGAAGATCGCGGCGACCTTGTCCGCCACGAACGTATTGGTGGCGCGCGGCGTGCCGCCTGCCGCCTCGTAGCTGAGCAGGCCAGTGCGACCCTGGATCAGCGCATCGAAAGCGGGTTCCGCGGCGAGTTCGCCGTCCGGCCCGTAACCGGTGATCGAAAGCTGGACGATGCGCGGATTCAGCGCGCTCACCGCCTCGAAGCTCAGCCCGAGCGACGCCGACACATGCGGACGCCAGTTCTCGATATAGAGATCGGCATCACGCAGGAGCACCTTGAATCGGGCGAGATCGTCGGCGGACTTGAGATCGAGCGTGACGCTGCGCTTGCCGCGATTCGCATTGGTCCAGACGGTGCCCACGCCCTTCCAGCCATGACCGAAGTTCCGATACGGATCGCCCGACGGCGGCTCGACCTTGATGACGTCCGCGCCCAGATCGGCGAGCATCTGCGCGCAGAACGGGCCGGAGATGTAGCTGCACGCTTCGACGACCTTCACGCCGGCGAGAGGCCGCCTGAAGGCGTCGTCGTCATGCGTCGGTGCCGTGGTGGATGGGTTCGTCATGCGTGTTGCTCCTGTTTCGTGTGGGCGTGCGTCGCCGTGACGGCGCGCAGTTGCGCCATCGCGAGCACCATGTCGAGGGTAGGGGTGGCCACGTCCGTGAGATCGCGCAGTGCGCGGATCGAGTGCACGAGCGGGTCGAGTTCGAGCGGACGGCCTGCTTCGAGATCCTGCAGCATCGACATCCTGTGATGCGACGCGCTCACCGTCAGCGCGATGCGCCTGTCGGGCGGCGGACCGATCGCAAGCCCCAGTCGCGTGGCGATGGCATCCGCTTCCGACATCATCGCCTTGACGACGGCCAGCGCGCCGCCCGCCTCGGCCATCTCGCCGAGCGCGCCCTGCGTGAGCAGCGCGACGGGATTGAACGAGAGGCTGTTGACGAACTTGACCCAGATCGCCGAACGGATGTCCTTGTTCACCTTCGCGTCGATGCCGCTCGCGCACAACAATTCGCTCAGCGCGCGCACGCGCCCGGAGTCGCTGCCGTCGAGCTCGCCGATCGGACAGCCCGCTTTCGCGCCGTCCTGCACGATCACGCCCGGCGCGCTCGCATGTGCGCCGATCCAGTAGACGCAGCCGAGCACCTGCTCCGGCGGCATGACACGCCACTGGCGTGCGTCACGGTCGAGGGAAGGCAACTGCGTGCCGCCGAAACGTCCGGGCAGCGCATGAAAGAAGTAGTACGGAATACCGGTGGTCGGCGGCAGCACGGTAGTGTGCGGGCCGATCAGCGGCGCGATCTGCCCGAGCGCGCCATCGACCTGATGCGCCTTGAGCGTGATGAACACGTAATCCTGTTCGCCGAGTTCGCGCGTGTCCGAGGTCGCGCGCACGGGCACCGTGAACGCTTCGCTGGCGGTCTTCACGCTCAGTCCGTGGCGGCGGATGGCGTCGAGCGTCCTGCCCCGAGCGACGACGCTCACCTCGCAGCGCCCGGCGCGCGCCAGATGCGCCGCCAGATAGCCGCCGATCGCCCCGCCTCCGAAAATGCATATCCTCTGCATGGTCCGCTCTCTTGCATGGCTGATGAGTCGCGCCCGCTGCATGGAAGATGCGATGGCAGGCACATACGATGAGCACAAGATACGGGCCACACAGGCACGAGGGGAAATACTAAAAAACGATGATTCAAGCAGATCGGCGTATAGCTGCGAAAGCGGAATATCGACGGGCTATCGGGCAGCCTGCTCGCCTTGTCGCGCGCGGCGGAACGCCGCGGGCGCGACGCCGACCACGCGGCTGAATGCCGTGCTGAATGCACTGTCCGAGTAATAGCCGATGGACAGTGCGATGTCGGTGAGCGAACGTTCGCTGTTGAGCAGCGCATCCTTGGCGAGCGCAATGCGCCAGTTCGACAGATACGTGGCGGGCGCGACGCCGACGCGTTCCGCAAAGCGCCGCGCGAACGCGGCACGCGACATGCCGACGTCCTTCGCGAGCCCGTCGACGGTCCAGTGACGCGCAACGTCCGCGTGCATTTTCTGCAGCGCGAGATGGATGTGCGGGTCGGCCATGCCGCTGAACCAGCCGGCCTCGCGCGAGTCGATCCGGGTCAGCGGACGCCGCCACACTTCGACCAGCATGATTTCGACGAGCCGGCTCATGACGAGATCGCGTCCCGGCAGATCGATGCTCGACTCCTCGCCGATCAGCGCAATCAGCCTCGACAGCCGCCCCGCCTCTTCGTCAGACGAACGGATGTACAGAAAATCCGGCAGCATGCCCGAGAAGAGCGCCGTGTGTTCCGGGCCGATCTCGAAGTACCCGCCGACGAGACGGACCTTGTCGCCGCCTGCGCCCTCGTCCCAGCGAACGTACGCATCGGCTGCGACGCCGTCTTCCATCGCGTGCAGCGTGGCGCTCGCATCGGGGTCGCTGACGAGGCAATAGCGGGCCGTCGCGCGCATGAGGAGGTAGTCGCCCTGGCGCATCAGCAGCGGCTGGCCGTGGCGCGGCACGTACCAGCATTGCCCCGTCACGACGAGGCAGAACACCGGAATGTCCCGGCACGGCACGCTCATGCCCCAGCGGCCCTGCGCCTCGACCGTCCGCCAGCTGATCGCCCGGGGCCGCATGAGTCGGATGATATCGGTCAGGATGTCCATATTGAGACGATCGATAAATTTTCGTAGACGGACTCTTATAGATTAACTCATTGCGTTGCCTTAACTTGTATCCCAACGACCGGTGCATTCACTGGCGAAGAACAAGACGGAGACACGTAATGAAGCTAAAGGACCGGGTTGTCGTGGTCACGGGCGCGGCACAGGGCATGGGCCGCGCGATCGCGATCGAAGCGGCGCGTCAGGGCGCGGCGTGGGTCACGCTCGCGGACGTGCAGGAAGATCGCGGCGCGACGGCCGCTCACGAAGTCGAACAGGCGGGCGCGAAGAGCTGCTTCATCCGCACCGACCTCACGGACACGGCGGCGATCCGCCACATGATCGACGAAACCGCGCGCCTCGCGGGCGGCATCGACGTGCTCGTCAACAACGCTGGCGTCACCGACGACGGCCTGACGGGCCGCGCGCCGACGATCGAAGACCTGTCCGAAGCGGTCTGGGACACGGTCATGAACGTCAATCTCAAGGCGATGTGGCTCGCGAGCAAATTCGCCGCGCCGTGGTTGCGGCGCTCCACGAAGAGTCCGGCCATCGTCAACGGCGGGTCGGTCGCGGGCAGCGTCGCGTACCCGGGCTTGCCCGCCTACGCGGCGAGCAAGGGCGGCGTCGCGATGCTGACCAAAGCGATCGCCCTCGATCTCGCCGACGCCGGCATACGCTGCAACGCCTACGCGCCGGGCGCGATCGATACACCCATGCTGAGCCACAGCGTGGAGCACGCAGAGGACCGTGAGAAAGCGCGCGCGCGCCTGTGGGGTACGCATCTGCTCAAACGCCTGGGGCGCCCGGAAGAAGTCGCGAAGCTGGTGTGCTTTCTCGCGTCCGACGAAGCGTCGTTCTCGACGGGCAGCACCTTCAGCGTCGACGCCGGCACGCTCGCGTGGCGTGGCGTGCACTGAGCGCCGCAGCGCCATGCGAGCCGCACAAGAGCACCGCTGTCCGCCGAAGTGCGCGCGACGCCTGACACGCTTTCTGTCGCTCGCCCTGTACATGACGGACCCCATCCGTCAGGCCGCCGATGAATGGCTCGTCGCCGAATATTTCGGCGCAACGGGATCGAATCCGCGCGGGCCGATCGTCACGGCCGGCAGCGCGAATAGCAGAGAAGGAACGCCGACATGAACATGCGCCAACTCCAGTATTTCCTCGCAGTGGCCGCCGAGCTGAATTTCACGCGCGCATCGGAACGCGTGAACATCGCTCAGCCCGCATTGAGCGCGCAGATCATCGCGCTGGAAGACGAACTGGGCACGCCGCTTTTCACGCGCGAAAAGCGCAAGGTGCTGCTGACGCCTGCGGGCGAAATCCTCGTCGAACATGCGCAGCGCGTGCTCAACACAGCGACGGCGGCGATCGCCGCGGTGCGCGCGTCGGGACGCGGGGCGCGCGCGCATCTGATCGTCGGCTCCATCTACACGGCCATCTATTGCTTCCTGCCGAACACGCTGCGCATCTTCAACACGCTCGCGCCGAACTCGGACGTCAGCCTGCAGGAAATGACCATCTCGCAGCAGATCGCGGGTCTCAAGGAAGGCCTCATCGAAGTCGGGCTGGTGCGCGGGCATGTGTTCGATCACAACATCGTGACCGAGCTGCTGTATCGCGAGCTGCTCGTGGTCGCCGTGCCGGCGGGCAGCGAGTACGACGTCCCCGGCCCCGTGGATCTGCACGATCTGGCGCGCTGGCCGCTGATCGCGGTCGCGCGCGGCACGGCGACGGAGCGCGGCTACGGCGACAAGATTCTCGACCTCTTCGACGATGCGAATCTCAAGCCCAATGTCGCCAAGGAAGCCTACGACATGCATACGTCCGCGTGCCTCGTCGCGGCGGGCGTGGGCGTCGCGGTCGTGCCCGCCATCATGCAGCTGATGCAGCCGCACGGCGTCGCCTACCGGCCGCTCGCGGTCGACACGCCGGGCGTGTCGCTGTCGCTCGCCTGGCACAAGGATCGCGTGCCGCCGCTGCTCAATGCATGGCGGGAAGCGGCGCGCGCCAATTCGGCGCAACTGATCGCGCGTCATCCGCAATACTTCATCGATACCTCTTCCCCGCGTCTGGTCGAAGCAGCGGCCGCCTGACGCGCTCATTGAGGCGTTCAGCGCGGCTCTTGCAGCCAGTCGTCGACTTTGTCGCTGTGCTCGCCCAGATGCGGCGCCGTGCGCACCTCGGCGGTGGGCGCGCCGTGAAAGCGCACCGGCGGACGCATCTGCACATAGTCGCCCTCCGATGGATGCGTCCTGCGCTCGAAGAAGCCCGTCGCCGCGAGATGCGGATCGGCGAGCACGCCATCGAGATCCCTGACTTCGGATGCGGGGATATCGCATTCGGCGAACAGCATCAGCCAGTCGCGCAACGGCTTGCCCGCGACGATGCGGGCCATTTCCGCGTGCATGCGGTCGAGCGCGTGGAAGCGATCGCGCGCCGTGCACAGCTTCTCGCGCTGCAGAAAATCCGCGTGACCCGTCACGTCGAAAAAGCGCACCCAGCGTTCGTCCGTATAAGGCGCAATTGCGATATAGCCGTCGAGGCATTTCAACGGCTGGCGCAGCGGATCGAGCTGGCGCGGATAGCCCGCGCTCTCCGTCGGCGGAATCAGCGCGCGGCCGTAGAGATGCTCCTGCAACAGGAAATGCGTGAAGCTTTCGAACATCGGCACTTCGACAGACTGCCCGGACCCGGTGCGCTCCCGATGCAGCAGAGCGCCGAGCACGGCATAGGTTGCGTGCAGGCCCGCGACCTTGTCGGCCATCGCCATCGGCAGATAGCGCGGCGCCGGGTTGCCATCCGCGCGCGGCAAGAGACTCGCGGCGCCGGATGCGGCCTGGATGATGTCGTCATAAGCGGGCCGTCCCGCATACGGGCCGTCCTCGCCGAAGCCCGTGCAATGCACGTACACGAGACGCGGATGCAGCGCGCGAACGGCGTCGTAGCCGAGACCGAGCCGCGCGATCGCGTCGCGGCGCAAATTGTGGATGAACACATCGCACCGGCCGAGCAGGCGCACGAGCGATGCCTTGCCGCGCGCCGTCTTCAGATCCCACACGACCGAGCGCTTGCCGCGATTGAGCGTCATGTGCGCCGGTCCCATGCCGCGCGTCTGCGCCGGCCGTCCGACGCGCCTGATTTCGTCGCCCGAGAGCGGCTCGATCTTGATGACATCCGCGCCCATTTCGGCGAGCGTCGCCGTGCAATACGGGCCGAAGATCACCGACGTCATGTCGAGAATGCGCACGCCGTCGAGAATGGACGATGCAGCCATGAAAGTCTTTCCTCGCGGCGGGTATCAGACCGCTTCCTCGGCCGTCAACAGCAGCTTCAGGTTGAACGACGGATCGGCGGCCTGCTCGCGCGACGGGCTGATGCGCCGTTGCAGCAGCCTGCGCGCGGACATGTGATCGGCTGGCCGGTTGCACGATTCGACGCCCGTCAGCCGATGATGCCGGTAGCGAAACACGGAGAACGCGCCGGATGCGGGATCGCCCCGCACGACGCTGCTGTCGAGCCGGCGCGCGACGCCCGCGATCTGCAGCCGCGCGCCGCCCTGATCGCTCCAGAAGACGGGCGTCTGGTCGTACGGCGTCGCATCGCCGAGCAGCGAACGCGCGACATGACGCGCCTGATCGACGGCGTTCTGGACCGATTCGAGCCGCAGCAGATCGCCGCCGTCGAACGCGTAGGGAAACGCCGCGCAATCGCCGATGGCGGAGATCGCCGGGTCGGACGTGCGCAGCCGCTCGTCGACGATGACGCCGTTGAACACGGACAGGCCGCACGCCGCGGCAAGCTCGCTGTTCGGCGCCACGCCCGCGGCCACCAGCATGAGATCGGCGTCGAGCCGCGCGCCGTCGGCGAGTTCGACCGCGCTCACGGACGCGCCGTGACCGACGATGCCCGCCACCCGCGCGTCGAAGGAAAAGCGCACGCCGGCCGCCTGATGATGCGCCGCGCACGCCGCCGACATCTCTGCCGAGATCGCGCGCTTCATCACGCGCTCGACGGACTCGACGACATGCACGTCGCATCCGCGCGCGGCCGCGATGCTGGCGACTTCCAGACCGAGAAAGCCGCCGCCGATCACGACCACGCGGCGCGCTTCGCCGAGCGCAGTCCTGAGCCGCTGCGCATCGGATACGGAGCGCAGCGACACGACGCCATGCGTCGGCTGCGTCAGGAACGGCAGCGCGCGATTGCGCGATCCCGTCGCCAGCACGAGATGATCGTAGGGAACGATGCGCCCCGACGCCAGCGACAAGCGCCTGCGCCGGCGATCGATCGCACTGACGCGCTCGCCCGCGAGCCGTTCGATGCGCGCGTCGTCGAACCAGTGTGCTTCTTCGAGGCTCAGTTCGTCTGCCGCGACGTCGCCGGTCAGGAAGCTTTTGGACAGCGGCGGCCTTTGATACGGCAGGCCCGCTTCGTCGCCAATGATCTGGATCACGCCCTCGTAGCCTTCTTCGCGCAAGGACGCTGCGGCCTGCAACCCCGCCTGCCCCGCCCCGACGATCACCACCGATTCGGGCCGCGCGCTCACTGCCCGCTCTCCTGCGCGGCCGCATCGTCGATGAACTTCTCGACCTTGATCGCCTTCGACGGGCATTTGCGCGCCGCGCCCAGCACCTTTTCGTACAGCGCCTCGTCCGGCTCCGTCTGCAACAGCTTGACGACGCCGTCCTCGTCGCGCTGATCGAACACGTCGGCGCTCGACAGCACGCACAGTCCCGCGCCGACGCACACATCCTGATCGACGGCGACGCGCAGTTTGAAGTTTCCGTTTGCCATGCCCTACTCTCCTTCATCGCGCGAATGCGCGCTGCGGTTGGTTACCAGGTGACGGGCAAGGCTTCGAGACCCTGCACGAAATGATCGCCCTTGCCCTCGATCGCTTCGAGCGGCACGGCGAAGCGCAGGCCCGGCATGCGCTCGAACAGCGACGCGAACACGACCTGCAATTCGACGCGCGCGAGCGGCTGCCCGAGACACTGATGAATGCCGTAGCTGAACGCGACGTGATGATCGGCCTTGCGTGTGATGTCGAACCGCTCGGGCTGCTCGAACGCCGTGGCGTCGTGATTGGCGCCGGAGATCAGCGCGATGACGCCGTCGCCCTTGCGGATCATCTGTCCCGCCACTTCGACGTCCTCCGTCGCGACCCTGAACGCGTTGTAGTGAACGATGGTATGAAAGCGCAGCATTTCCTCGACCGCGTTGCGCAGCAGCGAAGGGGTGTCGCGCAACAACTGCAACTGGTCCGGGTTGGTGAGGAAGCTGAAGACGCCGAGCGCCATCTGGTTCGCGGTCGTTTCGTGGCCGGCCATCAGCAGCAGTTCGGCCATGATGACCAGTTCGCGATGCGTCAGATGTCCCGGCCGCACCTGCTCGACGATCAGCCGGCTCAGCAGGTCCGTGCGCTTCTCCGCATCCTGCGCGCGCTCGGTGATGAGCCGGTCGAGATACGACAGGATGCGGTCCGACGCCGCCTTCGGGATCGACGGATCGACATCGAGCAGCACCTTCAGGCGGCTCTGCTCCTGGAAGAAGCCGTGATCGCACGCGGGCACGTCCAGCAGGCCCGCGATCACTTCCGAGGTCAGCGGCAGGAAGAGATCATCGACCAGATTCGCGGGCGGCCCCTTTTCCAGCAGTTCGTCGACGAGCCGGCTGAAGATCGATTCGATGCGCGGGCGCATCTCGCTCACGCGCTTGATCATGAACTCCTTGGTCAGCATGCGGCGAAAGTGGCCGTGCTGCGGCGGGTCCATGCGAATGAACGCCGGCTCCAGATCGAGCACCGCGTTGCGCGCGGGCGAGAGACTCGGAAAGCCGCTCACGTGCGGATCGCCGCTGAAGCGGTTGTCGCCGAGCACGGCGCGCACGTCGTCGTAACGCGTGAAAAGCCATGCGTCCTTGCCGTCCCACATCCGCACTTTCACCGGTCCCGGCTGTTGCTGATAATCGCGGTACTCGGCAGGCGGAACGAACGGACATTGCCGTGGCATCGGGAACGCCGGTTTGCTGAAAGGACATCCAGACATCGCGCCTCCCGTCACATCCATTGAATGATTGAGCTCATGTCGGGAACCGCTCACAGACCGCCGTTGACGTCGAGCGTCGCGCCCGTCACGTAGCGCGCATCGTCGCTGACGAGAAAGCCGATCGCCGATGCGATCTCCTCGGGCTCGGCTGCGCGCTGCAGACCCGAGCCGGCGATGAGCCTGTCGCGAATCTCTTTGGGCACCTTCTCGCCCATCGCCGTGTTGATCGTGCCCGGCGACACCGCCGCGACGCGGATGCCGTGCGGACCGAGCGGCTTGGCGAGGCTCTTCGTCAGGTTGATGACGGCCGCCTTCGAGCCGCCGTAGTCGGTCACGCCGCTGCCCGCCGTCGCCACGATCGACGCAAGATTGACGATCACGCCGCCGCCGCCCGCCTTGACGAGACGCTTCGCGACTTCCTGGCTCAGAAAGAAGGGCGCGCGCGCGTTGACGCCGTAGGTGAAGTCGTAGTCGGTGGGCGAGATGTCGAAGAAGGTCTTGCCGTGCCACACGCCCGCATTGTTGATGAGCACGCGGATGGTGCCGTACTGCGCGTCGATTGCTTCGACGGCCGCGCGAATCTGTTCGATATCGGTGACGTCGCACGCGCGGTAGGCGTATTCACCCTTGCCCGACTCGGCGATATCGAGTCCGACGACGGTATAGCCGCGCTCGCTCAGGTTCTTGCAAATGGCTTGTCCAGTCAGGCCGTTCGAGCCTGTCACGACTGCAACGTTCGATGTCATGTGTCACCTCTTCTCACGATATGTTCTTGAACCGGATCATCTATCTTCGCGCTCTGTTTCGAGCGGCTCAGGCTCAAGATTCGCGCAGCGGGCGTTGCAGGTCCAATACTGTTTTGCTGGATCGTGAGACCGAATTCCTATCGATGACGACGCCGGCGCGCTCGCGGTCCCAGCAGTCGGCGGTGACGCCTTCCGCGCGCAGCCGATACTTCTCGACGCGCTCGCTCGGCGTCTTCGGCAGGCTGTCGCGAAACGCGACGTAGCGCGGTATCGCGAAGTACGCGAGACGCGGCTCGCACCAGCGGATCAGCTCGCACTCCGTCAGTTGCTCGCCGCGCCTGAGCACGACGACGGCCTTGACGTCGTCTTCGCCGAGTTCCGATGGCACGCCCACCACGCACGATTCGAGCACGGCCGGGTGCGCGCCGATCACGGCCTCGACTTCGAACGATGAAATATTCTCGCCGCGCCGCCTCAGCGCCTGCTTCTTTCGGTCGACGAAGTGGAAGTAGCCGTCTTCGTCCTGCCGCGCGAGATCGCCGGTGTGCATCCACAGATTTCGAAACAGGTCGAGCGTTGCTTCGGCATCCTTGTAATATCCGCTCGTGCCGAGAAACGGACGTTGTGGCCGCACGACCAGCTCGCCTGTCTGACCTTGCGCGACTTCGTTGTCGAGATCGTCGACGACGCGCACTTCATAGCCCGTGATCGCCTTGCCGCATGCGCCCGCGCGACGCTCGTCGTAGGGATTCACGAGACAGCTGCTGCATTCGGTCATGCCGTACAGTTCGAGCAGCCGCGTATTGAAGCGCGCCTCGAACGCATGCCACAGATGCGGCGGCGCGGCGGCGCCCACCATCAGGCGCAGCGGATTGTCGGCATCGAGCGGCGAAGCGGTCTGCTTCATCAAGATCGACAGCATGCCACCGATGAATTTCGCCGACGTGCAGTTCCACCGCCGGCAATCGTCCAGCATGCGGCTCGCCGAAAAGCGTTCGACGAACACGGCCTGTGCATCGGCGAGGAGCGCGGGGCCGGTCGTGCCGTGCGCGCTCGTGTGAAAGAACGGCAAACCGGTGTAGAGGACGTCTTCATCCGTATAGCGCGCGTACTTCACGGCTTGCGCCCAGATCTCGTACCAGTAGTGATGGCTGATCAGCACGCCCTTCGAGCGTCCCGTCGTGCCCGACGTGTACGAGATGGTCGACAACTGCCTGAAGTCCACGGACACGCCGGGCGCGGTTTCCGCATGCGACATCAGTTCGTCGAAATGCAGGGTCTCTCGCCCTGGCCAGGCGGCGAAACGAGGTTGCGCGCGCGCATCCACGACGATCGTGTGATTCAGCTTCGGCAACCGGTCCGCGATCGCGCCGAGTGCGTCGGCGTACGCAGGTTCGACGACGAGCGCGACGCAATCGGCATGATCGATCTGATACGCGAGACCTTCGCCCTTCAACGCGATGTTGATCGGCACGCATACCGTGCCGATTCTATTCAGCCCGAACCACGCGAACAGGAACTCCACACGATTCGACAGCATCAGCGCGACCTTGTCGCCGGGACCGATGCCGAGTGCGCGAAAGCCGTTCGCCGCCCGGTTCGACGACGCGTTCAGTTCCTCGAAACTGACCGTCCGCTCGCGAAACCGGAACACCTCGTGATGCGGATGACGCCGCGCCTTGTCCTCGATGATGTGCCCGATCACGCGATCCGTCTGCGCGTACTCGTGCATCGTCCACTCGGACCATCTGCGCCCGGCGCGCTCGAACTTGTCGTTCCACTGACCCATCGTGTCGCTCACTGTGCTTCGTCCTCGATAACCCGCATCAGCCCTTCCTGCATCGCAGTGCCGACGCGCCGGCCATCCTGATACAGCGCGCCCGCGCCGAGCCCGCGATTGTTCGATGCGCACGGCCCGGTCATGTCGTAGTAGAACCACGCGTCGGGGCGCACGGGCGCGTGGAACCACATTGCGTGATCGAGGCTCGCGGAGCGGGTGCGGCGGTCCATCGTGCCGTGGCCGCGCGGACGCATCGCCGTGGTCATCAGATCGAGGTCGCACGCATACGCAAGCACGGCGTGACACAGCAGCGGGTCGTCGCCGCACGGCTCGCGCAATCTGCACCAGAGTCCGTTGACGGGCGCCGTGACGCCCGGATCGAGCCAGGGCCGCCACATCTCGCTGCGCCGTTCGAAGAGCTGCATGATCGTCGAGACGTGCGAGCGGCGCCGTTCCAGCAAGTGCGCTTCGCGCGCGAAAAATTCCGCTTCGGCGGGCATGTGATCGGGAGGCGGCACGTCCGGCGTCGCGGGCAATCGCTCGTGACAGCCTTCAGCCGCCTGAAACGACGCCGCGCCCATGAACACCACGCGCGCCGCCTGCGTGACGACCACGCGGCGGGTGCTGAAGCTGCGGCCATCGCGCACCGGCTCCACGTCGAAGCGCAGCGGCTTCGTCACGTCGCCGGGATGCACGAAATAGCCCTGCATCGAATGCAGGCCGTGTGCGTCGCGCACGGTGCGTCCCATCGCCATGATCGACTGCGCGAGCAGTTGCCCGCCGTAGATGCGGCGCACGCCGTCGACGAGCGACTCGCCCGAGAACACATGACGCTGCCCCTCGCGCACGCGCAATACCGACAGCAGATCGCTCACCGTCACCGCCATGCGCCCTCCCCGTCAGCCCGGAATCGCGACGACGAGTCCGTCCAGCTCGGGCGTGATCTCGATCTGGCAGCTCAGGCGGCTGTTGCTACGCGGCTCGCCGAGGCCTTCGAGCATTTCGCGCTCGATGTCGCAGGCTTCCCCGACCACCCGCATCCACGTCGCATCGACATGGACCTCGCAGGTCGCGCAACTGCACGCGCCGCCGCATTCCGCGACGATTCCCGCGATCATGTTGTCGACCGCGCCCTGCATCACCGAACTGCCGAGCGGAACATCGACTGCCGTGGTTTCGCCGCTCACCTGCACGTATTTGACGACTGGCATTGCACACCTCTCTCTGGCTGAATCAATCTGAATCAATCGGACTGTTGCTGCGCCGCTTCGAACAGCGACTTCAATGAAAACGTCTCGTCGGCAAGCCGCGCGGCATCGACGGCGATGCCTTCGGCGATCAGACGCTTGCTCTGCATGAATTCCTGCGCGCGGTTGATGCAGTCCGCCGCGACGAGCCGTCCGGACTTCAGATAGAACGCGCTGAAGCTGCGGCCCGTGTCGCGCGAGCCGCGCACGACGACCTGGTCATAGCCCGCGTTGAGACCCGCGATCTGCAGCTTGATGTCATATTGGTCGGACCAGAACCACGGCAGCGCGCGATACGGCTTGTCCTTGCCGCACAGCGCCGCGGCGGCGGCCTTCGCCTGCTCGGTCGCATTGGGAACCGACTCGAGCCGGATGCGCCCGTAATACGGCGACGGATGCAACGAGCAGTCGCCGGCCGCGACGATGTCCGGGTCCGCAGTCCGCGCGCACGCATCGACCACGATGCCGTTGTCGACATCGAGTCCGGCCGCCTGCGCCAGTTCCACGTTCGGCATCACGCCCACGCCGACCACCACGAGACTCGCGGCGAGCGTCGTTCCATCGCGCAGCACGATCTGCTCGACGCGTGCGTCACCCTCGAAGCGATCGACCGTGACACCCGTGCGGATATCGACGCCCTCTTCGCGGTGCACGCGCTCGAAGAACGCGGACACGTCCGGCGCGGTCACGCGCGCGAGCACGCGCGGCGCCATTTCGAGCACGGTCACGCGCATGCCGAGCCGATTGAGCACGGCCGCCGTCTCCAGCCCGATATAGCCGCCGCCGACGATCGCGGCATGCGCGCCCGGCTGTACATGACGGCGAATGCGATCGATGTCCGCGATGCCGCGCAGGTAATGCACGCCTTCCAGTTGCGCGCCCGGCAGCGCCACGGTGCGCACACGCGTGCCGGTGCACAGCGCGAGCTTGTCGTAAGCGAGCGTGCTGCCGTCCTGCAAAGTCACCGACTTGCGCTCACGGTCGATCGACACGACCCGCTCGCCGAGACGAAATTCGATGCCGAACTTCGCGTACGCGTCGGCCGCGCGGATCAGCAGATCGTTGCTGTCCTTTTCCCCGAGCAGATACGCCTTCGACAGCGGCGGCCGGTGATAGGGCAGATGCGGTTCGTCGCCGATCACGACGATGCGCCCTTGCCAGCCCTCCTGCCGCAGACTCGGCGCGAGTTGCGCCGCCGCATGGCTCGCGCCGACGATGATGCAGGTCTGCTCCACGATGCCCTCCTTGCTGTTCTTCACCTGATCACGCGCCCACGGCGGGCCATGCGCGGCCGGGCCGCCCGAGCACTTCGCCGTTGTGTTCGCCGAGCATCGGCGGCGAGCGGTCGATGTGCGTCGGCGTGCCGGAGAAATTCAGCGGGTTATTGATGATCCTGAATGCGCCGCCCTGCGGATGCGGCAGAGTCTTCAGCAGCTTGTCGACGACGTGCGGATCGCTGAACACTTCGGGCCAGGTGCGCACCGCGCCGTAGATCGCGCCCGCCGCCGAGAGCCGCTCGTCCCACGCGTCGAGATCGCGCGTGGCGAAGATCGCGCCGAGCCGTGCGTTGACGAGTTCGCGGTTGGCGAGACGCGCGGCCTTCGTGGCGAATCGTTCATCGGTCTTCAGTTCGGGCGCATCGAGCGCATCGCACAGCACCTGCCAGAACTTGTCGTTGATCGTGATGATCATGATGTCGCGGCCATCGGATGTCGCGTACGTGTTGTTCGGCACGATGTCCCAGTGCTGGTTGCCCATGCGCCGTGGCGTCTGCGCGGTCAGGTCGAAGTACACGTCGCGCGGCACCTGGCTGAAGATGCTGGCGTCGAGCATCGACAGATCGACGCGCTGGCCTTCGCCCGTGCGCTCGCGCGCCTGCAATGCGGTGAGCATGCCGATCGCGGCGAGCAGCGCGGTCACGAGGTCAGAAAACGGAAAGCCGGTCTTGAGCGGCCCGGATTGTTCCGTGCCCGTGACCTGCATCACGCCGGAAATCGCCTGGATGATCATGTCGAGCGCGGGACGGTTGCGGTCGCGCCCGTTGCGATCGAAGCCCGAAATCGAGCAATAGACGAGGCGCGGATTCAGCTCGCGCAACGCTTCATAGCCGATGCCCACACGTTCCGTGAAGCCGGGACGGAAGTTTTCGACCAGCACGTCGGCCTCGGCGGCGAGCGCGCGCGCGGCGGCCTGCCCTTCCTCTGTCTTCAGATCGAGCACGATGCCGCGCTTGTTGCGATTCACGCCGAGAAAGAATGCGCCGTCGCCGTTGAGCGTGGTCTCGCCCGAGCGGCGAAACGGATCGCCCTCCGGCTGCTCGACCTTGATCACGTCGGCGCCGCAGTCGCCGAGCATCATCGTTGCGAACGGGCCGGTCATCATCTGCGTGAAGTCGAGCACCCTGAGGCCTTGCAGCGCCGTTTTCATGCCTTTTCCTTCTCGGTGTAGAACGCTTCGCGCTCGTGGTTCGAGGCGCGCACGCCCTTGTCGCGGCGCTGCTTCATGAAGTTGTATTCGTCCGATTCGTAACGCACGTTGGTCGCGAGCGCGTGCAGCACGTGACCGTAGGCGAACTGGCTCGCGATGCCGAGCGAATCCATCGCGAGATTGGTCGCCGCCTTGCCGACCACGATGCCATCGCGCGGCAGCCGCACGATGCGCTCCGCCCATTCTTCGCCCGCGTCGTCGAGCGATGCGAGCGGCACGACCTTGTTGACGAGGCCGTTGGCGAGACACGTCTGCGCATCCCACACGTCCGCCATCAGCAACAGCTCGCGCGCCTTGCGCGGGCCCAACGCCATCATTTCCCACGCGGCGAAGTAGGCCGCGCCCGACAGCCCGAGCTTTTGTTCCGGATGACCCATCTTCGCCGTGTCGGCCGCGATCACGAGATCGGAGCCTTCCGCGAGATACAGGCCCGCGCCGAGGCAATAGCCCTTCACGAGCGCGAGCGTCGGCTTCAGAAACTTGAAGATGCGCTCGAAGCGTTCGATATAGCGCTTGTCGTGCAGGAGCCGCGCGCGCTGGCTCGGCTTGCGCGGACGTCCCTTTTCGTCCAGTGTCGTTGCGCCGTATTCGGTGCCGACTTCCGCGAGATCGTGTCCGGTGCTGAAATCGTCGCCCGCACTGCGAAGCACCACCACGCGCACGTCGTCGTCGGCTTCGGCGCGGTCGTAGCCGTCCATCAGCTGATCGAGCATGGCACTCGTCATCGCGTTCTTCTTCTCCGGGCGATCGATCGTGATATAGGCCCGGCCATCCTTCGCGACGTAGTCGATGCTGCCTGTCATGTGTCTTCTCCCGTTCCTAGTTGTTCAGGTTGATCGCGACCGCCTTGACCTCGGTGTACAGCTCGATGGCCTCGAAGCCCCGCTCGCGGCCCCAGCCCGATTGCTTGTAGCCGCCGTACGGCAAGGTCGCGTCGGGCGACGACAACGCATTCACATTGACGATGCCCGCTTGCATGCGGCGCGCCATCTTGTGCGCGCGGCCGATGTCCTTGGTCCAGATGCTCGCCGCGAGCCCATAGGTCGACGCGTTCGCGGTGGCCGCGATGCGATCGAGATCGTCGTCGTCGAAGGACATCGCGCACAGCACTGGCCCGAAGATTTCCTCGTCGTGCACTTTCATGCCGGGCTTCACGCCCGTCAGCACGGTCGGCTGCACGAAGAAGCCGCGCTCGCCGGACGCGCCGCCGCCCGCGTACAGCGTCGCGCCCTCCTCCTGTCCGCTATGGATGTAGCCCGCCACGCGGTCGAGCTGGCGTCGCGAGATCACCGGGCCCATGTCCGTGCCCGCATCGAGGCCGTGGCCCATCTTCATGCCGTTGGCGCGCTTCGCGATCAGTTCGAGCATCGGTTCGTAGGCGCGCTCGTGGACATACAGCCGCGAGCCCGCCGCGCAGATCTGCCCGGCGTGAAAGAAGATCGACGAACACACGCCCGCCGCTGCCGCTTCGAGGTTCGCGTCGGGAAACACGATCACCGGCGATTTGCCGCCCAGTTCCAGCGAGACACGTTTGAGGTTGCCGCTCGCCGCCTGCAGAATGCGCCGTCCCGTTTCACCCGACCCCGTGAACGCGACCTTGTCGACGCCCGGATGCGCGGCGAGAGCCGAACCCACCGGATGGCCAAAGCCCGTCACGATGTTCAGCACGCCCGGCGGTATGCCCGCTTCCAGCGCGAGCTCGCCGAGCCGCAGCGCCGTGAGCGGCGTCTGCTCCGAAGGCTTCATCACGACCGCGCAACCCGCCGCGAGCGCGGGCGCGATCTTCCACATCGCCATGTTGAGCGGGAAATTCCACGGGATGATCTGCCCGACCACGCCCACCGGTTCACGCAGCGTGTACGCGTGCCATTCGCCGGGGAGCGAAACGTTCGGCGTCTCGCCGCCCATCTTCGTCGTCCAGCCCGCCATGTAGCGCAGCATCTCGACGATGCCCGGCACGTCGCCATTGCGGCAGAACGGCAGCGGCTTGCCGCTGTTGATGCATTCGAGGTGCGCGAGTTCGTCGGCGTTGGCTTCGATCAGGTCGGCGAAGCGCAGCATCATGCGCGTGCGTTCGGCCGGCGTGACCTTGCGCCACGCGCCTTCCAGCGCGCCGCGCGCCGCCGCGACCGCGCGATCGACATCGCTGGCCGTCGCTTCCGCCACCGTGGCGATAACCTCGCCCGTCGCGGGATCGAGGATCTCGGTGCGTCTGCCGCCATCGGATGCGATCATGCGGCCGTCGATCAGCAACTGATGCTCGCGCGATAGAAACGCGCGCGCGGCTTCCCCCAGCGCGGGATGAATATTCGTCGTCATGTCAGAGTCCTTCGAGGTCAATGGAGTGGTCCCGCATCACTTGCCGAGCAGTTGCCGCGCGATGATCAGCCGATGAATCTCGTTGGTGCCTTCGAGAATCTGGTTCAGCTTGGCGTCGCGCATGAAGCGCTCGACGGGATATTCGGTCGAGTAGCCGTATGAGCCGTGCACCTGGACGGCTTCCAGCGCGACCTCCATGGCGACATCGGTGACGAAGCACTTCGCCATCGACGAAAGCAGCGTGAGGCGGCTCGTGTCGCCGGCGTCGATTTCCTGCGTGCTGGTGTAGAGCAGCGTGCGCGCGGCCTCGATCTTCATCGCCATGTCGGCGAGCTTGAACTGGATCGCCTGAAAGTCGCCGATGCGCTTGCCGAACTGGCGACGGTCCTTCGCATAGCGCACGGATTCGTCGAGCGCGGCCTGCGCGAGCCCGAGCGACGACGCCGCGACCGATGGCCGGTTGAGGTCGAGAATCTTCATGCAGGCCTTGAAGCCGTTGCCCTCCTCGCCGAGCAGACAGTCCGCATCGACGCGCATGTTCTCGAAGAACACCAGATAGCTCGGCGAACCGTGCCGGCCCATCTTCGTTTCCTTGCGGCCGATCTTGAGTCCCGGCGTGTTCGTATCGACGAGGAACACGCTGATGCCTTCGTGTCCGCGTCCTTCCGATGTGCGCGCGAAGACGAGCATCGTGTGTGCTTGCGCCGCCCAGGTGATCCAGCTTTTCTGGCCGTCGATCACATATGAAGCGCCGTCGCGGCGCGCCACGGTGCGGATCGCGGAGACATCCGAGCCGGCCTCCGGCTCCGTGATCGCCACGCACGAGATGGTGCGGCCCTTCGCCGCTTCCGGCAGATAACGTTGCCGCTGCGCGTCGGTGCCGAAGTGCAGCAGCGGCAGAATCAGTCCGATCGAATTGTTCGCGCACAACGTCGACGCGGCGAGCGACACCTTGCCGATCTCCTCCTTGGCGATGCACACCGACGTCAGATCGCCGCCCGGGCCGTCGTATTCCTCCGGCACCCACATCTGCAGCAGGCCGAGATCGCCGAACACCTCGACGAGCGTTTCCGGGAAGTCGCGCGTCTCTTCCATTTCCGCGACGAGCGGGCGCACCTGTTCGTCGGCGACCCTGCGGACCATGTCTCGCAGCATCTCCTGTTCTTCGCTGAACTTCACGTTGTTCTCCTCATGTGCGCCGCGTCAGGGCCGGGTCACGTCGCGAAAGCCGAGCGCGCGCAGCGCGGGCTCGTCGGTCACGCGTATCAGTTGCGCGTGTTCCGACAGGCTTTCGAGCGTGAACGCGTGCCAGCACGGAATGGCGATCACATCGCCGCGCGTAAGCTCGACCGCGCCGAGCGGTTCGACGCTCACGCGCACCTGGCCGCTCATGACGGTGTAAAGGTTGTTGTCGATGCGCGGCCGCTCGTCCTGCCGCGCACCGTGCACGAGGCCGATCGAATGCACGCCGATGGTATTCAGGCATTGCGTGTCCAGTTCGAACGCGCCGTGTTCCCGCGCACCGCGCTCCAGCTCCGCGCACTGGTGTCGCATCGGCGAATCCGGCGCGTGCGTCGTCACGGGTTCGTTGCGTTGCGGGTGATCCTCGAAGAACATGCATTCGAGGTTCTGCACCAGCGGCACATCGAGGAAGTCGATCCAGAAGGCGGGTTCGTCGCCGAAATTGCTGTGGCCATGCCAGTGCCACGAAGGCGTGAGCACGACGTCGCCGGGCGCGACATCGATCTTCACGCCGTCGACGATCGTGAAGGTGCGCTCGCCCGCGTCCAGAATCAGCCGCAGCGCGTTCGGCGAATGGCGGTGCGAGCGCGCCGTCTCGCCCGGCAGCACGAGCTGATAGGCCGCCACCAGATTGCGGCAGGTCGGGTAGATGTTGTCGGCGATCGGATCGACCATGATCAGGTTGCGCCGCTCCGCCTGCTCGGGCGAAACGAATGCGCAGGCGGCATCGAGCGCGGCGCGCGCATCGGCGTAGCGCCACACGGCCGGCACGAAGCGCGGGCGCGGCGCGGGCCACATCTGCGGCGCTTTCTTGGCCCAGCCCGGCGAGAACGCGCGGGCCTGCAAGTCATCGAAATAGCCATCGGGAGCACGCGGCGCCTGCGTGAGCTTGTGCGACATCACTGTTCTCCGTTCGTTGGTCCGTCACACCGCGAGACCGGCCTTCGCCTCGTCCCACACGGGATGCGCGCCGAGCTCGCCCTGACGCACGCGCAGCGTCATGGAGCCGATGCCGTCGATCACGATGTCGAGCACGTCGCCGTCCACGACGGGACCGACGCCCGCCGGCGTGCCGCTCGCGATGATGTCGCCCGGTTCGAGCGTCATCACCGCCGAGGACATCGCGATCATCTCGGGAATGTCGACGATCAGATCGCGGGTCGACGCGCGCTGGCGCTCCTCGCCGTTGACGTAGAGACGCATCGTGATGGCGTCGAAATCGGCGATCTCGTCAGCGGTGACGATCCACGGTCCGGTCGGGCAGAACGTGTCGAACGACTTGCGCATCACGCGCTCCTCCTTGCCGCGCACGACCATGTCGAGCAGGCAAGTGAAGCCGAACACGTAGTCGCGGGCTTCGGCGCGCGTGGCGCCGCGACCGCGCTTGCCGATCACGATGCCCAGCTCGCATTCGTGGTGGATCTCGCGGCCGGCGAGCGGCGGCAGGACGATGTCGTCGGCGGGACCGCTCAGGCTCGAACTGGCCTTCAGGAAAAAACCCTGGCCGCTCGCCTTGAACGTCGAGATCACGCCGCTGCCCGTGCCGTGCTTCATTTCGTCGATATGCGCG
The DNA here is from genome assembly GCF_018408855.1 of Caballeronia sp. NK8. Taxonomy (GTDB): domain Bacteria; phylum Pseudomonadota; class Gammaproteobacteria; order Burkholderiales; family Burkholderiaceae; genus Caballeronia. Next base: position 108,721 of record NZ_AP024324.1, on the reverse strand, counting down.
TGATAGTTCGCCGGAAACGCGATGACCTTGTTCGGCCATTGCACCGGCGCTTCGAGTCGCACGTCCGCGAGCGGCTGGGCTTTGCGATTTGCGAGCGCGTCGCGCAGCGCGCCGCCGCGCTGCTGCCACTCGGCGATCAGGCGCACCATGCCGACGGGTGGCCATGCTCCGGGCTGCGCCGCTGCGAGATCGGTGACGTCGATGACGCGCTCGCCAGCCACGATGCCGATGCGGCCCTGGTCGAAGGTAACGAGCTTCATCGCGTGACCACCTCTTCGCTGACGACTGCCTCGGGCTTCACGGGATAGACGCCGCGAATCACGTTGACCAGCGCTTGCGCATCCTCGGGCGCGGCGTCGGCACGCCATGCAACGTGGCCGTCGGGACGCACGAGCACCAGCGCGCGCTCGTAGGCGGCGCGCGCCGCATCGTTGCCGACGTCGATCACGGTGAGCGGCACGCCCGCGCGCTGCGCCGCGTCGCGCAGCGCTTCGATGTCGAGCGACGGATCGAAGCGCAGCAGCACGAAAGTCTGGCCGAACAGGTCGAGCGTGGAACGGCCCGGCGCGAGCCACACATGCGGCGCGCGATGGCCGGGGCGCGAGGTCTGCACATAGGTGCTGACCGTGTCGTCCGGCTCGGGGGTGCCGTCCGGCACGACGATCGACGAACCTTCGTAGCGAAAGCCCAGATGAATGCCGATGGTGTACCACTCGCGCTTCATCATCGCCGTATAGGCGTCGCCGAAGATGCGGCGCGCCTCGTCGCCCGCTTCGCCCGGCTCGAACACGGCCGCGCTCAGGTTCTCGCGCGGCGTGAGCATCAGCTTGAGATTGCTGGTCGCCTCGTTGACGTTGCGTATCGCGACCGGACGGCGCTCGAATTCGTAGGTGTCGAGCAGATGCGCGCCGCCCCAGCCTTCGACCATCGCCTGGAGCTTCCAGCCGAGATCCACGGCATCCTGAATGCCCATGTTCATGCCGAAGCCGCCCGTCGGCGAGGTGAGATGCGCCGCGTCGCCGGCAATCTTCACGCGGGCCGTGCCGTAGTCATCGGCGACGAGCTGGCGGCGGATCCACGGCATTACCGAGAGAATCCTGAACTCCACATCGTCGCGACCCACCGCGCGCCGGAAGGCCGTCGCCACGTCGTCTTCCGACAGCGTGCGCATCGTGCCGTCGCCGACGATCGAGAAACGCCACCAGTCGCGCCCGTTGATCGCGACGACCGTGCTCCACGTGCCCTCCGGCCCGATGAAGATATAGCGGTAGCCGGGCTTCTTGTCGTGCAGCGCTTCGAGCCCCTTGCACTCGATGATCGCGTTCGTCGTGTAAGTGAGCGCGGGGGTGCCCGTCATGCGGATGCCGAGACGCTCCTTCACGCGGCTCGCACCGCCGTCGCAACCGACGAGATACTGGCACTCGATGGTTTCTTCCTTGCCCGAGGCGAGATCGCGCACGGTCACCGTGACGCCGTCCTCGCGCTCTTCGTGCGAAACGTATTCCGTGCAGTAGCGGATCTGCGCGTTGCCGGTCTTCTTCGCGAAGCGCGTCAGCACGGGATCGAAGAAATTTTGCGGACAGCGCTCGCGCTTTTGCGGGCTTTGCTCGGGCCGCGCTTCGTCACGCACGCTCGGAAACGGTTCGCGGCCGAATTCATAGCCGCCCGCGAGCTGCGACACCCATGCGTAGTCCTGCGGATAGTCGCGGTTGTAGCCCGCGGTTTCGACGTCGTCGACGATGCCCCAGCGGCGGCAGAACTCCATCGTGCGAATGCCGACCATGTCCATCCTGGGCTGAAACACGGTGCCGTCGCCGCGCTCGATCAGCACGCAGGGAATGCCGCGCCAGCCGAGATCGCCCGCGAGGGAAAGACCGACCGGCCCCGCTCCGACGATGACGACCGGTACACGTCCGTTCGCTTCGATTCTTGCCATAGCTGAATGCTCCATCACGCTTTACGTGTCGTTAGAACCTACGTCGCGCCGCCACGCTTGCTCACAGCGGCGCCTCGATGTGAAGCCACTCTAGCAAGCACTCCCGTGGCTCGACCAATACTGTTTGCAGAGGAATTCAGAGGATTTCCCTCTGATACGCACGCAAGGTTCTTCCTCTCAATGGATCGGAAAAACGTATTGGTTTCGGGGCGATATGCATGGCTATTCTGTGAACCAGCCGATGAGCGCAGACGCTCGGGCACCGATAACGAACAAGATCAGGAGACACGACGCCATGCCTATCAACCGTTCCGGCTAGTCGCCTCGCACGACGCTTTTCAAACAGGCCGGCCTGCCCGCAAGCGCGAGCGCATGGCCGTCGATTCGCATCCGCGCCGCGCGCCTGTCCGCCGCGGCGCCGCATTTCAAAGGCTCGCCATGACGACTCATGAACGCCCCTGGTATCGCTGGTATGTGCTGTTCATCCTCACGCTGATCTATGCCTTCAGTTATGTCGACCGGCAGATCGTGACCATCCTCGCGCCCTATCTGAAGAAAGATCTCGGCGTATCCGACGCGCAGCTCGGCCTCTTGTACGGCACGTCGTTCGCGCTCTTCTATTGCGTGTTCGGCATCCCGCTCGCGCGTCTCGCCGATGGCTGGAGCCGCGTGCGCACGCTCGCGCTCGGGCTGTCGTTCTGGTCGCTGATGACGGCGCTGTCGGGTCTCTCGCGCAGCTTCGTGCAGCTCGGCACGGCGCGCATCGGCGTGGGCATCGGCGAGGCGAGCGCGACGCCCGCCGCGGTCTCGCTGCTCGGCGACTACTTCGAGCGCGCGCGGCGCGGCACGGTGCTCGCGCTCTATTCCGTCGGCGTGTATGTGGGCGCGGGCGCATCGCTTGCGATCGGCGGCTCGATCGTGTCCGCGTGGGAGCGGACTTTCGCGGGCGGCAACGCGCCGTTCGGACTGACCGGATGGCAGGCGTCGTTCATCGGCGTCGGCGTGCCGGGCATCCTGTTCGCACTGGTCGTCATGCTGACCGTTCGCGAGCCGGTGCGTGGCAGGCTCGACACCGTGCCCGCGAGAAAGGACCCGCATCCGTTCGCGAGCGCGCTGCGCGATCTCGGCGCGATGATTCCGCCGTGGAGCTGGATGCGCCTGCAGGCGCTCGGCGCGCCGCGTCGCGAATATCTGCGCAATGTCGTCTATCTGCTGCTTGCCGTCGCGCTGGTGATCGTGGCCACCTGGGGCAGCAATCAGGTGCTCTCCGCGGGTCGTAAGGCCGTGATCGCCACGGTCGGCGGCTTCGATATCACCAGCAATCTCGTGCAGTGGATCGCCATCGCGGTCGCGTTCTATGTGTGCTCGAACTGGTATCAGGCCACGCGTCTCGGCGATGCCTACGCGCACCGTCTCATCACCGGCTCGCGCACGTTCGCGGCCGTCACCGTGGCGGGCGCGTTTCTCGCGTTCGCGATGAACGCCGTCAATGCCTTCGTGTTCGTCTACGCGAGCCGCACGCTCGGCCTGACGGCGCAGGCGGGCCTGCATCTCGGCATCATCGCGATCATCGCGGGCGGCGCCGGCATCAGCCTGAGCGGCTATCTGTGCGACTGGGCCAAGCGCAAGCACGCGTTCGGCCGGCTGTATTTCGTCTGCGTGACGGCGACCGCATTCAGCGCCGCGACCGTGCTGCAGTACCTCACGCCAAGCGTCACGCTGTTCTATTGCGCCTACGCGGTCGCGACGTTCTTCGTGCCGATGTGGTTCGGCCCGCTTCAGGCGACCACGCAGGATCTCGTCATTCCGCGCCTGCGCGGCACGGCGTTCGCCGCGTTCTCGCTCGGCCCGAACATCTTCGGTCTGGGTCTCGGACCCTACTTCGTCGGTCTCGTGAGCGACGCATCCGGCGATCTCCGTCTCGCGATCCTCTGCGCGATCGGCGTGCTGCCCGTTTCGATCGGCGCGCTGCTGTTCGCGAGCCGTTCGCTGTTGCAGGGCGAAGCCGCCGCGCATGCGGAACTCGAACGCTTCAATGCCGAAACGCGCGAGGAAGGCTACGTGGATGTCGGTGGTCCGCAATTGACGCACTAGCGATCCCGTTCATTTTTTATTCAGGAGCCACGCAATGAGGTCGTCAGCATGAAGGTATTGGTTACGGTCAAGCGCGTCGTCGATCACAACGTGAAGGTGCGCGTGAAAGCGGATCACAGCGGCGTCGAACTCGACAACGTGAAGATGTCGATCAACCCTTTCTGCGAAATCGCCGTCGAGGAAGCGGTGCGTCTGAAGGAAAAGGGCATCGCGACGGAAGTCGTCGCCGTGTCGATCGGACCCGCCGCCGCGCAGGAGCAATTGCGCACGGCGCTCGCGATCGGCGCGGACCGCGCGATTCTGGTCGAAACCCGGGAGACGCCGGGCGCGCTTGCCGTCGCGAAGCTGCTGAAGGCCGTCGTCGAACGCGAAGCGCCGCGGCTCGTGCTGCTCGGCAAACAGGCGATCGACAGCGACAACAACCAGACCGGTCAGATGCTCGCTGCGTTGCTGGACTGGCCGCAAGGCACGTTCGCCTCCGCCGTCGAGGTCGACGGGCAACGCATCGCGGTCACGCGCGAAGTCGATGGCGGGCTGCAAACCGTGTCGCTGCAACTGCCTGCCGTCATCACGACGGACTTGCGCCTCAACGAGCCGCGCTACGCAACGCTGCCGAACATCATGAAGGCGAAGAAGAAGCCGCTCGAAACGCTCGCGGCCAGCGCGCTCGGCGTGCCCGTCGGCACCACGCTGCGCACGCTGCGCGTCGAGCCGCCCGCGGACCGCAAGGGCGGCATCAAGGTGGAGTCCGTCACGCAACTCGTCGACAGGCTCAGGACGGAAGCAAAGGTGATCTGATGGCCATTCTCGCAATCGCTGAACATTCGAACGGCGCGCTGGGCGCGGCTACCCTGAACGCGGTCGCCGCCGCGCATGCGATCGGCGGCGACATCGCGCTGCTCGTCGCCGGTCACGACGTGCAGGACGTGGCGCGGCAGGCGGCGCGCATCGCGCATGTCAGGCAAGTGCTCGTCGCGGATCACAGCGCGCACGCGCACCGGTTGCCGGAGAACCTCGCGCCGCTGGTCGCATCGCTGGCGGCGGACTACAGCCACGTCCTCTGCGCGGCGACCTCGCACGGCAAGAACGTGCTGCCGCGCGTCGCCGCGCTGCTCGATGCGGACCCCGTCTCCGACATCATCGCGGTCCTTGCCGCCGATACGTTCAAGCGCCCGGTTCACGCGGGCAACGCGATCGCGACCGTGCAGTCGTGCGCGCCGGTGATCTGCGCGACCGTGCGCGCAAGCGCCTTCGCACCGGTGGACGCGAGCGGCGGCAACGCGGACATCGTGCCCGTCAATACCGTGGCGACGAGCAGTACAGCGGCTTTCGTCGATGAAAAAATCGCGCGCTCGGACCGCCCGGAGCTGGACGCGGCGGAGATCGTCGTGAGCGGCGGGCGCGGCATGCAGAGCGAAGAACGGTTCGCGTTGCTCTATCCGCTCGCCGACAAACTCGGCGCAGCCGTGGGCGCATCGCGCGCGGCCGTCGATGCCGGATTTGCCCCGAACGATCTGCAGGTCGGGCAGACGGGCAAGATCGTCGCGCCGCAACTGTATGTCGCCGTCGGCATCTCGGGGGCGATCCAGCATCTCGCCGGCATGAAGGATTCGAAGGTGATCGTCGCCATCAACAAGGACCCCGATGCGCCGATCTTCCAGGTCGCGGACTACGGCGTCGTCGGCGATCTGTTCGAGGCGCTGCCGCAACTTCAGGACGCGCTCTGAAGCGTGTTCGTTCAGGATGATTCGATATGACCTCGCTCACACAGACACTGGCCGATTTCACCGTACAGACGCGCTTTGACGACATTCCGGAAGCCGTCGTGCACGAAACAAAGCGCCTGTTGCTCGATACGATCGGCTGCGCGCTCGGCGCGGTCGATACGCCGAGCGGCAGGATCGCGCTCGAGTACGTGAACACGCTCGGCGGTGCGCCGCACGCGAGCGTCGTCGGCTCGCCACGGCGCAGCTCGGCGACGGCGGCCGCCTATGCCAACGCGCGCCTCGCCAACGTGCTCGACGCCGACGACACCTTCCCGACCTCGACGCACTTCGGCAACGCCACCGTGTTCTCGGCGCTGGCGCTGGCGGAGCTGGACCGGCGCAGCGGCCGCGATCTGCTTGGCGCGATTGCCGTTGGCTTCGATGTGGGTGCGCGCATCGGCAGCTGGATGGGTGCGCCCATGCAGATCGAGAACGGCAAGGTGATCGGCTGGAACGAGCTGGGCGGGCCTGCCGCGACGATCGCGTGGGCGGCCATCGGCGCGTCGGCGCACATCGCGCGGCTCGACACGAGACAGGCCAATCACGCGTTCGGCATCGGCGGCAGCAATTCGCCGCAGCCCACCTTGCGCAGGTGGGCGGAATCCGTCGAACAGCCGATGTACAAATATGCCGACGCCGGCTGGTGCGCGGAGATCGGGGTATCGTGCGCCCTGCTCGCGCGGCTCGGCAGTACGGGCTTCACGGACATACTCGACGGCGACAACGCGTTCTGGAAGTTCTACGGCTCGCCGGGTCACGACGATCACGCGCTGCTCGCCGGCCTCGGCGAAGACTGGCAGATTCTCAACACGACGTACAAGCCCTGGCCCTGCTGCCGCTGGATTCATCATCCGCTGAGCGCGTTCGCGCAGTTGCTCGACCGGCATGCGCTGCGCCCGGACGAGATCACGCGTGTCGTGGTGCGCGCCAATCCGTTCGCGCTCACGCCGATTTTCCGCGAACAGCAGCCGCGCGATCCGCTGAGCGCGGAGTTCAGTCATGCGCATGCGCTCGCCGCCCTTGCTTATGCGATTGCGCCGGGTCCGCGCTGGTATGAAGCCGCGACGATGAACGATGCGCGCATCGCGGCCTTCCGCGAGCGCGTGACCGTCACGGCGGAGCCTTCGTCATCGAACATCGCCGAATGGATGACGGGCGGTCAATGGCGCGGCGTGCCGGGCGGCGTCGACATCCATGCGCGCGGCGCGGTGTTCAGCGCCACGGCCGATCATGCGAGCGGCGATCCGTGGACATCGGCGACGCGTTTTTCCGATGCGCAGATCCGCAGCAAGTTCGGCGTGATGGTCGGTCTCGATGCGGCAGGCGATGGTCCGCAGGAGATTCGGCATGCGGCGCGTGAGCTGGCCGACATCGTGATGTCGCTCGATGCATTGCCCGTCGAACGGCTCACCGCGAGTCTCGATGCGTTGTCGCGTGCGATGCGTACGCAGTCTGAAAAACAGGAATCCTGATGTCAGTCACGCGCGGTCCACAAGACCGGAAACAGCGGATGATCCATCGGCGCGCCGTCGGCCAGCACGGAGGCGAGTCCGGGAAACTCGGGCGAAGTGCGCCACGGGCGCGGCGTGTGCCGGATGTCGTCGCCGATGAAGCGGATCGAGAAAGCGCGCCGCCGCGCCTTGCCTCCGACGCCGCCCGACGCATGCAGCGTGAGCATGTTGAAGCAGACCATGTCGCCCGGTTCGAGCGCCCAGCCGACGATCGGATGCGCGGCGCGATCGGCTTCGATGTCCGGCAGATCCGCGAGGCTGCCTTCCGGGAACCACTTCGCCTCGTTTTCCATGAACGTGCGCGGCATCAGCCAGGGCCCGCGATGCGAGCCCGCGACGAACTCGAGCGTCGACTCGCGCGCCACCGGATCGACGGGAATCCACATGCTCACGTTGTCCCCGCCGACGATGTTGTAGTACGGCTGATCCTGATGCCACGGCGTGCGCTGGCGCGTGTTCGGCTCCTTCACGAGCACGTGGTCGTGATACAGCCGCACGGTCTCGCAGCCCATCAGCGCGCCGGCCACCGCAGGCGCGGCGGACTTGGCGATGAAGCTCCGGTACGCATCGTTCGACTGCCAGTTGCAGAAGTCCTCGAAAAACCAGCCCGGATCGTCGGGCCGGCTCGCGACCTTGGCGCGTTCGCTCGGCGCGGCGAGATTGCGCTCGATGCCGTCGCGCAGCAAGGCGACTTCTTCTTCCGTGAAGATATTGCGCACGCACACCGCGCCATCGCGACGAAACGCTTCCGTCAGCGCCGGCGTCACGGCACGTGCAAGACGCTCCTTCAGGCTTTCGTGCATCGCTCGCTCCCTGTGAGTAGGTTGATTGCGTTCAATTGCCGTAGATGTCGAAGTTGAAGTACTTCGACGCCACGCGCTGATAGTTGCCGTTCTTGCGAATCGCGTCGATCGCCTGATTCAGGCGGTCTTCGAGCGCGGCGTCGCCTTTGCGCACGCCGATCGCGACATCGCCCGCCACGCGATTGTCGTTCACCGGCTCGCCGACCAGCGCGAAGCCCTTGCCGCGCGGCGTCTTCAGAAAGCCGTAGTCGGCCTGCACCGACGACTGGAACGCGGCGTCGAGCCGGCCCGTCACGAGGTCCTGATAAATCTGGTCCTGCGTCTGATAGGACACGAGCGTGACGCCCTTCGTCGCCCATTCGGTGCGCGCGAAGCTCTCCTGCGTCGAACCCTGCACGACGCCGACGCGCTGTCCCTGCAAGGCCTTCGCATCCGGCTGCAGCTTCGTGCCGGAACGCGCGATCAGCGCCGACGGGCCGTTGTAAAGGCGACGGGTGAAGTCGATCTGCTGACGGCGCGACGCGGTGGCCGACATCGCGGAGAGGATCGCGTCGAACTTGCGCGCCTTCAGCGCCGGGATCATGCCGTCGAAGCTCTGCTCCACCCAGACGCATTTCTGGTTCAGTTGCGCGCAGATCGCATTGCCGAGTTCGATATCGAAGCCGACGAGCGAGCCATCCGCCGCCTTCGACTCGAACGGCGGATAACTCGGATCGACGCCAAAGCGCAGCGTCTGGGGATCCTGCGCCTGCACCATCGCGGGCCAGCTCGCGGGCACCATCGCGAGCGCGAGCAACACGGGAAGCAATGCACGTTTCATAGCGATTTCCGAAGTGTGGGAATGGATAATCGGGCGCTGCGCGCGTCAGGCGAGGAAGGTTTCGACGAGCCGCACCCAGTAGCGCGCGCCCGTCATGAGGATGTCGTCATTGAAGTCGTAGCCGGGGTTGTGGACCATGCAACTGCCTTCGCCGTCGCCATTGCCGATGATCAGATAGCAGCCACGGCACTGGCGCAGGATCCACGCGAAGTCTTCGCTGCCGGTGAAAGGCTGGAGATCGGCGATCAGGCGATCGTCGCCGAGCCATTCGCGCGCCACGTCCTCCGCGAACGCGGTCATCTCCGCGTCGTTCACGAGCACCGGATAGCTTGCCTCGTAGTTCACTTCGGCGCGTGCGCCGTACACCGCCGCCTGGCGTTCGATCACCTGCGTGATGCGCCGCTCCAGCTCGTCGCGCACGGCGGGGCGCAAGGCCCGCACCGAGATGTTCATGCGCGCTTCGTCGGGAATCACGTTGGACGCCTCGCCCGCGTGGATCGCGCCCACGGTGATCACGGCCATGTCGAGCGGCGCGACGTTGCGCGACACCACGGTCTGCAGCGCGAGGACGATCGCCGAGCACACGACGACAGGATCCACCGTCATATGCGGCATCGCGCCGTGGCCGCCATGACCGATCACCCGCACGGTCACCTGATCGGCGGACGCCATGAACGGTCCTGCGCGAAAGCCGAGATGACCGGCGGGATAGCCCGGCATGTTGTGCATGGCGAACACGGCGTCGCACGGAAAGCGTTCCAGCAGTCCCTCTTCGAGCATGCGCCGCGCGCCGGCGAGCCCTTCTTCGGCGGGCTGGAAGATGAGGTGCAAAGTGCCGTCGAAGTCGCGGGTGCGGGCCAGCTCTTTAGCGGCTGCGAGCAGCATTGCCGTGTGGCCGTCGTGACCGCACGCGTGCATCTTGCCGGGCGTGAGGCTGGCGTAAGGCAAACCGGTGCGCTCATGCACCGGCAGCGCGTCCATGTCCGCGCGCAAGCCGATCCGGCGCGAACCGTCGCCGCATTTCAGCGTGCCGACCACGCCGGTGCCCGCAAGTCCGCGATGGACCTCGTAACCCCAGTCGAGCAGGCGTTGCGCGACGAGATCGCTCGTCATGAACTCCTCGTAGCCGAGTTCGGGATGGGCGTGAATCTGGCGCCGCAACGCGATCATTTCATCGCGGATCGCAAGGAAGTCGTCTGGAGCATTCATCGTTCGCGTCTCTCGTTATGTCTCGCTGTATCAGGGTTATCCGGCAGGCGAAGCTCTGGCGTGCCACTAAAGTAGCGCGACAGAATCGGGCGGGGGAGAGCTAGAATCGTGAACGTGACAACCAACGGCTAACACCCGGCGCCGCATGAAGCTCCAGCAACTTCGAACACTCGTGGCCGTCGCCGAGGCCGGTGGCATTCGCGGCGCGGCGCGCCTGCTCGACGCATCGCCCGCGGCGATCACCAAGAGCCTGCGCCAGCTCGAAGAAGACGTGCAGATGCCGCTCGTGAACCGAACGTCATCGGGAGTCATGCTGACGGAAGCGGGCCAGGCGCTGCTGGTCCATGCGCGGCTGATGGTGGGTCAGATGACGCGCGCTCACGAAGCGATGGGCGCGTTGCGCGGCGCGCCGCGAGGCAAGCTCACGGTCGCCGTGACGCCGTGGATCGCGATGACGTTCCTGCCGGAAACCATCACGCGGTTCTGCGAGAAGATGCCCGACGTGAGGCTCGAATTCTTCGAAGGCCTGTTGTCGATCGCCAATCCGCGACTGCGCGACGGCAGCCTCGACTTCTTCATCGGCCGGCCGGCGCCGGGCACGTCGGGTGTCGAATTCAACTATCGGCCGCTCTTCTCGTCGACCTGCGCGGTAGTGGGCCGCGAAGGCCATCCGCTGCTCGGCTGTCACTCGCTCGCGGACCTGCGCGAGCTCGACTGGGTTCTCACCTGGGACCCGGCCAATGACGGACCCAACGTCGATAACATGTTCTCGCGGCACGGCGTGCCGATGCCCCGCAAGATTCATCTGGCGCATTCGTTCTCGATCGCCATTTCGCTGCTGCGGCAGACCGACATGGTGAGCGTCTTTCCCTGGCCGCTCGTGGAACTGAGCGCGCCGCGCGAACGTCTATGCGCGTTTCCGCTGCGCGAACAACTCGAAGACGCGATGGTCGGCGTCATCTCGCGCAGCGGCCAGCCGCTCAGCGAAGCGTCCGAGTGCTTCATCGCGTGTCTGATCGGCACGATTCGCGACGGGCTGGAATCCTCCTCGCAGCAGACGCGCAATGTCCTGCGTTCCGTCGAATTGCTGATCTGACGATGCCGGGACGCGCTCAACCGCTCGATATGTCGAAGTCGAAGTAGCGCTGGCGAATCCTGAGGTACGTGCCGTCCTTTTTCATCGCCTCGATCGCGCCGTCGACCTTCTCGCGCAGCGCGGCGTCGTCCTTGCGAAAGCCGATGGCCGCGCCCTTGCCCAACGTCTTCGCGTCGGTCACGGGGTCGCCCAAGAATGCGTAGCCCGCGCCCTGCTGCGTCTTGAGAAAGCCCTCGCTGCCCGAAATCATGTCGGTCAGCGTGGCGTCGATGCGCCCCGAGCGCAAGTCCGTATAGACCTGTTCCTGATTGCCGTACGACACCACTTCGATGCCGGCCGGCGCCCAATAGGCCTTCGCGTAGGCCTCCTGCGTCGAACCCTGCGCGACGCCGATCCGCTTGCCTTTCAGCGCTTCGACGGCCGGCCGGATGTCGGCCCCCTGATGGCCGATCAGGCGGCTTGGCGTATTGAAGAGCGGCGTTGAGAAGGCAACCTGCGTCTCGCGCTTCGGCGTGATCGACATCGCCGACAGGATCGCCTCGAACTTGCGTCCCTGCAACGCGGGGATGATGCCGTCGAAGGCCGTTTCCACCCACACGCAGCGCACGCTCAGGCGACGGCAGATTTCGTTGCCGAGGTCGATCTCGAAGCCCACCAGTTGCCCCGAAGGCGACTTCGATTCGAACGGCGCGTAAGAGGGATCGACGCCGAAGCGCAGTTCCGCCGCATCCTTCGCGTGGGCGCACAGCGCGAGCATCGACAACGTCAGACAGGCAATCGCTTTTTTCATGGGGCTCTCCTCGTCTCATCGAACGAGGTCGAGCGTAAGAACCCAAAAACGGCGCGTACAGAGGCTTCGTGCTGCGGGATGGTTTAGTTTTTCTAAACCGGGCGCGAGAGAGCGAGTGCGATCGCTAAGGTTTGACGCGATCCACGGCGCGACTCACGCGTGCACGGCGCGAGCAAGGACCTCGCGCGCGGCCCGACCCAAAACTTCCTCGGACCATTGGTTGATGCTCTCGCCGGCTGCGGACGCAGCCACGCTGATCGCTGCATGAATATTCGGATCGATACGCAGCATCAGCTTTCCCGATGCGGGCTTGTCGGGCGCAACGCCGCGCTCCTTGCAGTCCGCGAGGTAATCGTCGACTGCATCAACGAATGCGGTTCGCAGCTCTGCAACGGACTCGCCGTGAAAACTGATGATCGAATTCACGCCGAGCACGCGCCCGACGAAGATCTCGTCGCGCTCGTCGAATTCGACGCGTGCGATGTATCCGCTGTAGTGCATGGTGTTCATGGGCTGACTCCCGCTCGTTCGAAAAACTCCCTGGCTTCTTCAACTTGATAGCGCTTCGCTTCCTTGCCTGGGTGCGGCCGGTGGCAGCGCCATTCATGGCCGTGTAGCGAAATCTTCACGCGCGAACCTTCGCGTTCGAAGACTTCGCCGCCGAGCGCCTTCACCAGCGCCTCGATGTCGGAGAACACGATTCCGCCCAAGGTGGGCGTGGTAAAGATCGCGGCAAGGACGCGGACGTGTTTGGCCTTCATGGATTTATGATAGCATAATCTGATATCAATACGATAGCAGATTATGCTATCAAGGTCTCGCGCCTTGGCGCTAAGGTTTGACGAACCTCAGCGTCATGCGATCCGATTCTCCGATCGCGGCATAGCGCGCCCGGTCGACGTCACCGCCCTCGTAGGTCGGCGGCAGCGACCACACGCCGTGCGGATAGTCCTTCGTATCTTTCGCGTTCGCGTTGATCTCGCTGCGCGCAACCAGCCTGAACCCGACCGCTTGCGCGTGCTCGATGACATACGCTTCCGTCACGTAGCCGGAATCGATCATCTGCTGCACCGACGTCCCCGGCCGCGCGCGATGCTCCTCGACGCCGAGTTCACCGCCATGCTTCAGCGCGCCATAGAACGCGCGCAGATTCGCATCGATTTGTCCGTCCTTGATCCAGTTATGGATGTTCCGAAACGTGAGCACGCGATCGAAACGTTCATGCGCGTCGAAGCCCATGAACTGGCCCGCGTGCAGCGTGCCGACGACGACGTTTCCATACATCGTCGGAGCGTTCGCGAGCTTGCGTCGGTAAGCGGCATCGGTCGCATTGTCCTCGGCGGCGAGATCGGCGGACGTGCTGACATACTGCGCTTCATAAAGCTGCCCGGCGTCATGCAGATACGGCGCAAGGATGTCCGTGTACCAGCCGCCTCCCGGGGCGATTTCCAGCACAGCCTGGGTCGAGCCGAGGTCGAAGAACTGCAGCGTTTCTTTCGGATGGCGATAGACGTCGCGGGCGCGCGCCTTGTCGCTGCGCTGCGATCCGCTGATCGCGGCATCGAGAGATTGCGAATCATGTGATGAATCGGGAGACGAGGACGCGCAACCTGTCAGCGCGAGCATGAGGAGGCTGAGGGCGATCGTGACTGTCCGCGCCCGGGCAATGCGAATAGAGTTGTTCATGAACCAGATGGAAGGTTTTGAAGGTAAGACACGATACGCGTTTCTTTCATGCTCTTCCAAAGCAACCGCGCAGGACAGGAAGTGTTCTGGTTTCGAATACTTCGGCAAGGCGACCCCAATGACGAATCATTCCGACAGCGATCCGCCATCCGATCCCGACGAGCTAAAAGGCCCGGGCGGCATGACATTGCGGCAGATACACGAACAGGTGCAGAGGTCCGTGCAGCGGGACCGCGAGGCGCAGGCTGCGCACAACGCGATCGCACCGAAAACCCGATGGCAGCGATGGGTGCGATACGTATGGGGCCGCAGCGGCCGTCGCTAGCCCTCATCGAACGGAAAACTGCGCGCGCGTTTCATTGACGCACGCTCTGGGCCAAAGCGCGCAGCAACCCGGCGCCGTCGCCGTTCCACGCGCTGCCATGCATGCAGGCCAGCGTCGTCGGCTCGAGTTGAGCGAGGCGCTCGAACATCGCGTCGGCGTTCCGGGTGTGCGAGAAGTAGTCCATGCTTCGCCTGAACGCTTCGCTCGGACCCAGGATATCGGACGTCGTGAGCGCGGGCAGCGTAGCGCCGCCTTGCGTGAAGAGGTCCCCGCACAGCAGGGTGCGCGTGCTTTCCTCCATCATGAAGCCGCATTCCCATGCGTGCGGAAGATGAGGCGTGTCGATCCATCGCACGCTGTGCCGTCCGAGCGAAACCGCCTGTCCGTCGGCGAGCGCGACGGGCGCGCGATCGGCGAGATCCGTGATGGACACCATTGCTGCTATGGTGCCGCACAGCGGCGCAGCATCGGGCGCCACCGCCAGCCACTCGTTGAGCGAACCGCATTCGTCTGCCTCGACGTGCGAGAACGCGATATGCCGCAGACGCGCCGGCTCGATGACACTCGCGAGCGCCTCTCGCACGAGCGGAAACATCCTGCGCGGGCCGGTATGAAAGAGCAACGGTTCGTCGTCGACGATCAAATACTGGTTGAAAGAGAAACCGCCTGCGTCGCCGGGCAGCACCACCGGCGTGTTGATGCGATACACCCCGGCGGCGATTTCCTCGACGTTCGTGGACGACTGCGAGTTCGTGATGACCATGCGTGCCTCCTGGTACGTGCGCTTTCATTCTTGTTGGTCTAAAGCTATACGGCAGGCATGCTGTAAGCAAGTCAGCGCGGGCTGCACTTACGCGGCAAGGCTGTCGAGAAACTGCCTGATGTTATCGAGCACGGCGTGCTGGTCTCCGGCGAAAGCCCAGTGATCGGCACCTTCGAGTTCGACGAAGCGCGCCTTCCCGATATGGCCGGCGAGATGCCGCCCGGCGCCCACGCGAACCGCGCGGTCGTCCCGACGGTGCAGCACCAGAGTCGGCACGGATACGCGGTCCAGAAGATGCCGCACATCCATATCGCGCAGGGTCTCGAGCACGCCCTTGATCGCGCCCGGGCTCGACGCGGCCCGCAGCATGCCAGCCCACCACGCTCGCGCCTGTGGATCGCCGGACAGGCTGGGCGCGAAGGTCTCGATGCCTGCCGGCCCGCCCCACCCTGCAATGAGCTGCCCGAGCCACGCGTCGTACTGACTTGCCTGCAGCGCGTGAGCATAGTCGTGCGTTGCGGTCCCCTTCGCCAGCGAGCCGAACAGAATCAGACCCGCGACACGCTCAGGGTGATCGACGGCGAACCTGATGCATGCCGGGCCGCCTTCCGACGCGCCGAACAGCACGACCCGACGGCTGCCGGCGGCGTCGAGCACAGTGCCGATGTCGCGCGCGGTCGCATCGACGCCGGGATTGAATCCGACCCGATCGGAAAGCCCGATGCCGCGACGATCGAGCAGGATGAGGCGGCCCATTCCGGCGAGCGCGGACAGGAACGCCCGGCAACGAGGTTCCTCCCAGACCCGCTCGACATGCGACACGAAACCGGGCAGCACGAGTACGTCGAAGCGTCCGGCGCCGCGGGTCTGGAACGCGAGATGGATGTCGTCACCGCTGGCGTAGCGCGTGGACGGCAGTTCCTCGCTCGGCGATATGGCGCTCGTGTCCAGTAGCGCGAGGGTCTCGCACTCGGGCGCCACGCCGAGTTCGTCGCGAAGGCGTCGCGTCAGGGCCTCGAGATGCCGCTGGGCCGTGGCCCGGTCTCCGGCGAGCAGAAGGTTGCGGATCAGGTGACGGCCATACACTTCGCTGAGCGGATCGAGCTCGACCAGACGGCTCGCGTGCGCGACCGCCGCCGCGTAGTCGCCGGCTGCATTTCTGTCGCGCACCACGCGCTCGAAGGCCTGGATCGCCCGGCCGCGGAGCGCTTCCCGGCGAAAGAACGCCCACTCGTCGAACGCGGGGCAGTCGCCGGGCGAAAAACCCTCGAGAAAGTCGCCGGAATACAGGCGGCAGGCCTGATCGAACTCGCCGCTGTCGCAGGCTTGCTCGAACAGCCGGGAATCCACCTCCAGGTCGATCGCCGGCGACCATCGAACGGTCGATCTGTCCGTGATCAGAACGTCGTCGCCGAGCGCGAGCGGGAGACGATGCAGCAGTCGGCGCAACCGCGCCCGCACGACCTCTTCGCGGTCTTCCGGCCACAACATCGTGGCGCAGGCGTCGCGCCCGACGGAGGCCTTCGCTTCGGCCAGAAAAACCAGCAGGGCCAGGCCCTTGCGCAGGGCCAATGGGCACGGCCGGCCGGCCCGACGAATCTCCGGAAATCCAAGCGTTCGGACACTGAACGAAGCCATGGCGAGGCGACCCTCGATGACGGCGTCCGGGGGACGCTCAGGGGACGACGCAATCCTAGCATTGCCTGCAGACGATGGCCGCAGGCTCATCGCGACAGACTGAACCGGAGGATTGCCATGAAGAACCTGGGCGAACATGCGATCGTGATCGGCGCCAGCATGGGTGGGCTGCTTGCCGCCCGCGTGCTGTCTGATTTCTATGCCAGCGTCACCGTGCTCGAACGCGACGAGTTTCCGTCAGCGGACACGCCGCGCAAGGGCGTGCCGCAGGGTCGCCATACCCACGGGCTCCTGGCACGCGGGAGCGCGATATTCGAGCAGCTCTTCCCGGGATATAACGACGAGGTCGTCGTGCAAAGCGGCGGTCTGATCGGCGATGTCGCCAACGACGTGATCTGGATCGGCCGCAACGTCAGACTGGCCAATGGCCCGAGCGACCTGATCGGACTGCTTGCGAGCCGTCCCGTACTCGAAGGCCATCTGCGCCGGCGGCTGCTGGCTTTGCCGAACGTGCGCGCCATCGGGACTTGCGCTGTATGGGGCCTTCTCACCGACCCCGCTCGCACGCGCGTGACGGGCGTGCGAGTGCGCGCCGACGGCAAGCCGGAAGAGACCATCGACGCGGACCTCGTCGTCGATGCGACCGGTCGTGGCTCATCCGGCGCCGCGTGGCTCGAGGAACTGGGCTACCCGTCTCCGCCCGATGAGAAAGTCGAAACCGGCATCGGCTACATGACCCGTACCTATCGGCGTCGGCCGGCCGATCTCGACGGCAAGCACGGTATCGTCATCGCCGGCAGTGCGCCGAACTGGCGCAACGGCGTCATGCTCGCGCAGGAAAACGAAAGCTGGATCGTCAGTACCGGCGGCTATCTCGGCGACGACGCACCGGACGACGACGAAGGCTTTCTCGCGTATCTGGCGACGCTGCCGACCATGGAGATTCATGACGTGGTCGCACGCGCGGAGCCGCTGAGCGATTACCGACGCTATCGCCACGTCGCAAGTCTGCGCCGGCGGTACGAACGGCTCGCACGTTTCCCCGAGGGTTATCTGGTTTTCGGAGACGCGATCTGCAGCTTCAACCCTGTTTATGGGCAGGGCATGACGGTCGCGGCAGAGGAAGCGCTGGCGCTGCATCAATGCTTGCGCGCAGGCTCGACCAATGTTGCGCGCCGCTTCTGTGGCGCGGTCGAAAGGATCGTCGATATTCCGTGGCACATCGCGGTTGGCAACGACCTTCGTCATCCACGAGTCAAAGGTGCGCGCCCGCCGATGCTGCGTTTCATCAACTGGTACCTCGGCAAGCTTCACCTCGCCGCGACACACGACAGCGCGCTGGCGACCGCCTTTCTGAAGGTTGTCAATCTGATGATGCCGCCTTCGTCTCTGCTCAGTCCTGCGATCGTCGGGCGCGTCTGGCAAGGCAACCGGCGGCCTGTACGGTTCATTGCCGCGTCGGCCGCCGGGGAAACGAGGCCGGACGGCGCGCCGTCATGACCGGTATGACGGCTTCGCGACACTCGGCGATTTTGGGGCCGTAGCCAAAGAGACCGCAAAAAGCCTATTGACCCGTTTTTTGAGAGTCGACCTGACGCTCCATCGGTGCGGGATAACGTGCGGACATCCGCGATGCATCGTCTCGGCTCATATCGCCCGGAACGCGATTCCAGGGGCTGGACACGGGTTCACTATGATAGGTCATGCCCGATGTGGCGGCGCCGTGAGACCCGCCGCCTCCACTGCCGCCATTGCCATTGCCTCCTGCCCATACAGCAGACGAAATGACGCAGCCCACCGCGGTGAGCGTAAGCGTGAGCGAAGCCTTGCGTAATGTAGTCATCGACGTTCTCCCTAAGCGCGTATGCGCGTAAATCCCCGTAAATCCGTATACGGCCGGGCACGAGGCGAGGATGCGCGAAGCGCACATCGTCAGGACCGCCAAAGTCGCTCGTTTGACGCTCCGGGAACATGTGAATAGACTTCGCGTTCGCGTATCGTCAAGCAAGTCCCATGACCATTCATCAGGAAACGCCCGCGTCCGACGGTTCAGCGCTGGATATTCCCGTGCCGCCACGCGATTTCGGCACGACGCGTCGCATGCTCATCGCGACATTGGTTGCTTCGATCGTCACGCCTTTGCTCTTTCTTGCGGCCTACGGCTATTTCGGCTACCAGACCCGCATCGCCGATTCGTCTGAAGGAATCGATCGTCTCGCGCGGATCGCCGAAGAACACGCGGTCAAAGCGCTGGATGTCATCCAGGAGGTGTCGCTGCGCGTATTGGCGATGGTTCACGATGACGGAGATGCGGCGATTCGCGCGCGCCAGAAATCGCTGCACGATTTTCTCGAAGACACCGTCCGGCGCTTGCCCTCGGTCGCTTCCATCGAGATATACGGACGCAACAGAAGTCTGCTCGTCAGCAGCAACACGTACCCCGTCGGACTTCAATCGATCGATGAGCATCTCCCGGGCGCGTCCGGAAAACCGGCGAGCGCGTCGGGGATAGTCATCTCGCAACCCGAACGCACCTCCGACCCCGCCATCGATGTTTTCAATCTGACCTTGCCTCGCTACGACGCAAACGGTCGTTTTCTCGGCGCGCTGGTCATTGCGCTTCGACGCGATTATTTTTCGGCGTTCTATGAGCGGCTGACCGTTCACGACCGGGCATTGACCGTCGGCCTGTTTCGAAGCGACGGCACCACCCTCGTTCGATTTCCCGCGCCGCAGGCACGGCGGCCGCCGACCAGCAACCAGCCTCTCTTCGAAGCGCTTCAAATCAACGCGCATAGTGGCCATCTGAAGATTTTCTCCACGCTGGACGGTGTCGAAAAGCTCCTGGTCTATCGACAGGTGGGCGGCTACCCGCTTTACGTGACGTGCGGCATTCCCGTTTCGATCGTGACGTCCAGATGGCTGGGACATGATGGCCTGATCGCTGTCGCGACGCTGCTCCCGTGCATCGGCATCTGGTTGCTGGTTGCATTCAGCCTGGGCCGCCTCAGGCGAGAACGGACGGCATGGGAAAGGTGGAACGCCGAATTCAGGATGCGTGTTTCCGCCGAGGAGACCACACGCCAGATGAAGCGGATGGGCGCGCTCGGCAATCTCGTGGCCAACGTCGCGCACGACTTCAACAACCTGCTGATGGTGGTGAAGGCCAACATGGAACTGGCGCGCCGCAAAGGCTTCAACGGGCTGGAGAAGGAAGTCATCGCGGTCGAACGCGCCTCCATCTCCGCCGAAGCGCTGGCGCGGCGTCTGCTCAGCGTCGCTCGCAAACAGCCGCTGCATCAGGACGTGGTCGACGTCAAAGTATGGCTGGAGCAGGACGCCTCACTGATCCGAATGTCGC
The DNA here is from genome assembly GCF_018408855.1 of Caballeronia sp. NK8. Classification (GTDB taxonomy): domain Bacteria; phylum Pseudomonadota; class Gammaproteobacteria; order Burkholderiales; family Burkholderiaceae; genus Caballeronia. The sequence goes on along the minus strand of NZ_AP024324.1, from coordinate 88,923 downwards.
TCGGCGAACGGGTCGGACTGCATATCGAGGCACCCGAAGCGATCTGGCCGATTTACGTGGATCCGACGGAGTTGCAGTCCGCGCTGATCAATCTCGCGGTCAACGCCAAGGATGCGATGCCGCACGGCGGCGCGTTCACGATCCGTTGCGAGAACATCGCCATCGGGACGGCACGAGGCAATCTCAAGTCGGGCGAGTACGTCGTGATCGCCTGCTCGGATACCGGCGTCGGCATGCCGCCCGCGGTCGTGCGACGCGCATTCGAGCCGCTCTACACGACCAAGGCCGCGAACGCAGGCACCGGGCTGGGTCTCGCGCAGGTCATCGCGATGTGCGAGCAGGCCGGCGGCACGGCCCGCATCGAGAGCGCGCCGGGAGAAGGCACCACGGTATCGCTCATCCTTCCCCGCTCGGCGAAGGAAGTCGAAGTTCGCCAGGTGAAAGCGCCTCCCGAGCCTGCCCGCACGAAAGAGCCGACCAAAGGCTCCATCCTGCTGGTCGAGGATAACGAAGAAGTCGCCGCCGGGCTGTCGGCCGTGCTTGAAGTTTTCGGCTGGCAATCGCGCCACGAACTGACGGGCGATGCCGCGCTCGTTCTGCTCGACGATGGCGCGCGGTTCGACCTCATCCTTTCCGATGTGCAGATGCCCGGCATGAATAACGGTATCGACGTAGCCGAGAAAGTGCGCCGGAAGTGGCCGAAGCAGGCCATCGCCTTGATGACCGGCTATGCCGACGAGCTCGAGCGGGCAAGACATGCCGGCGTGACTATTCTGTCGAAGCCGTTCAATATCGATGACTTGCAAGCGTTGTTGCAGAGCGTGAACTTGCCTGCGTCCCGCAATGTTTAGATGGTTCGAGATCCCTATTTCCCGCCGCTAACAAAACGCAACCCAAGCCGCGCCGCGATCGAGAGCATCGCGAGACTGATCGTCACGACGAGCATCGCGCGCTCGGTTCGCGATGCGCGATCAGTACGCTCGATCAGCAGTCCGGTTTCCGACGGGCGCATCTGCGCGATCAGCATCCGGATCCGGTTCATGCGCTCGAGGCCGACATCGCTCAGTATCATCGCGCGCGCCTGCGCCGTCCCTTGCTCCCTCACAACACTCAGCGTGCGTGCAAGTTCGGAAAGCTTGTCCGTCAAGGCGAGGTCGAGTGCATCGACGCGTGCAAGCTGCGCCGGACTGTCGCGAACGAGCGTCCTGAGCTTCGCTGGCTGTACTCGCACGTCGTCGATCGCCTGCAGGTAAGGCCTGAGATACGCTTCATTGACCGTGAGAATGTAGCCACGCTGGCCGGTTTCGGCATCGGTCATCAATTGCAGCGTGGTCTCCAGCGTCGACATCACCTGATACGTATGCTCGATCCAGTCGCGTTGCGCGAGCAGGATGCGGTGATAGCCGTAGGACGTCGCGGCGGCGACAATCACGAGCGCCGTGAGCGGCACGACACGCCAGTCGAATGACTCACGAATACGCCACCGCCCGCGCTCGCGTTTCATCGCCGTTCAGAAGCGCCGGACAGCGCAAGCGACGGATCATCGGCGGCATCGCGGCAATTGCCGCACGCTTTTCTGATCGACGCGCCGAAGCACAGCCAGAGCGCGAGCGAACCTGTCGACACCGCGCCCAGTGCGAGAAACGCGGCCACATAGCCGAAATGCTGTGCGATCGAGCCGCCCAGCGCGGGACTGAGCGCCGCACCGATGCCCTGCACCGTCATCACCACGCCCTGCCCGACATTGACGCGCCCGGTGCCCTGCAGCAAACGCACGACGAGCGCCGGAACCGCCACGCTCTGCAACCCCGCGCCGATGCCGTCGAGCGCCTGAACGGGCCACACGCCCCACGCGGTGATGAACATCGCCGCGACCAGACCGCGCAGCGGCAACGCCAGAAAGGTGATCAGAATCACGCCCCAGTATCCCGTGCGTTGAATCAGCCGGTTCGCGAAAAACGCCGCGACGACCATCACGAGTTGCGCGACCACGATCGTCTGGGCGGTGAAGGCGCTCGGCTCGCCCTGATGCGCGGCGACGACGGCGAGACCATAGAGCGGCAGCATCGCCGCATTGCCGAGGTGGAACATCGCGAGCGCGGCGGCAAGCAGCAGCAGCGGCCTGCACGTGAGCAACATCCGGAAGCCGCTCGCGTGCTCATGCTCCGAAGAAGACAACGACGATGGCGACGAGGCCGCGAGCCCGCGCGCACTGTCGTGATCGATCGCATCGCGGCGGATCAGCAGCGTCGAGAGCACGGTCATTGCGCCGAACACGCCCGCGAGCGCGAACACCGCGCCGAATCCGAAACGCCAGCCGAGCCATCCCGACAGCGCCGCGCCCACGACATTGCCCGCGTGATTCGCGACCTGATTGCGCGCGAACTGCCGGTCGAAACCGCGCTCGCGCACGATGCCGAGCGTTACGCCCGCGACCGCGGGACCGAGCGCCGCGCCAGTCACCGCCGTAAGAATCTGCGAGGCGGCGACCATCCAGAAACCATGCGACACCCACAGCGCGAGCGAAGCGAGCGTCGTCATGACGCCCGCCGCCACGATGAGGCCGCGCTTGTGATGCGTCGCGTCGACGAGCGCGCCCGCCGGCGAGGTCGCGAGCATGCCGGCGATGCCGCCGAGCGTCATTACGGTGCCGATCGACTCCGGATGCCAGCCCTGCGCCTGCAGAAAGACGCCGAGAAACGGGCCGATGCCCGCCTGCACATCGGCCATGAAGAAGCTCAGTCCTTCGAGCGCGTAGAGAGGATTCATGAGCCGCTCACCGTGGTGGTCTTCAGTCAGGCGGAGACCGGCGCGTCGATGAGTTCGGCGATCTCATCCACGTCGATCGTCCGCCCGTGCCGGTTCCGGATGCCGCGCCCCCACGCCTGCACGTGCGCGCCCGGCGCGAGATACGTCGACAGTTCGGCGGCGGCATGCGGCGGCATCCGCAGCGAGGTGCCGTCGTCGAGCAGCGCGCCGCGTAGCTCGCCCTTCGGCCCGAAGAGCGACAGCAGCACTTCGCCGCTCGCTTCCATCGGCTTGTGTTCGACGTGCGGCTTGGGATGCTTTTCGCCATCGTGATGCGGGCCTTCGTCGAGGATGACCTTGCCGGTCTTCGTCACCAGCGAGACCGCCGCGACCATGTCCGCGCCGCGCGGCTTCACGCCGCGCACACGGACCGCATCGCCCACGGCGACCTGCCGCGCGATCTGCCGCGACAGATGCGGCGGAAAGTGAACCTGCAGCGCTTGCCGCGCGCCGAGCACGATGCCATCGATTTCACCGTGCGGGTTCAGCAGAAAGCGCGTGACCGTGCCGCGCGTTTCGGGAAGGCTTTCAGGGTCGATCCAGTGCATTTCGTTGATCCTTGTTTGACGTTGATAAAAATATGCCGGACGTCGACGCGCTCATGGGCTCGGCGGCGCGCGGTCATAGAGCGAAGTCAGGTTGCCCGGCGCACCGAACGACGTCGCCTGGAGCGCGGTGCCGTATTGATTGCGCGTGCCGTAGCCTTGCGCCGATACCTGCGCGCCCGCCCGAACGAGCGACGGAAATTGCTGGGCCACGGCAGGCGTCAGTTTGATGACGGTGCCATCGGCGAGAATCACGCCGTCAGGCTCGCCGCGCGGAGCGGTGGTGATGTGCGCCACTTGCCCCTGCGCGCTCAGACGTGCCAGCCCCGCGCCGCGCAGTTCACGCGGCAAGCGCGGCGCGCCCGGCAGCGGCGGCTGGTCGATGAGTTGCTGCCCGCTTCTCGCGTCGGTGATGCGTTGCGCCTTGAGATTGCCGCCCGCATCGCGCCAGCCGTCGATCCGCACGCTGTCGCCCGGGCGTAGCGCCGAGGTGAGCTGCGTGCTCATGTGCGGCGGGAAGCGCACGAGCGCACCGTCGCTGGTCAGAAAGCCGTCGACATCGCCATCCGGGTTGATGAGAAAGCGCGATACGGTGGCTTGCGCGCTGACCGTCGCGCCGTCTTGCACGGGCGGCGGCGGTGGCGGTGGCGCGCCCACTGCCGCGACGGGCGGCGGCGGCGCAACGGGCGGTTGAGTCTGAGCAGCGCAACCCGCGCTCGTCGCGAACAGCACGACGAGATTGATCGCGCTCAGCACGCGGGCGGTCGTGCCGTGGACCGGGTTCGTCGATATCGATTGCATGATTCACTCCCTGACTTTGACGTGGAGTGATCTGCAAGGGCCATGCCATCGAATGAAAGCCCGGCCGCTCAATGGTTCGGCGTGAAGTAGCGCCATGCAGTGTCGGGAAACCGGACGCGTGCTGTCCGATATCCCGACACTCGCTCACGCATCGGACATCCCGAGGTTCGCGAGACGCGTATAGAGCGACTGACGGCTGATGCCGAGCCTGCGCGCCGCCTCGGCGCGATTGCCGTCGGTGAGTGCGAGCGCGCGTGCGATCAGCGCGCGTTCGAGTTGCGCGAGTGCGTCGTCGAGTGGAAGCGCGGCGAGGCCGGCGGGGATTGCGTCGGTGGCGTCGCTCGCGGCCGTGTCGAAGAGGAAGGCGAAGTCGTCGCGCGTGAGCAGCGCACCCGGCGCGAGCGCGCTCGCCCGCTCGATCGCGTTCGCCAGTTCACGCACGTTGCCGGGCCACGCGAAGGTGACGAGCATGCGCTGCGCGTCCGCGGAAAGACGCTTGCGCGATGCGCCAAACGCCGACAGGAAATGCTCCGCGAGCGGCAGGATATCGGCCACACGCTCGCGCAAGGGCGGCAAGTGCAGCGGGATCACGTCGAGCCGATACAACAGATCGCGCCGGAACGCGCCAGCCGCGACCATCGCCGGGAGATCGCGGTGCGTGGCGGCCACGACGCGCACATCGACGGCGACCGGCCGGTTCGTGCCGAGCGGCGTGACCTGCCGTTCCTGCAGCACGCGCAGCAGCTTGGCCTGCATCGCCAGCGGCATGTCGCCGATTTCGTCGAGAAAGAGCGTGCCGCCGTGCGCCTCCTCGAAGCGCCCGCGCCGCTCCGCATGCGCGCCGGTGAACGCGCCCTTGCCGTGACCGAAGAGTTCGCTTTCGAGCAGATCCTCAGGAATCGCCGCGCAATTCACGGCGACGAACGGTCCGCCCGAGCGCGCCGACGCCCGATGCAGCACGTGCGCCGCCACTTCCTTGCCGGTGCCGGTCTCGCCGGTGATGAGCACCGTCGAGTGGGTGCCCGCTGCGCGGCCCAGACGCTTTTGCACGTCGCGCATGGCTTCGCTCACGCCGAGCAGTTGCGGCTCGCGCGACGCCGTTTCGTCCGCGAAGGCCGTCGTCGCGGCATTGGGCGCATCGGGATGGGCTGCGAGCATGCGCTCGAGCAGCGCGGCGATCTCGTCGCGGCCGACGGGTTTGGTCAGATGTTCGAACGCGCCGAGCCGCATCGCGCCGATGGTGTTGTCGCTCGTCGCGTGCGCGGTGAGCATCACGACCGGCACGCGTTGCAGGCCGTCGGCGCCACGCAGCGATTCGAGCACGGCGAGACCATCCGTGCCCGGCAGCCGGAAGTCGAGGAAGATGCAGTCGGGCGCTTGCTGCTCGCGCAGGCATTCGAAGGCCGCTTCGCCCGAACCTGCCTCGAGCGGCGTGTGGCCGAGGTCCTGCACGGTTTCGGCGAGGCCTTCGCGAAAGGCGTCGTCGTCGTCGATGATCAGTATGGTCGCCATGGCAAGTCGATCACGAAGCAGGTCAGGTTCGAATCCTCCGCGAGATACGCGCGGCCGCCGTGCGCCGAAGCGATCTCCCGCACCACGGCCAGGCCCAGCCCGGACCCATCCGGGCGTCCCGTCACGAACGGCTCGAAAATGCGCTCGCGTTCGGCCGCGCTCACGCCGGGGCCATCGTCGGTCACTTCCAGCCTGAGCCGTTCGCCCTCCGCGCATTGTGCGCCCGTCGCGCGCACCGTCACGTGGCCTCCCGGCGGCGCATGGCGCAGCGCATTCACGATCAGGTTGTCGAGCGCACGCGCCAGTTGCGCGGGATCGAAGACGGGCTGCATCGCGCCGGCTTCGACGACCGCGCGCAGCGCTATCGCGCGGCTTTCGGCGCTCCCTTCATGCGTATGCACGATGTCGCCGAGCCACGCGGGCAAATCGACGGCGCGCGCGTTCACCGTCACCGGCTGCGTGAGCGCGAGCAGACTCGTCACCTGCGCCTCGATGCGCCCCACCTGCTCGATGATCGCCCTCAACGCGGCCTCGCGGCGCGCACCGTCGCCGGCGAGCGCGTTTTCCGCCTTCAGGCGCATCGCGCCCGCGGGGTTGCGGATCTCGTGCGCGATCTGCGCCGCCATCTTGCCCAGCGCGCCGAACCGTTCGGCCTGCGCCAGTTGCGTGCTCAGCGCATTCGCCTCGCGCCGCAGGCGCTCGGTGCGCTCGACATAGCGATTGAGCGCATCGACGATCTGGTCGAGATCCCGCTCGCCGAGCCGTTCGAGCCGCCTGCCCTGCTCGAATCCGCCAGCGGGCGCGAGCGCCTGTTCCAGCCGGGCGAGGTTGCGCCTCCAGCGTCTGAGCGCCAGGGCCAGAAACAACGCCAGCACGACGATGATCGCGAGCACGCCCGCCAGGATGGTCGCAGCGCGCTCGCCGTACGGACCGAGCGGCGGCCGCGCGCGCGTGAGCATCCACGCCTGCAGCCCCGTGTGGCGCGGCACGGGACAGGCGACGGCGATCACGGCGTCCGCCCCGCTCGATACGACATCGACCTGCATCTGGCCCGCGCTCGCAGCGTTCTTCAGCGTGCGCAGAATGAGCGGCGTCTCGGCCTCGGGGATATCGCGCTTGACGCCGCTGCCTTCGTAGGTGGGAAACGCGTAGGCGAGAAAGCCGTTGGGCGCGCCGGCCGCTGCGTCGTTCCAGAAACCGCCTTCGATGCCGTCGGTGCGGATCAGCACGAGATCGAGCACCGCGTGCATGAGATCGACATTGGTTTCGCCTGGGCGCTGCATCGACAGATCGTAGCGCGATGCGATCGCCGTGCACGCCGCCGCCGCCTGATGCTTCGCCGCCGTGACACGCTCGCCGAGCGCGGACGAAAGCATCAGCCACACGGCGGCCGTCAGCAGGCCGTACAAGACGGCGACGAGCACCCAGAGCGCGAAGAGCTGAGTGGAAAACGACGGTCGGGGCATGAAGAGCCTGATCGCGGATGGAGGTGGAGCCTGTACGAGCAAGTCTCTTGCCACCGTCTCATCCACGACGAAATATCAGAACGCTGAGACTGGCCAGTAGCCAGACACCGACGCCCCCGTAAATCATCGCCCAGCCGAAGCCATGCGTTAAAGCGGCCCGCAGGACGGCTCCCGATGGATCGAGCGCATGCAGGGTAGCGAGTCCGCCGCGAGGCGCGTCCACATCGCCCGCGACGATTCTTTCGGCGAGCTGGCGAAGCAATGTTGCGTCGATGGTCGCTGGCAGATGCGCTCTCAGCTGGCTCAGGATGCCGGCCATCAGGATCGCGCCCATCAACGCGATATTTACCGCCAACGTGAGCATCCGCGCCGTCATGTCGATGCCAGACGCCATGCCGGCACGATCGGCCGGCACAGCGCCCGTTGTCGTGTTCGTGACGGGCGTATTCGTCAGACCGAGGCCTGCCCCTGCGAATACGCATCCGGGCAGCATCGTGAGCGCACTAGGATGTGCCGCGATGCTGCCGAGCTTCATCAGGAGGAAACCAAGCCCGATAGTAAAGAGGCCAGTCGGGATCGCCACCGCCGGCCCGAAGCGCACGACGAGACGTTCGCCAAGCGGCGGAAAAATCAAAGTCGGCACGGTATAGGCGAGAAGCGCCAGACCGGTGGTCATGGGATCGTAGCCGAGCCCGACCTGGAAGTAGGTCGGAATGTAGATCATGAACGGCCAGAAGCTGAAGTTCATGCCGATCGAGCCCATCAGCGCGCCGGAAAACCTGGGCGATCCGAAGACCGAAAAATCAAACGCAGGCTGTTTGCTCACTCGTTCGGCCCGGATGAAAGCGGCGAAGGCCAGCGCCGCCCCTGCGACGATCGTGAGCGTGTATGCGCTCGCGAATCCCTTCTCGGGGCCGCGCGTGATGGCGAACACCAGCCCGAACACGCAGATCGAAAGCGTGGCGATGCCGGGAACATCCAGCGCGCGCCCGGCGCAATGGCTCGATTTTTCCACCCCGAACCACAGAAGCAGGAATGTGGGGGCGGCGAGGAGAGCGTGAATCAGGAAAACCCATTCCCAGCCCAACCGGTCCACGAGCGCGCCGCCGATCGTCGGCCCGAAACCCAGCCCGATGCCAAGCAGCACGCCCCATGCGCTGAACGCCCTGGCGCGTTCGCTACCCAGCGTGAACTGATTCGACAGCACGGCGATCTGGCTGATCAGCATCGCCCCGCCGCTCGCACCTTGCAGCGCGCGCCCGACGATCAGCATGGGAACGCTCTGAGCCAGGCCGCAGAGCAGCGAAGTGAGTCCGAACAGCGCAAGACTGATAAGGAATACGATTCTTCTTCCAAACCGGTCCACGAGCGCGCCGGTAGCCATCAGGATGGACGTGACGGCCAGCGTGTAAGCGTTCACGATCCATTGCATGTCCTCGAAGCTGCCGTCGAAGATGCGCTGAAGGACCGGCAGCGTCACCGGCACGCTCGATATCTCGAGACCGAACATCAACGACGTGAGACATATGGCGCCCAATGCGAGTTTGTTTCTGCTCAAGGAGAGGCGGCGCGAGCCGCTCTCCGACGTTTCAGGTTCTGCTGATTCCACGATTTGCTTTCCGATAGGGGCTACGGCGTTTGACGAGGAATCCGAATCTTATTGGAACCACCAAATCATGCCGTGGGAGCCAAAGCTCACTTCGCAGGCAGATAATCGAACGGACCTTTGGATGTGACGAAGAAGATGCACTCCGTCTGCGAGATGCATTTCGTGACGTGTTGTTCACCACCTTTCTGGTACCAGTACGAGCCGGCGGCAAGCGGATGATCCTGCTTCGAGCCAGGCGCTTCGTTGGCGACCACGCCGGCAATGACGACGCCGTAGTACGAGTAGGTGTGCGTGTGAACGCCGCTGGCAGTGCCGCCAGCCATCTTGATGTAGTTGCTGTGCGCGCTCGCCGCCGGATCGCCCCACCCGTTTGCGATGGTGAGGCCTTCCTTGTTCTGATAGAACTTCAGTTCCGTCACCGGCACGACCTTCGAGTTGTCCGCGTAGAGATCGACTTTCTCGCCGGCTGTCGCGGCGAGGACGGGGATTGCTGCGAGCAATGCAGCCGCAGCTGCGAGTCGTTTGGCTTTGGTGGCGAATGACATGGTGTATTCCTTTGTGTTCCTGAATTGATTGAAAGAATCCCGAAGCCGGAACCGCGTGTCAGGCTTCGGGTGATCGATGAAGCGCAGTATGGGCCGACGTTGGAATGTGAGAAACGAGGCCAGCCCGAAAGGATCTTTCGCGAAACGAGAAAGGCGGAGATCGCCTCTCAGCCTGGACCTTGATTCGCAGTACGTGACTGATCTCGTTGCGCGAACAGTGCTTTCTGCCGTTCGTGGATTCCATCGCTCGCGCTGATCGGGCAGCATTTTGCCTGTTGCACTGCAGCCGCTCTCTTGCATGACGCAACGAGAGCCGCTACGCGAGGCAGGCCCGACTGCGGGCCTCGTCCCTATTGAAATTTCGAGGTGAAACGAACATGACGAAGCGAGCACTAGTAGTAGTTGATATTCAGAATGACTACTTCCCTGGAGGGAAGTGGATACTCGATGGCATCGAAGCCGCTGCCGATAATGCGAGTGCCGTCATCGAGTCTTTCAGGGCGCACGGCGACCTTGTCGTCCATATCCGGCATGAAAGTCTCGCCAAGGACGCGACGTTCTTCTTGCCTGATACCGACGGCGCCCAGCTGCACAGGAAGGCAGCGGCTCTACACGGCGAGCGGGTCATCGTGAAACACCACATGAATCCCTTTCGCGAGACGGATCTTCGCGAGATTCTCGATGCTCAGGGCGTCAGGCAAGTCGTGGTCATCGGGGCTATGAGCCATATGTGCATCGACGCCGTCACGCGCGCGTCGGACGACTTCGGCTTCGAGACCACCGTGATTCACGATGCCTGCGCCACCCACGCGCTCGAGTTCAAGGGCGTGAGTGTTCCGGCCGTTCAGGTGCATGCCGCTTTCATGGCGGCGTTGAGTTTCGGTTACGCGAAAGTTATCTCTGCGGCTGATTTTTTGAGTTCTGAACGCAACCGAAACGCGTAGCCGACGGTTATGCGTACCACAGCGTCTTATTCGCCCTCAAGGTTTCGACCGCGAGGTCGACGAATACGCGCACCTTCTGATTGACGTGCCTGCCCTCGCGATGCACCACGTGAATGGGAAGCGTGGCCAGCTCGTGTTCCGGAAGCACGACCTGAAGCTTTCCTTCCGCGAGCGCGGACGCGATCTGACAGGACAGCAGGCAAACGATGCCCAGCCCTGCCAGCGCTGCCGACATCGCCGAGTCGTTTGTCGTCGTGATGAGGCGGGGCTGGATCGGCACGATGCACGACTTCGAGTCTCCGCGAAAGCGCCACTCGGGCGATGGCGTCGAAGGCAACGTTTGAATCGTCACGTGCGAGGCGAGGTCGTCCGGCTTCTGCGGCTCGCCGCGTGCCTCCAGATACTCAGGCGATGCGCAGAGCAGGCTTCGAACCCTGCCCACTGCGATTGCCTGCAGAGAGGAACTCGGCAAGTTCCCGATGCGGATCGCAACGTCGACTCCCTCATCCACCAGATTCACTGTTCGGTCCAGAAACCAGCAGCTCGCGCTGACATCCGGATACCTCGCGAGATACTCCTGCACGATGGGAGTCACATGGCTGTTGCCGAGCACGATGGGTGCGGTCACCGTCAATTGGCCGCGCGGCGACGTGCGCGTGCCGGCGGCCGCCAGTTCCGCGGCCTCCACGGTTGCGAGCACGCGGCGGCATTCATCGAAAAACGCGGCGCCTGCGTCAGTCGTTCGAACGATGCGTGTCGTGCGGTTCAGAAGGCGCACGCCGAGATGCTCCTCGAGCTCGTTGACGAGGCGGCTGATCACGGACGTCGACACCTGGAGCTTGCGTGCCGCCGAAGAGAAACCTTCTGTTTCGACGACCGTCACGTACGTCGCCATAGCCTGCAGTTTGTCCATGTTCGATGCGAATCTCCATGACGGTGACCCGCTCGTGGAATCGGACCGGGTCACAGGAATGCAGTTTATGGACGCATGGCCACGCGCGGAATCCCTCCGTGGCGCATTACGTATTTCGCGGAATGAGAACAATGGGAACGGCTCGCCAGTTAGAACAGGGCAAGAACGAAAGTACGAACGTACGTGAAGACCAGGGAGTGCCGCCGGTTCTCCGCACAGATCCGCGTCATCAACCCACGTTCAGCCTGCCGCTCAACCGGGCGTGAAACGCACGGCTGCGCTCATCGAGACCGGCCATCGTCACGTCGACGCCGTGTTTTCGATACTTGAGCTGGATCGAGTCGAGCGCGGCGACCGTCGACGCGTCCCATATCTGCGACTTCGTGAAATCGATGATCACCGTGGCCGGGTCGATCGCGTATTCGAACCGTTCGACGAGATCGTTGCTGCTGCCGAAGAAAAGCGGTCCGTGCACTTCGTAGCGCACGCTCCGGCCATCGTCGGCGACCGTGCGGACTGTGTGGATCACGTGCGCCACGCGCCTCGCGAACAACACCGTTGCGAGCAATACGCCGCCCACCACGCCGACCGCCAGATTGCCCGTGTGCACCGTCAGCGCGACCGAGAGCAGCATCACCGAGGTCTCCATCCAGGGCATGCGGCGCAGCGTCGCCGGATGCAGGCTGTGCCAGTCCACCGTTTTCACGGCGACAACCATCATCACGCCCGCGAGCGCGATCATCGGGATATGCGCCATCACCTGGCTGAGTCCGGTGATGAGCAACAGGAGGGTTGCCGCCGCCGCGAGCGTGGATACACGCGTGCGCGCGCCGCCGATGCTCACGTTCACCACGGTCTGCCCGATCATCGCGCAGCCGGCGACGCCGCCGAACGCGCCCGCGCCCAGATTGGCCAGTCCCAATGCCCACGACTCGCGCGACTTGCGCGAGCGGGTTTCGGTCATCTCGTCGACCAGCTTGGCCGTGAGCAGGCTTTCGAGCAAACCGACGAATGCGATCGAAACGGCCGTCTTCCACACGATCTTCAGCGTGGAGAAATCGAATGGCACGGTCCACGCGGTGAGACCGGGCAGATCCGACGGCATCGGACGGTCACCGCCGACCGTCGGCACGGCCCAGTGCAGGCCCACCGCGATCAGCGTCGTCACGATGATGGCGACCAGCGGCGCGGGCACTGCGCGTGTCACGCGCGGCCCGATCAGCACGATCGCCAGCGTGAGCGCGAAAAGCACGTACACGGCCGGAGGCTGGCCGACGAGATGCGGTATCTGCGCCCAGAAAATCAGTATGCCGAGCGCGTTGACGAAGCCGAGCATCACCGAGCGCGGGATGAAGCGCACGATGCGCGCGAGACCCAGAAGACCGAACGCGACCTGGATGAGCGCCGCGAGCAGCACGGCGGGCAGGATATAACCCGCGCCGTTCGCATGCGCCATCGGTCCGACGACGAGCGCGACCGAACCGGCGGCCGCGGTGACCATCGCCGGGCGGCCGCCGAACAGCGACGTGACGACCAGCAGCACCACCGACGCGAACAGCGCCGAGCGCGGCTCCACGCCGGAGACGAACGCAAAGGAGATGACTTCGGGAATCAGGGCGAGACTGGTGACGATGCCCGCGAGAATCTCGCGCGTCCATGCGATACGCGATTCGGGGGCCGCGATGCGCGGCGCGTCATTCCCGGTGACGGGCTTGTTCATGTTTGATGCCGATGGTAAACGCACGCAGCGCGGCCCCGAGGGTGGAGCGGCGCATTCGCCGTGCTGGAGGACTTCGTGAAGTGAGCAGCGCGGAGGATTTTAACAGGCTGGTGCAATCGTCCCCGGCGAAGTCAGCGCACGCGCTGGCCGGTTCGATACCGATTGGCGAGGCCGCGATCGCCCCCCACGCGCGCCGCGACGGCACGCGTAGACACCTCCGACATCAACAGGCTAACCGTCAGATAAGTCGGCGAATCAAGCGGGTCGGCCGAACGCTGCAGATGCCGCGGTTGAACGCGCAAGCGTGAACGCTACTGGCTGGCGCCCGCTCCGATTCCCGCCTTCTTCTGAGCGTCCTGCAAATTTTGTGGATAGTTGGGATCGTTCGCCCGGCCCGGGTTGTAGCCGGCGTCCTCGAGTTTCTTCAATTCGGCGTTCTTCTTCGCGCGCGCCTGTTTTCGCGCGGCTTTTTTCTCGGCTTTGGTCGCAGGCGCGGCTTGCGTCGCGTCGGTTGCGGTCGAGCCGGTTGCGGTCGAGCCGGTATCCTGTGCATAGGAAAGCGGGGCAACGGAAGTTGCCACAGCGCCCAGGAAGAATGACACAGCAAGGCTTGCCAGTTTCGTTCTCACATCGTTCTCCGGTCGGCTGAAAGACAACGTTTCAGGAAGTATAGAGCGTTCGTGTCGACGTTGCGCCTTCCGTGCACATTGCTCAGCATTGCAGATCACTTCATGTCGACCGGAACGTAAAACAGGGCGTGCGTGAGTGAAACCGCACGCCGCAGGAGTAAGCTTTCGGTGCTGAACCTCAATTCCTGGACGGAGACCGCGCGATGAGCATCGCTTCCGAATCGACATCCGCTCCCCGCGGACATACGGCCGAATCACTGCAGACGCTGGCCGCGCTGCTGGAAGTGTCGCTGGAAAAGGGCACGTCCGTGGTCATGGTGCGTCGCGGCACCGGGGAATGTTCGGTCTACATCGGCAAGCCGGGCGATGAAGACGCGAAACTGACCGGCCACGGAACCATCCCGACGGCCGTGGCCGAAGAACTGCTGGTACTGACTCAGGCAGGGTTGAACCGGATGACGGTCGGCGATCAGACGTACCGGTTCTTTCGAAGCTTTACCCAACTATCCGATGTCGGCGGCGCCGTGGTGTTCGCGCCGACCTGAGAAGCCGAAAAGCCCGCGCGCGCGGGAAAACCCTCACCCCGCGCCGCCCGCCGCTCTGCCCCGCCCCGCGCGGCGCACGCCGCATTGCACCACCGATCATTACCCTGCGGATAACGAACGCATCGTCAGGGTGATTGAACACGCCTTCGGCGCTCCCTAGACTCGCCTCAAGTCCTGAGCGAGAGTCCACATGTCCAGTCAAAGTCAGTCCCCGTCCCGCTGGGCCACGCGCCGCGCGGAGAAGCATCGCCGGCTCGCGCGGGTTGCATCGATCGCGGATGGCATGGTGCTGCCCGGCGAGCGCATCGTCGAAGTCCTGCAGGCGCTCGTCGCGCCGGGCGACCGCGTGGTCGTCGAGGGGAACAATCAGAAGCAGGCGGATTATCTGTCGCGTTCGCTCGCGCAGGTCGATCCCGACATCGTCCACGACCTGCATCTCATCATCCCGAGCGTGAGCCGCGCCGAGCATCTCGATCTCTTCGAGCGCGGCATCGCGAGAAAGCTCGACTTCGCGTACGCCGGCGCGCAAAGCCTGCGCATCTCGCAGTTCCTGCAGGATGGCATCCTCGAGATCGGCGCGATCCATACCTACATCGAACTGTATGCGCGGCTCTATGTGGACCTGACGCCGAACGTCGTGCTGTGCGCGGGCTACAAGGCGGATCGCGAAGGCAATCTCTACACGGGTCCGAGCACCGAGGACACGCCCTCGCTCGTCGAAGCCGCCGCGTTTCGCGACGGCATCGTGATCGCGCAGGTCAACGAGATCGTCGACGATCCGAAGGATCTGCCGCGCGTCGATATCCCCGGCTCGTGGATCGACTTCGTGGTGCAGTCGGACAAGCCGTTTTTCATCGAGCCGCTGTTCACGCGCGATCCGCGCCTCATCACGCCGATACAGGTCCTGATGGCGATGATGGCGATTCGCGGCGTCTACGAGCGGCATCAGGTGCAGTCGCTCAATCACGGCATCGGCTTCAATACGGCGGCGATCGAACTGATTCTGCCGACCTACGGCGAGAAGCTCGGCCTCAAGGGCAAGATCTGCCGGCACTGGACGCTGAACCCGCATCCGACGCTCATACCCGCGATCGAAACCGGCTGGGTCGAGAGCGTGCACTGCTTCGGCGGCGAACTCGGCATGGAAGCCTATGTGGCGGCGCGGCCCGATATCTTCTTCACCGGCCGCGACGGTTCGATGCGCTCCAATCGCACGATGTGCCAGCTGGCAGGGCAATACGCGGTGGACATGTTCATCGGCTCGACGCTGCAGATGGACGGTGAAGGCAATTCGTCGACCGTCACGCACGGCCGGCTCACCGGCTTCGGCGGCGCGCCCAACATGGGCCACGATCCGCACGGCCGCCGTCACGCGAGCCCCGCGTGGCTCGATCTGCTGCAAACGGACAGCCCGCTGGAGCGCGGCCGCAAGCTCGTCGTGCAGATGGTCGAGACGTTCCAGGCGGGCGGCCAGCCAACCATCGTCGAATCGATCGATGCGGTCGAAGTCGGCCGCGAATCCGGCATGCCGCTCGCGCCGGTCATGATCTATGGCGACGACGTCACGCACGTGCTCACCGAGGAAGGCATCGCGTACCTGTACAAGGCGCGCTCGCTCGAACATCGCAAGGAGATGATCGCGGCCGTGGCGGGCGTCACGCCGATCGGTCTCAAAAGCGATGCGAGCAAGCTGGCCGCGCTGCGCCGCGACGGCTTCGTCGCGCTGCCGGAAGACCTCGGCATCCATCGCAGCGAAGCCAGCCGGTCGCTGCTCGCCGCGAAGAGCATGGCGGATATCGTCGACTGGTCGGATGGCTTGTACGAGCCGCCCGCACGCTTTCGGAGCTGGTGATGCGCGCGAACCTCGCAATCGACGCGGCGCACGCGCCAAATCTGGCCACGCATTTCGGCGCGCATGTGGTGCAGGCGCTGATCGACGAAGTGACGCTCGCGCCGAAGCCCGGCCTCGTCGATATCCGCAGCCGCGGCGCGCACCACGATCTCGACTGGCAACTGATGCGCGCATCGGCGCTCGCGTTGCAGCCGACCTTCGTCGAGCTGGCGCGCGCGGGCATCGAAACGCAAGCGCTGCCCGCGCTGCGTGAGCGCATCGGCGCAATCGGGCGCGCAGGCGAAGCGCGCATGTTCGATGCGACCGGCGGCGTGAACACGCATCGCGGCGCGATCTGGGCGCTCGGGCTGCTCGTGACCGCCGCCGCACGCGATCCTGACGACCTCGCGCCGCAAGCCGTCGCCGCGCGCGCGGGTTCAATCGCCCGCGTGCCGGATCGCCACGCGCCCGCGATCACCGGCAACAAGGGCGAACAGGCCTGTCTCGATTACAACGTCGGCGGCGCGCGCGGACAGGCGCAGGCAGGCTTTCCGCATGTCGTGGATGTCGCGTTGCCGGAACTCGCGCGCTCGCGCTCGCGTGGCGACAGCGAAACGGCCGCGCGCCTGAACGCGTTGCTCGCCGTGATGGCGAGCCTCGACGATACCTGCGTGCTCGCGCGCGGCGGACCGGATGCGCTCGCCGACATGCAGCACGGCGCGCGCCGCGTGCTGGAACAGGGCGGCGCGGCGGCGCTCGCGGGCCGGCGCGAACTGAAGGCGCTCGACCGGCGTCTCGTCGAACTGCATGTCTCGCCCGGCGGCGCCGCCGACCTGCTCGCCGCCGCCCTCTTTCTCGACCGGCTTCAACGCGAAGCCCTTCCCACGACGAAGGCATAGGAACGCATATGGAAACCATCGTCCTCGAATTCCCGGCGGGGCAGCCCGCGCAAGGCCGCGCGCTCGCCGGCGTGGTCGCCTCGGGCGATCTCGAAGTGCTGCTCGAAGCCAACGCCGCGCACCGCACCGTAGTGAATATCACGACGTCCGTCGACGGCAAGGGCCGCCTCTGGCACGCCGTGCTCGAACGCATCTTCGGCGACGGCTCGCTGCCCGCCGCGAAGCTCGAAATCAACGATTCGGGCGCGACGCCGGGCGTCGTGCAGATGCGTATCGGGCAAGTCCTCGAACAACTGCAATCCAACGGCGGAGCGTGACGATCATGGATACCCAGCAACTGCTCGAACGCCAGAGCTTCATCGAACTGGATGCGCGCAGCCGCGCGAAGAAACTGCTCGACGCCGGCACCTTCCGCGAACTGCTCGACCCGTTCGAGCGCGTCACGTCGCCGTGGCTCATGCGGCAAGGCATCGTCACGCAGGCCGACGACGGCATGGTGGTCGCGAAAGGCGAGATCGACGGACAGCCGGCCATCGTGCTCGGCATCGACGGCGGATTCCAGGGCGGCAGCATGGGCGAGGTGTCGGCGGCGAAGATCGCGGGCAGCCTCGAACTCGCCGCCGAAGACAACCGCAACGGCATCCCGACACGCGCCGTGATCCTCTTCGAAACGGGCGGCGTCCGCCTGCAGGAAGCCAATCTCGGGCTCGCGGCGATCGCGGAGATTCACGCGGGCATCGTCGACCTGCGGCGCTATCAGCCGGTGATCGGCATCACGGCGGGGCCGATCGGCTGCTATGGCGGCATGTCGATCGCGGCGGGCCTGTGCAGCTATCTGATCGGCACCCGCGAAGCGCGCCTCGGGCTCAACGGTCCGGCGGTCATCGAACAGGAAGCGGGCATCGCGGAATTCGACTCGCGCGACCGTCCGATGATCTGGAGCTTCACCGGCTGCGAGCAGCGGCATCGCACGGGACTCGTCGATGACTACGTCGCCGACGACGCCGATGCGATCCGCGCCGCCGTCATCGAACGTTTTCGTGGCGGACGGCCGCGGGCGTGCCGCAGCGAACGGGTCGCGGGCTTCCTGACGCGCCTTTCCGAAGTCGATCCGGGCGTGCAGGCCACGCCGGAACACGCAACCGCCATCTACGGCAAGGGGTTTCAGTCATGAGCACACCAGCGCTTTCCAAGCGCGGCGCAGTCTGGCTCGACGCGCTCACCAACAGCGCGCCGTTGCAGCCGGGCTATCCGCCCTCGGTGCGGGTCGCCGATGCGCGTCTTGGCGACCATCCCGCGCGATTCATCGCCGTGGTGCCCGATCCGGACAACCCGTTCCCGCGCGCGCGCGGCGGCGAGGTCGGGCTGGTCGAGGCGTGGGAAGTGGCGCGTGCCGTGCGCGAGGTCGTCGACGCCGACAAGCACCGCGACGACAAGCGCGCGATCGTCGCCGTGATCGACGTGGCGAGTCAGGCGTATGGACGGCGCGAGGAAGCGTACGGCATCCATCAGGCGCTCGCCGGCGCCGCCGATGCGTATGCGAGCGCGCGTCTCGCCGGCCATGCGGTGATCGGGCTGATCGTCGGGCGGGCGATGTCGGGGGCGTTTCTCGCCCACGGCTATCAGGCCAACCGGCTGATCGCGCTCGCCGATTCGCAGGTCATGGTCCACGCGATGGGCAAGGAATCGGCGGCGCGGGTCACGCTGCGCTCGGTCGCCGATCTCGAAGCGTTCACCGCGCGCGTGCCGCCGATGGCCTACGACATCGACAACTACGCGTCGCTCGGTCTGCTCTGGAAGCTCCTGAGCGTGAACAATGCCGACGCCCCCAGCCGCGCCGATCAGACCACCGTGGAAAAGGCTCTGCAAGCCGCCTTCGACGACATCCGCAGCGATCCGTCGCGCGGTCTGGAAAGCCGGCTCGGCAGCGCGCACCGCGCGGCTTCCGTCACGGTGCGGCGCAAGTTGCGGGAGCAATGGCGCTGATCCTGTTTCATGCCGGCTCGTCAGAAGCCAAATAAATTCAATCAAGGAGACACGAAATGATCATCTACGGAACCGCTTTGCTCGCGTTCTGCCATCTGGCGGGGCTATTTCTCGGCGACCTGCTCGGCGTCGCGATCGGCGTGAAGACGAATGTCGGCGGCGTCGGCATCGCGATGCTGCTGCTGATCTTCCTGCGCCTCTATCTGCACGGCAAGGGCTGGCTGCCGAAGGAAACCGAAGCGGGCGTGGGCTTCTGGGGCGCGATGTACATCCCCGTGGTCGTCGCGATGGCGGCGAATCAGAACGTCGTCGCCGCGCTGAAGGGCGGCCCCGTCGCGCTGCTCTCGGCGCTGGGGGCTGCTGCGCTCTGCGCGGGCTGCATCGCCGTGCTGTCACGCACCGGCCGCGACAGCACGTCGTTCGTGAATGCCCCGCACCTCGAAGAAATCTGAATCAGGAGACAGTCATGCTGCATATGCTCGACAAGATTTTGATCCAGAACGGCCTCGTCACCGCGTTCTTCCTCGTGGGCCTCATCATGTGGGTGTCGTCGCTGATCTCGCGCAAGCTGACCTTCGGGCGCGTGCACGGCTCGGCGATCGCCATCGTGATCGGCCTCGTGCTCGCCTACTTCGGCGGCGCGTTCACCGGCGGACAAAAGGGTCTCGCGGACCTGCCGCTCTTTACCGGCGTCGGCCTGATGGGCGGTGCGATGCTGCGCGACTTCGCCATCGTCGCGACCGCGTTCGAAGTGCAGGCGACCGAAGCGCGCAAGGCGGGGCTGATCGGCGTGGTGTCGCTGCTGCTCGGGACGGTGCTGCCGTTCATCGTCGGCGCGAGCATCGCGCATGCGTTCGGCTATACCGACGCGGTCAGCATGACGACCATCGGCGCGGGCGCGGTGACGTATATCGTCGGTCCGGTGACGGGCGCGGCGATCGGCGCGAGCTCGGATGTCATCGCGCTCAGCATCGCGACGGGCCTCATCAAGGCGATCATCGTGATGATCGGCACGCCGATCGCGGCGGGCTTCATGGGACTGAAGACGCCGCGCTCCGCGATGATCTTCGGCGGCCTCGCCGGCACGGTGAGCGGCGTCAGCGCGGGGCTGGCCGCCACCGACCGGCGGCTGGTTCCCTACGGCGCGCTGATCGCGACCTTCCATACGGGCGTCGGCTGCCTGCTCGGACCGTCGCTGCTGTTCTTCGCGACGAAAGCGCTGATGGGCGCGTGATGCGCCGGGGAGACGCGGCATCATGAGCGTGCTGTTCACCTTTCCCGGCCAGGGCTCGCAGCGCGCCGGCATGCTGCACGCGCTGCCGCCGCACGAAGAAGCCGCGCGCACGCTCGACGAAGCCAGCGAGGTGCTCGGCTACGACGTGAAGTCCATCGACGACGCGGCATCGCTTCGCTCCACGGTCGCGGTGCAGCTTTGCCTGTTGATCGCGGGCGTCGCTCAGGCGCGCGTCATGCGGGCGCACGGCCATGAGCCCGACATGGTGTCGGGGCTCTCGGTCGGCGCGTATCCCGCCGCCGTCGTCGCGGGCGCGCTCGCGTACGCCGACGCCATCAGACTCGTCGCCTTGCGCGGCCAGTCGATGGAGCGCGCCTATCCCGCCGGCTACGGCATGACGGCGATCGTCGGCATGACGCAGCGAGCGCTCGAACGGCTGATCGCGCAAGTGAGTGACGAGGTCTTTCTCGCCAACGTCAACACGGACACACAGATGGTCGTCGCGGGCAGCGACGCCGCGATGCATCGTCTCGCGGCGCTCGCAAGCGACCACGGTGCGCAACGCTGCGAGCGTCTCGATGTCGCTGTGCCGTCGCACTGCGCCCTGCTCGATGCACCCGCCGCCGCGCTCGCCGATGCCTTCAGCGCGGTCGATGTGCGCACGCCGCGCATCGTCTATCTGAGCGCCAGCGCCGCGCGGCCGCTTTTCGACGGCGCGCGCATCGCCGCCGATCTGGCCGGCAACATGGCGCGACAGGTGCGCTGGCACGACACGATGCGACTCGCGTGGGAACGCGGCGCGCGCCTCGCGATCGAGATGCCGCCGGCGAACGTCCTGACGCGGATGGCCGGTTCGATCTTCGCGGAAGGCGTCGCGGTAAGTTGCAGCGAAACCTCGCTGCCCGATCTCGGCGCGCTCATCGACCGCGAACGGACGCGCGACGAACGCTGAAACGTCAGCCAGCGCTTCTCGTGCGCAGACGGCAGACCGCCATCAGCGCGAGCAGGTTCGGGTCGCGCTCGCGCGCGCGCAGGAAACTGACGCCGATCGTCTGGCGCATCAGATATTGCGGCTTGAGCGGAATGAACTGCACCTTGTCGCCGAACACGCCGCGCACGCGCCCCGGCAGCAGCGTATAACCGACGCCGCCGCTCACCAGATTCATCAGCGAGAAGATATCGCCGGTTCGCATCGTCACGTTCGGCGTGAAGTCCGCGACGCGAAACGCTTCCACGAAACCGTGATACGTCGCGAAGCCTTCGCCGAGCGACACGAACGTTTCGTCGCGGCAGTCCCGCAGGTCGACGGCTTCCTGATTCGCGTAAATCGAGCCGGCCGGCGCGGCGAAGAAAATGTCGTCTTCGAACAGCGGGATGGATTCGATTTCCGGATCGGCATCGGGCACGGCCATCAGCGCCGCGTCGATTTCGCTTCGCTTCAGTTTGTCGACCAGTTCGACGTTCGGTCCGAGCACCAGTTCGACCTGAAGCGTCGGCCTGCGCACCTTGATATCGACGACGATGCCCGGCACGGTCTTGATGGTCAGCGAATACAGCGAGCCGATCTTCAGACGGTCCGACGAGTAGCCCGCGGCTTCGCGTGTCGCACGAATGCCGTCGGACATCAGCGTCATCACCTCTTGCGCGACATCGGCGAGCATCTGCGCCGCTTCGGTCGAGCGGAGATTGCGGCCCTCATGGCGAAACAGCGCGCATCGCACGCCTTGTTCGAGCGAGTGCAGCGCGCGATGCACGCTGACCGTGCTCACGTTCAGCGCCTCGGCCGCCTTCGCCAGATTGCCGGTCTCCATGAAGGCGAGCAGGACTTCGAGCTTGCGGAAGGTGATCTCATCGTCGATTCGGTCGCGCATGTCGGCTCAAGAATGCTTTCAGATGCCTGATTATCGCCTCGCCGCGCGGTCGGACGAATAGCGTTTATCCCTCAAGGCATCGTCAGCCGAGTTCTTCGAACAGCCAGTCCTGAAAACTCTTCACCTTGGGCAAATCCACCGACGACTTGAGCAGATTCAGCGTGTAGCCATTCACACGCAGCCCGTCCAGACCGAACGGCGCGACGAGCCTGCCGGTATCGAGTTCGCGCTGCACGAGCAGCAGGCTTTCCAGACACACGCCGACGCCATCGGCCGCCGCGCTGATCGCCATGAACGAGCGATCGAAGCGCGGTCCGCGCGAAATATCCAGCGGCGTCTTTCGATGCAGGCGCATCCAGTCGCGCCACCCGACCAGGCAGTTCTCACTGTGGATCAGCGTGTGATGCTTCAGGTCCGCGACCGCGCGAATCGGATGCGGGCCTTCCATCAGCTTGGGCGAACACAGCGGCACGATCGTCTCGGACGGCAGATCGAGCACCAGCGTGCCCGCCGGCTGCAGCTTGCGCGCGCCATAGCGCAGATCGATATCGACCGATGCGCGCGTCAGGTCCACCGGATCGTTCGATGCATTCAGGCGCAGATCGATATCCGGATTCTGCGCGGAGAACCGCGCGAGGCGCGGCATCAGCCATTGCGTCGCGAAGCTCGGCGTCGAATGCACGGTGAGGATGTCGCTCTTCGCGACGCGGCCGATATCGCGCGTCGCCTTCTCGATGCGCGCGAACGCCGCCGCGATCTCTTCCGCATATTGCCGGCCGCTGTCCGTGAGGATCACGGCGCGGTGCACGCGATGAAACAGCCGCACGCTCAACTGCTCTTCCAGCAGCTTGATCTGATGGCTGACCGCCGAGGGCGTCACGAACAGTTCGTCTGCTGCAAGCGCGAAGGACGAGAGCCGCGCGGCCGCCTCGAAGGCCTGTATGGACTTGAGTGTGACGCGATTGTGCATTGCAGTATTCGAGTGAATTGAATTCAACGATACGCCACTTTAATTCGTTTGAGCGCGTGAGCGCACGCGAATACGCTTCTATCTACCGGCAACGTGCTCGATTCGAGGGATAACCCTGAGCAGCGCGCCAACATAAAAACGATGGAGACAAAAGCGTGAACAACGACATCGCGCAACTCGCGGAGCATGCGTATCGCATTCGCCGCAACGCGCTTCTGATGGGCGAAGTGCAGGGTCAGGGTTATATCGGCCAGGCGCTCGATATCGCCGACGTACTGGCCGTCGCTTATTTCGGCGCGATGAACCATCGCCCGGAAGACCCCGAGTGGGAAGCGCGCGACCGCTTCCTGCTCTCCAACGGTCACTACGCGATCGCGCTGTATGCGGCGCTCTTCGAAGCGGGCGTGCTGCCCGCCGACGAACTCGAAACCTACGGCAGCGACGACAGCCGCCTGCCGATGTCCGGCATGGCCAGCTACACGCCCGGCATGGAGATGTCGGGCGGCTCGCTCGGGCAAGGCCTGACGATCGCCGTCGGACGATGCCTCGGCCTGAAGCGCAAAGGCTCGAAGTCCTTCGTCTACACGCTCTTCTCCGATGGCGAACTCGACGAAGGCGCGATCTGGGAAGGGCTGATGTCCGCGGCGCACTGGAAGCTCGACAACCTCATCGCCATCGTCGATGTGAACAACCAGCAGGCCGATGGCCCGTCGACGCAGATCATGGCCTTCGAGCCGCTCGTCGACAAGCTCGAAGCGTTCGGCTGGCACACGCAGCGCATCGACGGCAATGACATCGGCGCGGTGAAGGCGGCCTTCGACACCGCGCGCACGCTGAAGGACGCGAAGCCCCGCATCATCGTGTGCGATACGAAGATGGGCTGCGGCGTGCCGTTTCTCGAAGAGCGGGAGAAAAACCACTTCATCCGCGTGGATCCGCACGAATGGAAGCTCGCGCTCGAAGCGCTCGAACAAGGGAGACGCGCATGAACACGCGATTGAAAACCTCCGCGATGATCGCGTCGATCGCGAGCGAAGGACAGCTCACGCGTTCCGCGCCCTTCGGCCACGCGCTTGCCGAGCTGGCGCGCACGAATACGAACATCGTCGGCATGACGGCCGACCTCGGCAAATACACGGACCTGCATATCTTTGCGCAGGCCTTTCCCGAGCGCTATTACCAGATGGGCATGGCCGAGCAACTGTTGATGGGCGCGGCGGCGGGCATGGCGCACGAAGGCGCGCAGCCGTTCGTCACGACCTATGCCGTGTTCGCGACGCGCCGCGCGTATGACTTCATCCATCAGACCATCGCGGAAGACAATCTCGATGTGAAGATCGTCGCCGCGCTGCCTGGTTTGACGACGGGCTACGGCCCGAGCCATCAGGCCGCCGAAGACCTCGCGCTGATGCGCGCGATGCCGAACATGACCGTGATCGATCCGTGCGATGCGCTCGACATCGAACAGATGGTGCCGGCCATCGCCGCGCACAAAGGTCCGGTCTATGCGCGCCTGTTGCGCGGCAACGTGCCCGCCGTGCTCGACGAATACGGCTATCAGTTCGAACTCGGCAAGGCCAAACTTCTGCGCGGCGGCAACGACGTGCTGCTGATCTCGACCGGCATCATGACGATGCGTTCGCTCGAAGCCGCGAAGGCCCTGCGCGAAGACAGCGTCGATGTCGCCGTCCTTCACGTGCCGACCATCAAGCCGCTCGACACCGCGACCATCCTGCGCGAAGCGAAGCGCACGGGCCGCATGGTCGTCGTCGCGGAGAACCATACGACGATCGGCGGACTGGGCGAAGCCGTCGCGCGCACGCTGCTCGGCGCGGGCGTCACGCCTGCCTTCCGCCAGATCGCCCTGCCCGACGCGTTCCTCGACGCGGGCGCGCTACCGACGCTGCACGATCGCTACGGCATTTCCACCGAAGCGATGTGCAACACCATCAAAGGCTGGCTGAACTGAGCCTTCATTCACCTCACCCCTATCAGGAGCATCCCATCATGTCAGAGTCGCGTCTTCTCGAAGGCAAGGTCGCCGTCATCTCCGGAGCGGCATCGCCGCGCGGGATCGGCATGGCGACGGCGCGCATGTTCGCGAAGCACGGCGCCAAGGTCGTCATTCTCGATCTCGATGCCGCCGCCGCGCGCGAAGCCGCCAGCAGCATCGGCCCGGAACATCGCGGCTATGTATGCGACGTGACCGACCGCGCCGCCTGCGGCGCCGCCGTCGACAGCATCGTCGCGGACCTCGGCACCATCGATATTCTCATCAACAACGCGGGCATCACGCAGGCGTTGAAGCTGCTCGATATCGACAGCAAGAGCTGGGACCGCATTCTCGATGTGAACCTGCGCGGCGTGCTGTATCTGTCGCAGGCGGTCGTGCCGGTGATGAAGCGCAACGGCGGCGGATCGATCGGCTGCATGTCGTCGGTGTCGGCGCAGCGCGGCGGCGGCATTCTCGGCGGCCCGCACTATTCCGCTGCGAAGGCGGGCGTGCTCGGTCTCGCGAAAGCCATGGCGCGCGAGTTCGGCATCGACGGCATCCGCGTGAACTGCGTGACGCCGGGCCTCATTCAGACCGATATCAACGCGGGCAAGATCAGCGACGAAAAGCGCGTCGAGATTCTCGCGGGCATTCCGCTCAATCGTCTCGGCGTGCCCGATGACGTCGCGGGCGCGTTCCTGTTTCTATCCGCGCCGATTTCCTCGTACATCACCGGCGCCGTCATCGACGTGAACGGAGGCATGCTGATCCACGGATAAACGCTCACGCGCACAGGGCGCGACATCGGATAACAACACTTATATCGACATCATCAGGTTGGAGGAGCACACCATGACCATTCGCACGAAGGACAGCGGCATCGACCGGCGCACGTTTCTGAAGGCGGGCGCGACCATCGCCGCCGCCGCGCCGCTCTTTGCCATCACGACGCGCCGCGCATCGGCGGCGGAGTTTTCGTACAAGCTCGCGACCGGACAGGACCCGACGCATCCGGTGAACATTCGCGGCCAGCAGGCGTGCGACAAGATTCGCGAAGCCACCGCCGGCCGGGTCGATATCAAGCTCTTTCCCGCCAACCAGCTCGGTTCCGACACCGACCTGCTCTCGCAGGTGCGCAGCGGCGGCGTCGAGTTCTTCAACCTGGCTTCGTCGATTCTCGCGACGCTGACGCCCGCCGCTGGCATCGTCAACACGGGCTTCGCGTTTCCGGATTACGACACGGTCTGGAAAGCGATGGACGGCGATCTCGGCGGCTATATCCGTCAGCAGATCGAGAAGTCGGGGATCATCGCGGTATCGAAGCCCTGGGACAACGGCTTCCGTCAGGTGAGTTCGTCGACGCGCGTCGTGAAGACGCCCGCCGACCTGAAGGGCTTCAAGATCCGCGTGCCGCAGGCGCCGATGCTCACGTCGCTGTTCAAGTCGCTCGATGCCGGTCCCGCGCCGATCAACTTCAACGAACTGTATTCCGCGTTGCAGACGGGCGTGGTCGAAGGTCAGGAAAATCCGCTGCCGATCATCGCGACGGCGAAGCTCTACGAAGTGCAGAAGTCGATCAGCCTGACCTCGCACGTATGGGACGCGTACTGGATTCTCGGCAACCGCCGCGCGTGGGAGAAGCTGCCCGCCGACATGCGCGCGATCGTCACGCGCGAATTCGAGGCCGCCGGCATGAATCAGCGCGCGGACATCGCGAAGCTGAACCTGTCCTTGCGCGATGACCTGAAGGCCAAGGGCATCAACATGGTCGACGTGGATCGCGAAGCCTTCCGCAGCGCGCTGAAGAAAACCAGCTTCTATACCGACTGGAAAGCGAAGTACGGCGAACAAGGCTGGGGCGCGCTCGAGAAGTACACCGGCAAACTGGTATGAAGACCATGCAGACGATCATGCTTCCGCATCCGGCGCCGCATCGCAGTGTCGCCGCGAAACTCGATACCGTGCTCGGCCATCTCGTGGAGATTCCGGCTGCGTTGCTGGTCGTGGCCGAAATCCTCGTGCTGCTCGCGGGCGTGACGAGCCGCTATGTGCTGCATACGCCGCTCGTCTGGTCAGATGAACTCGCGTCGATGCTGTTCCTCTGGCTCGCGATGCTCGGCGCGGTCGTCGCGCTGCGCCGTGGCGAGCACATGCGGATGACGGCGCTGGTCGGCATGGCGTCGCCGGGGATGCGCGCGTTTCTCGATGTGGTCGCGATCGCCGCGCCGCTCGCGTTCCTCGCGATGGTCGTCGGCCCGGCCTTCGATTTCGCGCAGGACGAAGCCTTCATCACGACGCCCGCGCTCGACATTCCCAACTCGTGGCGCGCGGCGGCGCTGCCGATCGGCTCGGGCCTGATGCTGCTGGTCGCGTGCCTGCGGCTCGCGCGCGTCGGCGACTGGAAGCTCGTGCTCGGCGCGCTCGCGCTGGTCGCGGCCATCGCGGGCGCGTTCTACGCGGCGAGCCCGGTGCTGAAGGATCTCGGCAATCTGAACCTGCTGATCTTCTTCGTCGGGCTGGTTGCGGTGTGCGTGCTGTCGGGCGTGCCGATCGCGTTCTCGTTCGGCCTCGCGACCTTCGGCTACCTCGCGCTGACGACGAGCACGCCGCTCGTCGTCGTGGTCGGGCGCATGGACGAAGGCATGTCGCATCTGATTCTGCTGTCGGTGCCGCTGTTCGTGTTCCTCGGCCAGCTGATCGAGATGACAGGCATGGCGGCCGCGATGATCGCGTTCCTCGCGAGCCTGCTCGGCCACGTGCGCGGCGGCCTGTCGTACGTGCTCGTCGGCGCGATGTATCTCGTCTCCGGCATCTCCGGCTCCAAGGCCGCCGACATGGCCGCCGTCGCGCCGGTGCTGTTTCCCGAGATGAAGGCGCGCGGCGCGAAACCCGGCGATCTGGTCGCGTTGCTCGCGGCGACCGGCGCGCAGACCGAAACCATTCCGCCGAGCCTCGTGCTCATCACGCTGGGTTCGGTCACGGGCGTGTCGATTTCCGCGCTGTTCACGGGCGGCATGCTGCCGGGCGTCGTGCTCGCGATCACGCTGTGCGCGGTCGTGTGGTGGCGGTATCGCGTGGACGACCTGTCGAACGTGAAGCGCGCGACGCGCGGCGAAATCGTGCGCCGGCTCGCCATCGCGCTGCCCGCGCTCGCGTTGCCGTTCGTGATTCGCGCGGCGGTCGTCGAAGGCGTCGCGACGGCGACGGAGGTATCCACCATCGGCATCGCGTATGCGATTCTCGCGGGCCTCCTGATCTACCGCCGCTTCGAATGGACGCGCCTCAAGCCGATGCTGATCGATACCGCCGCCCTCTCCGGCGCGATCCTGCTCATCATCGGCGCGGCGACGAGCATGGCGTGGGCGCTCACGCAATCCGGCTTCTCGGGCCAGCTCGCGCGCACCATGGCCGCGCTGCCCGGCGGCGCGTGGATGTTCATGGCGGCGTCGATCCTGGTGTTCATCGTGCTCGGCAGCGTGCTCGAAGGCATTCCGGCGATCGTGCTGTTCGGCCCGCTGATGTTCCCGATCGCGCGGCAAATGGGCATCAACGAGGTGCACTACGCGATGGTCGTCATCCTGTCGATGGGCGTCGGCCTGTTCGCGCCGCCGTTCGGCGTCGGCTATTACTCGGCGTGCGCGGTGAGCCGCATCCATCCCGACGAAGGCATGAAGCCGATCATCGGCTACATTCTGGCGCTGATCGCCGGCCTGATTCTCGTCGCCGCCATTCCGTGGATCTCCACGGGCTTCCTGAAATAACTCTCTTCCTGTCCCTTTGATGCCGCTCCTCGCCGGAGCGGCAAGGAGAAGTCATGTCTTCCATCGACACGCAGCCGCTGTCGAACGCCATTCGCTTTCTCGCCATCGACGCCATCGTGCGCGCGGGCGAAGGTCATCAGGGCGTGCCGCTCGGCATGGCCGAAATCGCGACCGCGCTGTTCACGCGCCATCTGAAGTTCAATCCCGCCGATCCGCAATGGCCCGACCGCGACCGCTTCGTGCTGTCCAACGGGCACGGTTCGATGCTGCTCTACGCCGTGCTGCATCTGACGGGTTACGCGAACTTCGGCATCGATCAGATCAGGACGTTTCGCGACATGGGCTCGCATTGCGAAGGCCATCCGGAATTCGATACCGCGTCGGGCATCGAAGTGACGACGGGACCGCTCGGGCAAGGCATCGCGAATGCGTTCGGCATGGCGGTCGCGGAAGCGTATCTGAGCGCGAAGTTCGGCGATCGCCTCGTCGATCACCATACCTATGCGTTCGTCGGCGACGGCTGTCTGCAGGAAGGCGTCGGGCAGGAAATGATCTCGCTCGCCGGGCATCTGAAGCTCGGCAAGCTGATTCTGTGCTGGGACGACAACCGCATCACCGATGACGGCAGCACGGCGCTGTCCATCAGCGAGGACGTGAGCGCGCGCTTTCGCGTGGCGGGCTGGCATGTCGTCGAAGTCGACGGGCACGATCTCGAAGCGGTGTCCCGCGCGCTCGAGGCAGCGAAGCAGGACCCGCGTCCGTCGATGATCGCGTGCCGCACGGTGATCGCACGCGGCATCGCACGCTTGCAGGGTCAACGCGGCGGCCATAGCGGACGTCTCTTCGAAAAGGACGCCGATGCCGCGCGCAACGAACTGAACTGGCCGCACCCGGCCTTCGAGATTCCCGCCGATGTGCTGAAAACCTGGCGCGACGCGGGCCGTCGCAGCGAAGGCGAATATCGCGCATGGCGTGAGCGGCTCGCGTCGCTGTCCGCACAAGATCGCGCCGAGTTCGATCGCATCCAGGCTGGTGAGTTGCCCGCCGGCTGGCGCCGGACGCTCGAAGACTACAAGCGCGAGGCGACGAAGCAGGACGAAGCGCCCGGCGGCATCATGATTTCCGCCGAGATCAACGATCTGCTCGTGAACGTGCTGCCCGAACGCATGATCGGCTGCGCGGACCTCGAAGCGCCGACGAGCCACAAGCGCAGCCTGCGCGCGTTCACCGCCGAGGATCGCGGCGGCGCGTACGTGCATTGCGGCGTGCGCGAACACGTCATGGGATCGATGGCGAACGGCATGGCGGCGCACGGCGGCGTCGTGCCGCTCGCGGTCACGTATCTCGCGTTCGCCGACTACGAGCGCCCGGCCATGCGGATGGCCGCGCTGATGGGCTTGCCGGTGAAATTCGTCTTCAGCCACGATTCGATCGGCGTCGGCAAGAACGGCCCGACGCATCAGCCCGTCGAAATCCTGGCGTCCTTGCGCGCGAT
Organism: Caballeronia sp. NK8; assembly: GCF_018408855.1. GTDB lineage: Bacteria > Pseudomonadota > Gammaproteobacteria > Burkholderiales > Burkholderiaceae > Caballeronia. The sequence goes on along the minus strand of NZ_AP024324.1, from coordinate 58,846 downwards.
GCCGAACATGCGCGTGTTCCGTCCCGCCGATGCCGTCGAAGCCGCCGAATGCTGGATGCTCGCGTACGAGCGCAAGACCGGCCCGAGCACCATGGTGTTCGCGCGCCAGGCGCTGCCGCTCGTGCGCCGCACGCACGACGACGCGAACCTGAGCGCGCGCGGCGGCTACGTGATCGCGGATGCGGATGGCCGGCCGCGGCGCGTCACGCTCATCGCGACGGGATCGGAAGTCGCGATTGCGCTCGCCGCGCGCGAGCAATTGCAGGCGCAGGGCATCGCGACCGCGGTCGTATCGATGCCGTGTTGCGAACTCTTCGACGAGCAGGACGCGCCGTATCGCATGAGCGTGCTCGGCGTCGACAGCGTGCGCGTCGTCGTGGAAGCGGCCGTGCGCTTCGGCTGGGACCGCTATCTCGGCGAACGCGACGGCTTCGTCGGCATGAAGGGCTTCGGCGCATCGGGACCGGCCGAGACGCTTTACGAGCACTTCGGCATCACGCCGGCGCATGTCGTCGCCGAAGTGAAGCGGCATCTTTGAACCTTCAACTCAGGAACACCATGCAGAAGATCGTCTTTCTCGACCGCGAAACGCTCGCGCCGCAGATCACGCTCAAGCGTCCCGCGTTCGAACACGAACTCGTCGAATACGGCCGCACGGCGCCCGACGAAGTCGCGTCGCGCTTGCAGGGCGCGAGCATCGTCATCACCAACAAGGTGGCGATCACCGCGGATGTCGTCGCGCAAGTGCCGACGCTCAGGCTCGTCGCAGTCGCGGCCACCGGCACGGATGTCGTCGACAAGGCGGCGTGCGCGCAGCGCGGCATCGTCGTGTCGAACATTCGCGGCTATGCGGTGAATACCGTGCCCGAGCATACTTTCGCGCTGATGCTGGCGCTGCGCCGCAACCTGATCGCGTATCGCGATGACGTGCTCGCCGGCGAATGGCAGAAGTCCGGCCAGTTCTGCTTCTTCAATCACGCGATCCGCGATCTGGGCGGCGCGACGCTCGGCATCATCGGCGAGGGCGTGCTGGGGCAGCGCGTCGCGGAGATCGCGAAGGCGTTCGGCATGAAGCCGAAATTCGCGGCGCACAAAGGGCGCGGCGACATGGGGCCGCTCTACGCGCCGTGGGACGACGTGCTCGCGACCAGCGATGTCATCACGATCCACAGCCCGCTCACGCAAGCGACGCGCGGCATGCTGTCGAGCGCCGAATTCCGCGCGATGAAGAAGAAGCCGCTCATCATCAACACGGCGCGCGGCGGTCTCGTCGATGAAGCCGCGCTGGTCGCCGCGCTCGACGAAGGATTGATCAGCGGCATCGGCTTCGACGTGCTGACGACCGAGCCGCCCGCGCCCGACAACGCGCTGATGCGCGTCGCAAACCGGCCGAACGTGATCGTGACGCCGCACGTCGCGTGGGCCTCGGATGAAGCGCAGCAAACGCTCGCCGATCAGTTGATGGACAACGTCGCGGCCTTCGTCGCGGGCCATCCGGTCAACGTGGTGTCATGATGCGTCGGCGATGCCGAGCGCGTGCAGCAACCACGCCTTGAACGTCTCGAATGCCTCGTGCCGATGCGCCCTGCGCGGATGCACGAGATAATGCCCGACATATTCCACTTCGCGCGTCGAACCGGCGAGCGGGCGCACGAGTTCGCCGCGTTGCAGTTCGCGTTCGGATAGCAGCGTCGATTCGAGCACGACGCCCAGGCCATCGACGGCGGCGGCGATCGCCATCGAACTGCGGTCGAAGCGCAGACCGTAGTGTGTCGGCGGCGGCAGCTGATTGGCTTCGAACCAGCCTTTCCACTGATACATCTGCACTTCGCACTGAATCAACGGCATGTGATACAGGTCTTCCGGCTTGCGGATGCGCTCCGCGAGCGCGGGCGTGCACAGCGGCGCGAGCCCTTCGAGCGCGAGCGGAATCTTTTCGTGCGGCGATGGCTTCGGCTCGCCATAGACGATGTCGAGATCGAAGTCGTCGTCGAAACGCGCGTAATCGGTGCTCGCCGAAAAGCGCAGATCGATGTTCGGATGGTCGCGCACGAAACCCGCGAGCCGCGGCAGCAGCCATTGCGTCGCGAAGCTCGGCGCGGTGTGCAGCCGCAGCGGCGTGCGCTCTTCGCTCGTCAGCAGCGCGAAACCGCGCTGCATCTCGTCCATGCCGCGCTGAATGTGCTCCATCAGCATCGCGCCTTCGCGCGTCAGACGCACTTCGCGCGTGCTGCGCAGAAACAGGCGATGTCCGAGCAGATCCTCCAGCTTGCGCACCGAATGACTGACCGCGCTCGGCGACAGACTCAGCTCGCGCGCGGCATCGGCGAAAGACAGCGTGCGCCCGGCAGCCTCGAAAACCCGGATATACGAAAGCGGAACCTTGCGGAAGACGTTCATGCGCGGGATTCGTGAATGGCATTCAATAGTTGGTGCAATCTTTTCTTTTGTCAGCCCCGGTTGTCAAGGCTAAATTAGGCCGACCTCGTTCCTACACCCGTCCGATTGCTGAACAGGAGACAACTGCAGCTATCGGGGGTTGTCGAGGCACTCACTCCCGTCTTTCGCAGGAACAGCCATGACAATGATCACAGAGGCCGAGCCGCAAGCAGGCCCGGCGTCGGCGCAGTCCGCCACCGTCGCGAAGCTCGACCATCACGCGTATCGCATTCGCCGCTTCGCGCTGCGCATGGGCGAAGTTCAGGGCCAGGGCTACATCGGCCAGGCGCTCGGACTCGCCGATGCCCTCGCCGTCGCCTGGTGCCACGCGATGAACATCCGCCCCGGCGAGCCCGAATGGGAAGGCCGCGACCGCTTCCTGCTCTCGCACGGCCACTACGCGATCGCGCTTTACGCGGCGCTGATCGAAGCGGGCGTCATCCCCGAGGAGGAGCTGCAAACCTACGGTTCGGATGACAGCCGCCTGCCGATGTCCGGCATGGCGACCTACACGCCCGGCATGGAAATCTCGGGCGGCTCGCTCGGCCAGGGCCTGACGATCGCTGTCGGCATGGCTCTGGGCCTGCGTCTGAAGGGCAATCCGGCCTTCGTCTACAACTCGATGTCCGATGGCGAGCTCGACGAAGGCGCGACCTGGGAAGCTGCGCTGTCCGCCGCGCATCACGGTCTCGGCAATCTGATCACGATGGTCGACATCAACCGCCAGCAGGCCGATGGCGCGTCGCACGACGTGCTCGGCTTCGAACCGCTCGCGGACAAGTTCGTGTCGTTCGGCTGGCACGTCGAGCGCGTGAACGGCAACGACATGCCCGCGCTCGTCGCGGCGTTCGACCGCTGCCGCGCGCTCACCGAAGCGAAGCCGCGCGTGATCCTGCTCGATACGCTGATGGGCAAGGGCGTGCCGTTTCTGGAGACGCGCGAGAAGAATCACTTCATCCGCGTCGATCCGGAAGAATGGCAGCAGGCGATTGCCGTGCTCGACCAGAACCACGCAGCAGCACAGGGAGACCGGGCATGAGCGCCGTCGCTGAAAAGAAACCCCGCCTGACGACCTCCGCGATGATCGCGTCGATCGCGTCGGAAGGCCAGAAGACGCGCCCGGCGCCGTTCGGCCATGCGCTCGTCGCCGAAGCCGAGAAGCGCGGCAACATCGTCGGCATGACGGCCGATCTGTCGAAGTACACGGACCTGCATATCTTCGGCCAGGCGTTCCCCAAGCGTCACTTTCAGATGGGCATGGCCGAGCAGTTGCTGATGGGCGCGGCGGGCGGCATGGCGAAGGAAGGCTTCATTCCGTTCGCGACGACCTACGCCGTGTTCGCGACGCGTCGCGCGTACGACTTCGTCCATCAGGTGATCGCGGAAGAGAACCTCAACGTGAAAATCTGCGCCGCGCTGCCGGGACTCACGACCGGTTACGGCCCGAGCCATCAGGCGACGGAAGATCTCGCGCTGATGCGCGCGATTCCCGGCATGACCGTGATCGACCCGTGCGACGCGCTCGATACCGAGCAGGCGGTCGCCGCCATCGCGGCGCACGACGGCCCGGTCTACATGCGCCTCCTGCGCGGCAAGGTGCCCGCCGTGCTCGACGATTACGACTACAGCTTCGAACTCGGCAAAGCGAAGATGCTGCGCGACGGCGCGGACGTGCTGATCATCTCGTCGGGCATCATGACCATGCGCGCGCTGGAAGCCGCGCAAGCGCTCGACGACGGCTCCGCGAGCGTCGGCGTGCTGCACGTGCCGACCATCAAACCGCTCGACGAAGCCACCATCGTCGAGCAATGCAGGAAGCCGGGGCGTCTCGTGATCGTCGCGGAGAACCACAGCGTGATCGGCGGTCTCGGCGATGCCGTGACGAGCGCGCTCGTGCGTCATCGCGTGCTGCCGGAGTATCGGCATGTCGCGCTGCCCGACCAGTTCCTCGATGCGGGCGCGCTGCCGACGCTGCACGACCGCTACGGCATTTCGACGCTGTCGATCGTCGAGAACATCAAGACGTGGCTGAAGTGAGCGGAGAGAAGAGCATGAACGTGACATTTGTCGGCATCGGCGCAATCGGTCTGCCGATGGCGCTGCGTATCCGGGGCGCGGGACACAGCGTGACCGGCGTCGATCTGTCGCCGCGCGCGCTCGAACTGGCGAAGCAAAGCGGCCTTCCCGCCGTCGACAGCTTCGCGGCCGCGCCCGCGCCGCACGTCGTCATCGCGATGGTGGCGACGCCGCAGCAACTCGCATCGCTCGTGGAAAGCGTCGGCACGAAGCTCGACGGACAAACCTGGGTCGTCATGTCGACGGTTGGTCCGGACGCGGTGCGCGCGCAAGGCGAACGGCTCGCGGCAGCGGGCGCGCGCGTCGTCGATGCGCCCGTGACCGGCGGCACTGCTCGCGCGAAAACCGGGCAACTGGTGATCTTCGCGTCGGGCGACGTGCGGGACATCGACGCCGCGCGCCCCGTGCTCGACGCAATGGGCAGCGTGCGCGTCACCGGCCCCAGGCTCGGTGACGGCCAGGCGATCAAGGTCGTCAATCAGCATCTGTGCTCGGTGCATATCGTCGCGGCGGCGGAAGCCCTTAATCTGGCGCGCTCGCTCGGCCTCGATCCGGCGGCCGTGCTCGAATTCATCGAGAAAGGCGCGGCGGGTTCGTGGATGCTGTCCGATCGCGGTCCGCGCATGCTGCAAGGCACGGACGTCGACGTGACGAGTTCGATCAACATCTTCGTGAAAGACAGCGATCTCGTGGCCGATGCCGCGAAGTCGTGCGGCGCGGACGTGCCGCTGCTGTCGACCGCGAACGCGCGCTATCGCGAAGCCGCCGATGCGGGACTCGGCCTGCGCGACGACAGCCGCGTCATCGAAACCTGGAAGCAGTCCTGAAGCCGGGACCCCACTTGTCGCGTTGAAAGCGCCTCTTCGAAGGCGCAACGCAGTATCCGGAGACGACACAACATGAGCAGCAACAACGAAGACCGCGCGGTGAAAGTCGCCGTCGCGTCGATGATCGGCTCGGCGGTCGAGAGCTACGACTTCTTCATCTACGGCACCGCCGCGGCGGCCTGGTTCGGCAAGATCTTCTTTCACACGACCGAGCCGATCGTCGGCATTCTGGCGTCGTTCGCGACGCTCGCGATCGGCTTTCTAATGCGCCCGTTCGGCGGCTATCTCGCCGGGCATTACGGCGATCGCGTCGGCCGCAAGGCGGTGCTGTTCTGGTCGCTCATCGCGATGGGCGGCGCCACCGTGCTGATCGGCTTCCTGCCGACTTACGCGCAGGCCGGCGTGCTCGCGCCAATCCTGCTGATTCTGCTGCGCATGGTGCAGGGCATCGGCTTCGGCGCGGAATGGGGCGGCGCGGTGCTGATGGCGTGCGAGCACGCGCCGGAAAAGCGGCGCGGCTTCTTCGGCGCGGTGCCGCAGCTCGGCATTCCGCTCGGCCTGCTGCTCGCGAACGGCGCGTTTCTGTTGTCGGGCGCGCTCTTCGAAGGCGACTGGATCTGGCGCATGCCGTTTCTGATGTCCTTCGTGATGGTCGCGATCGGCATCTTCATCCGGATGAGCGTGTCGGAATCGCCGGAATTCGAAGCCGTGAAAGCCGAGAACAAGGTGATGAAACAGCCCGCGCTCGCAGTCATCAAGAGCGACTGGCGCAGCATTCTGAAGATCATCGGCCTGCGCATGGCGGAAACGGGCGGCTACTACATCACGACGAGCTTCATGCTGTCGTACGTCACGCTCGCGCATATTTCGACCACGCGTCATGTCCTGTGGGGCACGTTGATCGGCTCCGCGCTCGGTCTCGCGAGCCATCTGATCTACGGCGCGCTGAGCGACAGGATCGGCCGCCGCCCGGTGTTCATGATGGGCGCGCTCTTCACCATCGCGTTCGGCGTGCCGATGTTCATGCTCATCAACACCGGCGCGCTCATCATGGTGATCGTCGCGGTCGCGCTGTCGCTGCTCTTCAGTCACGACCCGATCTTCGCGGTCGAAGCAAGCTGGTTCTCCGAGCAGTTTCCCGCCAATGTGCGCTCGTCGGGGATTTCGCTCGGCTATAACGGCGCATCCGTGATCGCGGGTCTGTTGCCGATCATCGCGACCGGGATGTACGGCGCGTTCGGCTGGATCGGACCGGCGCTGATGTTCTCGTCGCTCGGAATCGTCTCGACATGCTGCGCACTGGCGATGAAGGAAACCGCGCCCGCCGTGCTCGAAAGACGCCAGCCGCAGCACAGCGCGGAACGACGTTACGCTGCGTGAAAAATTGCCTCGACGATGGCATCAGAACGGACTGATGCCTGACATGCCACCGTCGACGGCAAGGTCCGCGCCGGTCATGTAGCGCGATGCATCGGACGCGAGGAAAAGCATGGCCGCCGCGATTTCAGCGGGCTCGGCGGGCCGCTTCATCGGAATCACGTTCGACCAGTCCAGTAGTTGCGCTTCCGACATGCCCAGGCTATCGAAAATCGGCGTGTTGGCGACGCCCGGTGAAATGCTGTTGACGCGTATGCCGGATTCGACGAACTCTGCCGCGAAACTCTTTGCAAGCGACACGACGGCCGCCTTCGACGCGCAGTACGCCGAGAAGTTTTTTGTGCCCTGACCGGCCGCGAGCGACGCGACGAGAATGATCGATGCCGGACGCGCTAGAAACGGCAGCGCCTCGCGCACGGTGACATAGACTCCGCCGACGTTGGTGTCGAACACATCGGAGAATTGCTCCAGCGATGTATCGCGCACCGGCGTTTGCCGGGAAATGCCGGCATTGGCGACCACCACATTCACCTTGCGCTGGAAGTGGTCCGCGGCGTGCTCATAGAGCCGTTTCATATCGTTCGTGCTGGCGGCGTCCGCAACGACAGGCAGCGCGTGCTCGCCGAGCATCTCTGCGGCGCGTCGCAGTTTCTCCGCATCACGCCCGCTGATCACCACACGCGCGCCTTCGGACACGAATCGTTCGGCGGCGGCAAGGCCTATGCCACTGCTGCCGCCGGTCACTACCGCGAGTACGTCTTTCAATAGCATCGTGTTGTCTCCGCATGTCGACGGCTGATTTCAGGCTAGTGCGCCGGCACGACCAGCGGTTCGCCCTTCCTGACGATGTACGTTGCCAGTTCGGATGCATTGCCGTCGCCGACGTTTCTTGCCGAGTGAACGGTCCCCGCCGGAATGAAAAGCGCGTCGCCGGCCTTCAGGGTCACGGGCGGCCGGTCATCGAGCCGATACTCCAGGGTGCCTTGCAGTACATAGGCGATCTCTTCACCCGGATGCGAATGTCTGGCGGCAAACGCACCAGGATCGAAGTCGACCTTGACCTGTATGCCTTCACGACCCGGCGCGCTCAGGTCCTGCTTGACGAGGTCCGTGCGATGGATTCCAGAAGACTGCGCATTCGCCGGCTGCAGGGACGACCCCGCCGCCGCGACCAACAGCGCCGTAGCGATGCCTGAGATCAGTTTCATCGTCAACTCCTTGAGCGACAGCCGGGCGATCAAAAGGAAATACGCTAATAGACGCGGCAAAAACTACGCATTGCCGACGTTCTACTATGCGCCGAAAACGTACCGGCTTCCCGTGTATGAACGAATGAACCTGTCGGGCATCTCTTTCTGCAGGATCTGGGCGAACGTTTCTCCGGAGCAGTGCATCGGAATGATGTAGTCAGGATCGACGTCCCTCAGCGCAGCGACGGTTTGCCTGACGTACTCTTCCTTTTGCGGCGCCAGATGAAATCCTCCCGCCACCGCATGCACTTTCTGGACGCCAGAAACCTCCATCGCGCGCCGGACCGTGTTGATCACGCCGCGATGGCTACACGAGGTAATCACAACCAGACCGCGCCCCTTCACGTTGAAGCATGTCGCTAACTCATGCTGGAAATCATCGGGGATGACCTGCACGCTTTGCTTTTCGGTCGCGAGCTTGTCCGGAAAGCAGCCGATGCCATCCTTGGTGCCCACATGCATGCGGCTCGGCGACATCACCTGTTCGAACGATGCGGTCGGTATCCTTCCCGTGGTGAAACCGTGATCGGCGATGATCGACGGCGCTTCGGTGCTGAAGACCTTGATCCTGGCGGCTGTCAACGCGCGACGATCGATCGCGCCGAAATCTTCGATCTTGCCGGCCGTCCACTCGCGCGTGCAGAACGCCTCTTCGCCGCCCAGATACAACGGCAGGTCGGGTCGAAGCCTGCGCTGGTTGTGCTGTAGAAATCCCGCGAGCCCGCCGAAGTGGTCGTAGTGACCGTGGCTCAGAACGAGTGCGTCGAGCCGTTCCGGGGCAATGCCCAGCATGGACAAGTTGTTCTCCAGCGTCTCCGACGTGAATCCGAAATCGATCAGCATGTTGCGCGTCTCGCCATTGCCGTTCGATTCGACGTGCATGGACAAACCAAACTCGCCTAGCAACGATTTGCCTGCCGGCGGCATGCCGAAGCGCGTCACTTCGACGTTGCCTGTCCTTCCGCTCGGCGCGATCGCCAGTTGGTAGCTATCCGTGACCACCCGCAGCGCAACGCGGTCGACCGTGGGTACGTCGCTCGCGAGGGGCTGGGCTGTGGCGACGGATGAAGAGCTCAGGAGTGTGCCGATGAGTGCGCTGAAAGTCGCCGACGCACTACAGCACAGGAACATGCGGCGAGACGGCCCGTGAGCATGCATGCATTGCGGCATGATGACCTCCCCAGAGGAAATGCCACACTCGCGCACGCCCCGCCCCGGCACGACGTCAAGTGAATGCGTACGCACTTCGAACTTAGGCCGTTTGATTGGACTAGTCCAGACTCTGTCAAACCGCATTCAGAGCGCGCGACGGACGTTCGTGCCAAACCGCTTGCAAGGGCATCAAAAACTCACGCACGATCGGACTGATTCGCGCTCACCTTGCAGTTTGCCATCGGTGTACTAACGTTTCGTTTGGAACAGGTCGATGGAGGTTGCCATGCGCGCGCTAACGATTCTTCTGGCCCTGTTGGCCATTCCCGCCCTCGCACTGGCCGACGCCGTGAGCACCTCGAACAACAACTCGACGCTCACCGTCACGCGCGACGATCCTATCTATAACCTGAATCTGCCGAGCGATCCCGTGCAGCTCGTCCGAACGCTCGAATGGAACGTCGACGGCCGGCGAATCCTGATCTATCCATCCGGCCCTTCGACCTTTATCGACCTCGGACACATGCACGCGGACGCGCATGTCACGACCAATCAGATACACGCGCAAGGCCCTATTCTGGGTTACGGCACAGGCGCCCTTTCAGGCACGGTGCTGGGCGGCATCGTCTATACCGTCGACGGCGACACCGCCGGAACGCTCAGATCCCGCTTGACCGAAAAGGTCGACATCCAGAACAAGAGCAATGCGCCCGTGCAGCTATGGATGAGCGGTCTCGGCTATAAACCGAGTCAGTCGAATCTCGAAGTGCCGGATTACAGCGGGCTGGATATCGTCGGCACGACGGTGGCCGTCATCACGAATCGTTCGATCACGGAAATTCTGCCAGCGCCGCAGAACTCGTTCGGCGAGGTCACGATTTTTCCCGTCGTCAGTTTCGTGGGCTTCAATCCGCTGATCAACCAGAGCGTGACGATCCCGCCCGGCGCGACCTTGTCGATGATCAGCGAGATCAAGGTGTCGCGCACGTCGAGCCAGATTCAGCAGTTCCTTCGTGAAAACGCGCCGAGTCGCTTTCAGGATTCGCCCCTGCTGAACAACCCGTTCATACGCGTGCCCTGAGCGGCCGCTACCGGGCGATATCACCGGGCTGTGACGTACGGCCGGATGCTTTCGCCGCAGCCGCCTTCTGCGATGCCAGCCGGAATTTCGCGGCCTGTACTTCGCCATCCGGGAAGTCGGCCCATGCGGTTGGGCTGTAGCCGGATTTTTCGGCCTGAACGAGATCCGCGCGGACTTGCGCGCGCGTAAGGGACTGGCCGTCTCCCTGAGCGTACGAAACGACCGGCGCCGCAAAGACCAATGCAACGACTGCTTTGATGAACGCTTTCATGTCAGCGCCTCCCAGTAATCCTTACAGGGATACTAGGGGAAAACGCCTAGTTATCAAGGCATGAAGAGTGTGCGTCGCAACAATTCAGGGATGCTATGTTCTGAACAATCTCGTCGCGGGCGGAAAGGTCGCGGGTGGATAGATGCACCATGACCCATCGCCATGGCGGAAGAAGACGATCGCAAAAGCAGCGGACGAGCGCGCGACTTCGATACGAACGGCGCGCCATGGCATGCGCTGCGAGCGAGCCGGCCTGCTGACACGCATGCTCTCGACGGCGCCGAGCCAGTCATGCACGAGATATCGAAGCGATGTGGTCGGCTGTCTCATGACCGTCTCGCATTACGCTGAGCGCCGCTCAAATCGACGAAGCCGTGAATATCGCTCAGCACTCCAAGCGATGACTTGCATCGCCGCAGCAGGTTCAAGGTCCAGACTCGCATGATCAACTCCGGGAAGGCTTACCGTCATCATCGGGGTCATCGCTGCTTCGGTCCATTGAGATCAATTGCCGATGCCTTAACGAAACCCTCAAGTCATTCAGTGCAACGCATCGCGTCTCGCGAGCGGCTTGAACAGACGACTCCATGCGAGGCTGACGAGTATCGTCGCGCAGCCTCCGACGACCACCGAACCCACGACCCCGAACGACGCAGCCGTCAGGCCGGACTCGAATTCGCCGAGCTGATTGCTCGCGCCGATGAACAGCGTGTTCACGGCGGCGACCCGTCCGCGCATGCGATCCGGCGTTTCCAGTTGAACGAGCGTCTGCCGTACGATCACGCTGATCGTGTCGGCGCCGCCCGAAATCGCCAGCAGCAACAGCGAGACCGAAAACGACCGGGACAGTCCGAAGCCGACGATGGCGAATCCGTAAATGGCGACGGCAATCAGCAGCTTCTTGCCGACTCCGCTGACGATGGCGCGTCGGGAGAGAAAGAGACCGACGCATAGCGCACCCACCGCCGGCGCGGAACGCAGCAACCCGAGGCCTTGCGGCCCGACATGCAGAATCTGTTTCGCGTAGACCGGCAGCAACGCGGTAGCGCCGCCGAACAGCACCGCAAACAGATCGAGCGAGATGCCGCCGAGCAACAGCGGATTGCCCCAGATGAAACGCAGTCCCGCGAGAATCGTATTCGCCGTGACAGGTTCACGCGGCGGCGGAACGTAGTCGTAACGGACCCATGCATACATCACGGCGCTGATGCAGAAGAGCACCGCGCTGGTCAGATAGACGGCGATCACACTGACCGCGAACAGCATCCCGCCCATCGCGGGACCGGCGATGACGGACGTTTGCTGAACCACGGTGCCGAGCGCCATCGATCGCGCGAGCAGTTTCTGCGGAACGAGCATCGGCAGGAGCGCCTGCTGCCCCGCTATCTGAAACGGCCGGATCGCGCCGAGCGCGAGCGACAGCCCGAGCAGCACGTCGCGGGTCATGGCATGCCCGAGCGTCGCGATGACAAGCAGCGTCGCGATGACGGCCTGCACCGCGAGACAGGCCGCGACCATCCGTCCGCGATGCATCCGGTCGGCGCAATGTCCAGCGACGAGCGTCGTGGCAAGCCCGGGGACGAACTGAAAGAGCCCGACCAGGCCCAGATCCCACGCGCTCGACGTCAGGTCGTACATGTGCCAGCTGATTGCCAGCATCAGCATCTGCTGCGCCGAAATCGACCCGAAGCGAGCAATGAGAAATCGCGTCAGCGGCGCGTGGCGAAGCAGCGCGGTTCCATCGATGCGCGCCTCCACGGACGACGATGACGAATCGCGTGAAGGCGTCATTCCTGGCGCTTATCCGAGCGAACCGGTGACATCGTCGAACAGTTCGTCGACGGACAGGCGGCGCGGAATGATCTTCTGATCGAGCGCCCAGTCAACCGCCAGTTGCAGCCCTTTCCGGTTCGCCTCAAGCCCGATCGGCGGAAACACCGCAGGCACGCTCTCCGCGCTCGCACGGCTCTCGACGATCATCCGATACAGTTCGCGAACGATATCGGGCCGCTCCTTCGACAGCTTCTCGTGCACCACGAACATATGGTTGATCGGCACCACGCCGGTACGCGAGAACCAGTCCTTCGCGGCGGCATGCGCGTCGGGGACGAGCGTGCGAACGCGCTCGTCCTTCGGCATGTCCTCGCCGAGCAGCGCGGCCGCGAGTTGCCCGTCGAGCATCATCTGCGGAATCGACGAACCCGCCGGCAAGCGCTGGCAGTTCTGCGGATCGCTGTACTCGGCGAGGTGGCCGTCGCCCAGCGTCATCCATGTGACCTTGTCGAGATCGACTCCGTATTCGTGGCGCAGGATGCCGCGAATCCACAGCGCGGTCGTTTGCGTGTAAGTCCGCACGCCGACCTGCTTGCCTTCGATGTCCTTCGGATCGAGATGACCGAAATCGATGTTGTACCCGGCGCAGTGATGCTGAAAACGTCCGGAAATCGGCGTCGGCAACAGCACGTACGGCTTTCCGTACGCCTTCGCCTGCAGGAACGTGACGATCGCGAGTTCACCGGCGTCGAACCTGCTCTCGCGCACCATCGCCTTGAAACCGTTGTGCGCGGGCGTCGGACCGCAGTAGTCGAGCGTCACGAGGTCCGAGCGCACGCGGCCTTCGCGCATCGCTTTGGTCACCGCGTAGTCGGCCAGGTTGACGCGCAAGGTCGTCTGCGTCGTTGTCATGGTTTTTACTCCTTTTGCTTAGCTTTTCTGATTAAAGCCTGACCTCAATCAAACTCGGACCCGGCTCGCGCGCCGAATCGACCAACGCCTTGTGGAAACTCTCCGCCGTCTCGACGGCCACGGCCGGCACGCCCATGCTCTTCGCCATCGCGAGCCAGTCGATGCTCGGCTTGTCGATATCGATCATCGAGAGCGCGCGTTCACCCGGCGCGCCCGCGCCCATGTTGGCGTACTCCGCCTTCAGGATCGCGTAGCTGTTGTTCGCGAAGATGATGGTCGTCACGTTCAGCCCCTCGCGCGCCTGCGTCCAGAGCGACTGAATGGTGTACATCGCGCTGCCGTCGCCGACCATGCAGAACACGCGCCGGTCGGGACACGCGAGCGCCGCGCCGGTAGCGACGGGCGTCGCATAACCGATCGAGCCGCCCATGTTGTTGATGAGATCGTGCGGCAGCGCGCCCATCGTCAGGCTCATCGACTCGCGCCCCGTCGTCAGCGACTCGTCCACGACGATGCAATGCTCGGGCAACGCCGCGGCCAGTGCGTGAGCGATGCTCGTCGGGTTGAGCGCGCCGGTCGGCTTCCGCGTCTCGATGCGCGGCTGGAGAACGGGCGCCGCGCCGCTCGCGCCGAGTGCCTGCAAGAGCATGTCGAAAGCAAGTTCGCTATCCTCATCGGCTTCGACGAGCGTATGCACGAGCGTGCCTTCCGCCTTGAGCAGGCTCGGCTTGTCTGGATACGCGAAGAAGGCCACCGGCTCGCGCGTCTCGACGGTGATGATGTGCCTGAAGTCCTCGAGGAACGCCGTGGCCTGCGCGACCGCATACGGAATGCGCGCGAGCGGCACCCGGCCCGCGCCGCGTTCGATGCGCGCGGTGAAGAACTGCGAGCCCAGCGTGGCGTTGCTGGCGGCGGCCACGCGGCCCGCCTTCTCGAGGGCCGCGCCGCGCGTCGCCTTGTTCGCGAGGACGATCAGCGCCGGCTCGCCCGAGCGCAGCGCGCGCGCGATGTGCTCGATGCGCGCGGCGGACGGCGCTTTGCGCGCTTCGGCGCGAACCGGCAACACGGCGGGCGTTGCGGTCACGGTCTGCCAGGATGTATCGCCGGGCAGGATCAGCGTGGCGATCTGTCCCGGATGCTCGCTCGCCTTCGAGACAGCCTGCGCCGCATCCCACGCGATAGTGTCCGGCGATTCCGCGCGGCGCACCCAGTGGCTCAGCGGCCGCGCCAGACCTTCGATGTCGGAGGTCAGCGGCGGATCGTACCTGAGATGCGATACCGAATGCTCGCCGACGACGTTGACCATGCCCGACGACGCGCGCTTCGCGTTATGGATGTTCGCAAGTCCGTTCGCCAGGCCCGGCCCGAGATGCAGCAGCGTCGACGCGGGCGTGTCCTTCATCCGGTACCAGCCATCGGCGGCGCCGGTGGCCACGCCTTCGAAGAGGCACAGCACGCTGCGCATCTTCGGATTGTTGCCGAGCGCGGCGAGAAAATGCATCTCCGACGTGCCCGGATTGGCGAAGCAGATGTCCACGCCCTGCCCGACCAGCGTCGCGACGAGACTTTCGGCGCCGTTCATCAGTAACCCGCCAGTTCGCGTGCGAGACCGACCACGCCGTAGGTGCGCGCGGGCGCCGACATCAGAAAGCGATAACCCTCCTCCTGCAAGCGGCGATGATTCTTGGCCGTGACATGCGGATTGCCGACCACGACCTTGTGCTTGTGGCAGGTCTCCGCGATCTGACGCATTGCGGCGACGACTTCCGGATGCTCGTACTGACGCGGCAGCCCGAGTTCCTGGCTGAGATCGCCCTCGCCGATCAGAATGAAGCCGATGCCCGGCACGTTGGCGAGGATGTCATCGAGGTTTTCGATTGCCTGCGTGCTCTCGCACATCAGCCCGACGAGGATTTCGCCCTGCGGGGCGAGCGGCCACACATCGGCTTTCTCGTAGTAATCCTGCATCGAGAGGCCCCAATAGCGCGCCGCATTCGCGGGGCCATCGCCGCGAACGCCCCTGGGTTCGTAGAGCGGCGCGTTTTTCGGACGCGCATAACGGCACGACGCGACCGCGTTATACGCCTGCTCGACCGTCGCCACGTGCGGCCAGATCACGCCATAGGCGCCCCGATCGAGCACCTGCTTGGCGAAGCTCTGGTTCATCTCGGCGCCGTTCGCGGGAATGCGCGCGAGCGGCGTCACCTTGGCCGCTACCGATCCGGACTCGGCAATCTGCTTGCGGCTGAGCATGTACTGCAGTGCGTCGCCGAGCGCGCTCACGTCATACGGGTTGTGCTCCATTTCGAACACGATGCCGTCATAAGGCGAATCGCTCATCTCGATGGCGGTCTGCTTGTCGAGCTTGGCGAACGCGGCGTGCGCGGCCTTGCCCGATTCGAAGGCGCGGATGATGCTGTTCAGGCGGATGTTGGACATGGTGATCTCTCTTTTTTCTCAGCTCAAAGCCGGATAAAGCGTCTGCGCGGTCTTGCCGAAAATCCACGCGCGGTCTTCCTCGCCGAGGCACGCGAGCCCTTGCCCGGCCGTCGCGAGAATCTCGCTCAGCGTGCCGGGCGAAGTCGGGAAGTTCGAACCCCACGCCAGGCGCTGTGCACCGAAGGCCTCGACCACGCGCGGGAAAAAAGTCGCGGCGCTCGCCTTCTCTTTCTTCACGTCGCCGAAGATGCGCGGCGTGAGCTTCATATAGACGTTCGGCAGATCGGCGAGCTCGAACAGGCTGGCGGCGTTGGCATACGGCGGACCATCGAGCACATCGGGACGCGCGAGGTGATCGAGAATGATGTTCACCGCCGGGAACTTCGTGGCGAGCATGCGTACTTGCGGCAAGCCGACCGGTCCGGTCTGGATGCACATGGGCAGCTTCAGCTCGGCCAGCATCTCCCACGCCTTGAACGACTTCGGGTTATCGAGTTCGCTGGGATCGAAATCCTTGGTCGATCCGCCGGTGAAGATGCGCAGACCCGCCAGGCCCTGGTCGGCCCAGCCCTTGATGACCGCGGGCACGTCGTCGGCCAGCATGTCGACGGAACCCACGGCGATGAGCCTGTGCTTGTACTGATTGCAGCCGTCGACGACATAGCTGTTGTCGAAGCCGTACGTCGTCGACGAATGCACGACCGCTGCCTTGGCGACGCCCGCTTCGTCCATCGCCGCGATCAATGCCTCGACCGTATTGGGCCTTTCCTGCGACCAGTCCGAGCGCTTGCCGAAGAGCGGCGCGGGCGGATAGCGCTTCTCGTCATCGGAGATGATATGAGGATGAATGTCGATGATGTTCATGGTGTCCGTTCAACTCTCGTCGAATCACAGTCCTTTGGCCTTGAGATGCTGGTCCAGCCGCGGATACACGCGCCGCGCATTGCCTTCGAAGATCGCGTGGCGATCCGCACCGCTTAACGCCGTGCATGCGTCGAGGTAGCGCTTGGTGTCGTCGAAGTACTGGCCCGTATTCGGATCGCGCCCGCGTACCGCGCCGATCATCTCCGAACCGAACAGCACGTTGCTCGTCGGCACGACCTTGGTCAGCAGTTCCACGCCCGGATGGTGATAGACGCAGGTATCGAAGAAAACGTTGTTCAACAGCCCTTCGAGAGGACGTTTGGCCATCTCCAGCGACATGCCGCGATAACGCCCCCAGTGATAAGGCACCGCGCCGCCGCCGTGCGGAATGACCAGACGCAGCGTCGGGAAGTCCTTGAACAGATCGCCCTGCAGCAACTGCATGAACACCGAGGTATCTGCGTTCAGGTAATGCGCGCCGGTGCCGTGATGACACGGATTGCACGATGCCGCGACGTGGATCATGGCCGGCACGTCGAGATCGCACAGCGCTTCGTAGAGCGGATACCACTCGCGGTCGGTCATCGGCTTGCCGGTCCAGTAGCCGCCGCTCGGATCGGGATTCAGGTTGCAGCCGACGAAACCCATCTCTTCGACACAGCGGCGCAGCTCGGCCACCGAGTTCTTCGGCGGCGCCAGCGGCGACTGCGGCAACTGACACACCGGCACGAAGTTGTCCGGGTACAGATCGCAGACGCGGCGCACGAGGTCGTTCGACACCTCGGCCCATTCGAGGCTCGTGCGCTCGTTGCCGAGGTGATGGCTCATGAGACCGGCAATCGGCGAGAACAGCGTGAGGTCGCCGCCGCGTTCCTTCTGCAGGCGCAACTGTCCGTTGC
Source organism: Caballeronia sp. NK8 (assembly GCF_018408855.1). GTDB lineage: Bacteria > Pseudomonadota > Gammaproteobacteria > Burkholderiales > Burkholderiaceae > Caballeronia. The sequence continues at coordinate 41,486 of NZ_AP024324.1, read as the reverse complement.
CCACGCCTTCGCGGATGTCGTCATCGCTGACATGCGCGCCCGAGAGCGGCGGCGCGTTGGCCGGATCGTTGGCCGAGTCGATCTGTTTCGCGCGCCAGTCGCGAAACGATGCAGGGACGGTCGTGAAGTGACCGTGGCAATCGATGATCATGTTGCTGGCTTTCCGTATGAATTTAGACGCGGGGATCGACGAACAGCTCGCTCATCGACATGCGGCGCGGCGTCAGGCCCTGTTTGAACGCGGTGGCTTCGAGCGCTTCGATCGTCTTGCGGTTTTCCTCGATGCCGTACGGCAGCGGATCGTGGCCGACGATCTTGCGCAGCTCGAGATACTTCTGGTTCTTCTTGTCGTTCAGTTCGCCCGCGTCGAGTTTGTCGAGCCAGTCTTTCTTCGCTTTGTCGAAGGCGTCGTAGATCGACTTGGCGACCCACGGATGCTCGGCCAGCACCGAATCCTTCACGACGATCGTGCCGTGCATCGGATACACGCCGGTGCGGGCGTAGTACTCGGCCTCCAGCTCATCCGCGTTCGGGAACAGATCGGGGTAATCGGCTTCCACTTCCCGCCAGCCGCCGGTCGGCGCGCCCGTGCGGCCGATCCCGGCGTTGCCGTGGAAACCCGCCACGAGTTCACCCTTGGCCATCATGTCCGCGAGCGAGCTGCCCTCGGGTGCGTGAATCACGTTCGGCGGCAGCTTGAGCTGCGTGACGTGCTCCTCGTCGTCGACGACCCACGTCACCTTCGACGGATCGAGGCCGAATTCGTCGATCAGCACCTGGCGCGTCCATGCGCCGGTGGTCACCGAGTAAGCGCGCACGCCGACCTTCTTGCCTTCGAGGTCCTTGGGCGTCTTGATGCCCGCGTCCGGACGCACCAGCAATCCGGAATGGTGAAAGCGGCGCACCACGAAGATGGGCAGCGCGACGAACGGCGCACCGTATGCACGGGCGATAATGTAGGTCGTCGGCGCGAGTTCGCACACGTCGAATTCGACGTCACGCACCATGCGGCGAAACGCGCCGATCTGCGGCTGGACCGTGACGAACTCGGCATCGACACCTTCGATGGGAATCGAGCCGTCGCGAATGGCCGAGGTGTGCGGATGCTCGGCAATCGCGAGCTTGAGGTGAAGCTTGTTTGCCAACTTAGTCTCCTTGGGAAAGTAGCCTGTCTGCACGGGTCATCTCGTTGACGTCATGATCTTCCCGCGCCTATCACCCGTCTATTGAATTAAGCCGCGCCTCTGTTAACCATCCGGTAAAGGCATTACGGTTCAGTTAATGCGATGCGGCTTCGAAGACTTCGGCGTCCCTTGCGCCGTCGCGTCGTGGTCCGGCCGTAGCTGCCGCGCAGCCTCTTCGAGACACTCGATCATCAGTTGCGCGCTGGGCGTCAGGCTGCGATTGCGATTCCACAGCACGCCGGCCGGCCGCAGAAGCCTGGGCAGGCTCAACGGAAGCGTGCAAAGCGGCTGTGTGGTGTCGTTGGCGGGCGTGCCAGCCATGACCGCGATGAAATCCGAGATCTGCAAATGCGCGCGCGCGACGTGAACCGAGAGCGTCTCGATGTAATTGGTCGTGAGCGGCACGTTATGCGCTTCGAGCGCGCGTTCGAGCGGATCGCGCAGGATCGAACCGGGTGGCGGCAGAATCCACGGATACGGATGCAGGTCCGCCCACGTCAGGCTCTTTCTGCGCGCGAGCGGATGATGACGGCCGGTCATCAGCGTCACCGGTTCTTCGAGCAGCTCCTTTTCCTCGAAGCTGCCGAGCGTATCCGGCGGCGGCAGACGGCCCACGACCAGATCGAGACGGCCTTGCCAGAGTTCCGGAAGCAAGGACGCCTTCGTCCCTTCGATCACCATCACGTTGGTGCCGGGCGAGCGATGCTTGAGCAGACTCAGCGCCTGCGGCAGCAACGCGGAGGCCGACGCCGGCAACATGCCGATATGCACCTTGCCTTCCGTTCCGGAACTGAGCGCTTTCAGTTCGTCGCGCGCCTGATGCAGGATCGTCAGCATCTCGCGCGCATGGCGGATCAGGCAATCGCCGTATGGCGTCGGCACGAGCCCCTGCGCCGTGCGCGAAAAAAGCGTGAGTCCGAGGCCGCGTTCGAGTTCGGCAAGTGACTTCGATACCGCCGGCAGGGTGACGTGAGTGACATCGGCCACCTGAGTCAGATTGCGATATGTATCGATCGTCACGAGCAGGCGCAGATGCCGCGCCTTCAGGTTGATTTGCAGATACCAGTCCAGCCCTGACACGTGATGTCCCTCCCACGCCTTGTCGATCTGTCCGCGCCCCTCAGTCCTTGGGCCGAAGCGCGTGCAAGGTCATGCCGAGTGAAATCGAAGTGAAATAGCCCACCGTGACGAGCAATTCGGCGATCACGTCGCGGCCCAGTGCGGCCTCGTACCGTGCGAAACGGGCATCGTCGATCGCCCCGCCGGAGAGCAGGTCGCAGACGGCTGCGCAGATCAGGCCGAAGCGATCGTCGTCCGTTTCGGGTCGCCGCTTTTCCAGAATGGCCGTCACCACCGGTTCCGGCACGCCTGACTTCAGCGCGTGCCGCCGATGGTTCGCGATGACATACGGCGCGTTCCAGAACACCGCCGTCGCGAGAATCGCGACTTCGCTTTCCGCCTCGCTCAGCACCGGAGAACGATCGACATGCGTGCCGATGATTTCCATTCCTTCGGCCAGACGCGGGTTATGCAGCCAGATGTTGAACGGCGTGGGAATTCGGCCACGCCCCTCGCCCAGCCGCGCGATGACCTGCTTTTGTGCATCGCTCGCGCGTTCTGCGTCGATTCGTTCGAGTCGGTCGTTCGACATGCTGTTTCTTTCCACTCAAGAGGGTTCTCAGGCGCCTCGCAGGGCGGGAATCCATTGCCCCAGGAAGCTGTCAGGCCAGGGAATGTGAATGATCTGGTCGAAGACCAGATAGAGGAACGCGGTCACGCACACTGCGAGAATCACGCTCAGACGCCACGGCTCGCGTCCCTCGATCCGCATATAGGCGACGATCATCAGCGGCACGGTCGGGATCATGCCGATCACCGACATGCAGGCGAGAAACGCGAGAAACCAGCCGAAGAACCTTGCTGCCCGCCGCAGGACGACCGTGTTCGACAGCTTTTCGCCGTGGTCCGCGGCGACGTCCATGTGAATGCCGCCGCCCGCGTGCGCCGCGCTTGCCTGCGCCGGAATCACGAAGATCTTGTATGCGAGGCTGATGCTCGCCGCGACCACCAGAATGCTCGCCACCGCCGTCGGTCCGATCCGGGCCATGAGCAGCCAGCCTTGCGCCGTCACCAGCATGTAGAGCCCGATGCAGATGAAGAACACATAGACCAGATCCTCGCGCTTGAGCACGATCTTTCCGCTCGGACGCAGATGCGCGAAACCGCCGGTGCGCAACGCATTGAACAGCGGCTTGAAGAACACGAGTGCGGCGAGGATCAGCAGGACCATCACGACGGGCCGCGTCAGCCAGTCGGTGCCGTAGCGCACGAAGGAGATCGACATATAGCGCTCCATCAGCACGCCGAGCACGAGACCGAGAATCAGCGGCGGACGCGCCCACCGCAGACGCTTCATGGTCCAGCCGATGACCCCGGCGATCAGCAGCACGAAGAGGTCGCCCCAGCTGCGCGAACCCTGAAACGCGCCGACATAGATGACCGGCATGATGACCGGCAGAATCAGCGTGTAACGCAGCGTGGAAACCTTGGCGAACTGCCCGCTGAGCAAAAAGCACAAACCGGCGCCGAAGATGTTGGCGAGCGCGATGGACCACACCATCGAATAGGTGAAGTCGAGATGCTTGGTCAGCATGTCGGGGCCGGGAATGAACCCGTGCACCATCATCGCGCCGAGCAGGATGGCCTGCGCCGCGCCGCCCGGCACGCCGAAGGAGAGCATCGGCACCAGGCTGCCGCCCTCTCGCGCATTGTTCGCCGCTTCGGGCGCGATCACGCCGCGCACGTCGCCGGTGGTGAAGGTCTGCTTCGCGCCCTTTGAGGTCTGCAGCGCGTGGCCGTAGGCGATCCAGTCCGTCACCGCACCCGTGATGCCCGGCACCGCACCGAGCACCGCGCCCAGACCGCCGCAACGAAGCACGAGAAACCAGTTTCGCAGGCTGTCGACGACGCCTTGCCGCATTCCCTGCCGCGATGTGAACTGCATGTTCTGGGCGATGGCGGTCCGGCGGATCGCCAGCTCACACAACTCCGGCAGCGCAAAGATGCCGAGGATGATCGGCACGAGCGGAATTCCGTCCTGCAGATAAAGGATGTCTCCGGTCCAGCGCATTTGCCCCGTGGCGACGTTGGTTCCGACCATGCCGACCAGAATCCCGAAGCACGCGGCGACGACACCGCGCAGCGGGGCGTTGCCCGAGAGCGCCGAGACCATCGAGACGCCGAAGATCGTCAGCCCCAGCATTTCCGGCGTGCCGATGGAAAGCACGAAAGGCCGCACGAGCGGCAGCGACACGGCGAGAATCACCGCGCCGATCAACCCGCCCATCAACGATGACATGTAGCATGCGCTCAGCGCGCGCGACGCCTCGCCGCGTTTGGTCATCGGCAGGCCGTCGAGCACTGTCGCCTGCGATGCGGCGTGACCGGGCACGCCGAAGAGCACGGCGGGAATCACGTCCGAAGTCGTGATCACCGACGCCATGCCCAGCAGCATCGCGAAGGCGGCGTACGGGTCCATCGTGTACGTGAACGGCACGAGGAGCGCGAAGCCCGTGAGCCCGCCAATGCCGGGCAGCAAACCGATCGCCAGTCCGACCACGACGCCGAATACGAGGAAGATCAGGCGGTTGAACTGAAGCAGCGTCGACAACGCATGGCCTGCCGCCAGCAGCGTTGCATCGTTGAAGAATTCCATGCGTCATCCTGATTGAATGGCAAGCTCGGTAGGCTTGCACTGTAGTAGGTCCAACGCGGATCGAACGTGTCGAGCCGGAATCAGTCGGCGAGCATCGGATACAGGACCTTTGCCGTGCGGCCCCAGACCCACGCGCGCTCGTCGTCGCTCAGAGTCGCGAAGCAGGCCTGCCCCTGCTCGATCAGTTTTTTCAGCGGGCCAGCCGATGCCGGATAGTTCGAACCGAACGCCAGATGATCGGCGCCGAACACTTTCACCAATTGCTCGAAGAAGGGCTGCGCACCGCCCGGGGCCGCCTGTGCGAGATCGAAGGTGCGCGGCGTGATCTTCATGTACACGTTGTCGTACTTCGACAACGCGAACAGCGCCGCGCAGCGTGCATACGGCGGGCCATCCTCGATGTCGGGACGGCCGCAGTGATCGAGCGCGATCCGCACCTTGGGAAAGCGCTCGGCCAGTTCCGCGACCATCGAGAGACCATCGGGCGTCGTCTGCACCGCCATCGTCATGCCGATCTCCGCGCAGCGCTCCCAGATCGGGAAGGTCGCCGGATTGACGAGCCAGCTGCCATCGCTCTGATGCGTCGCGCCGCCGGTGAAAAGGCGAATGCCGCCCATGCCGCGCGCCAGCCAGTAGTCGAACGTCTTCAGTGCGTCAGGCGCCAGCAGGTCGAAGGAATAGACGCCGGTGAAGCGCTTCGGGTCCTGCGCGACGCTGTCGGCCACGTATGCGTTGTTGGCGCCATACGTGGTCGACGAATGCACGATCGCAGCCTTCGCTACGCCGGCTTCATCCATCTCCGCGATCATCTGCTCGAACGTCACGGGGCGCGTGGCGGACCACTTCGAGCGATGTCCGTGCTGCGGCGCGATCGGATAACGATCCGTGTCCGTCGAGATGATGTGGGGATGGATGTCGATGATTTCGGGCGTCATGTGATGTGACCTCGTGATGATGTTCTGTCCTTCAGTGCGAACTGAAGATGAGCTTGCGCGCATCCTCGAGCTGCGGCTCGGGCGTCGCATACAGCCTGGAGACGATCTGTTCCACCGCGTTCCCGTCGATGGGATCGACCGGATAGCCCGATTGCTTGATCGCATCGATGAAATCCGGGTCCGCGATGGTCTTCGCAAACGCGTCGCGCAGCGCGTCGAGACGGTCCTGCGGCACGTCCTTCGGCACCGCTATCGGGCGGCCCGCCTGGAACGGCAGCAGGAACAGGTTGAACAGCGCCTTGACTTCGGGTTTCGTGATGTAGGCGCTCAGGTTCGGCACGTCGGCGTAGGCGGCCGGACTCTTCCAGCCGAGATGCAGCAGCACTTTCATCTTGCCGTCGGCGAGCATGCGTACCGGCTCGCCTTGCTGAAGCCCGTCGATGGTGGAGGCCCAGCCGTCGACTTCGCCGCGCTGCATCGCCAGATACACTTCGCCGCGTCCCGTGTAGCCGGGCACGATGCTCATCTTCGCGCCGAGGTATTCGTCGAGCAGCGCCGGCAGCGTTCTGTCCTCGTTCGCGAAACCGGTCGCGCCGATATACATCTTCTTGCGGGTGAGATCGTCGGCCGTGGTCACGCCCGAGCGCGTCATCGACACGATGCAGTATTCGACCTTGTTGAGACTGCCGAGCCATCTGACATTGCGCGGATCGAAGCGGTTCTGGCGCTGATCGAGCAGTGGGATATAGAGATTGTTGCGCTGAAGAAAGCCGATGACGGTGCCGTCGCTCGGTTGTCTGGACTGGAGCGAGGCCGCCGCGACCATGCCGCCCGCGCCGACCACGTTCATCACGATGGCTTTCGGATGACCCGGAACGTATTTGACGAAGAAGCGCGAGAACTGCCGCGCGATAATGTCGGTGGGCGTGCCTGCGTCCGCGCTGACGACGAGCGTCAACGCCTTGCCCTTATAGAACTGTTCGACTGATTGATTGGACGCTGGCCCGGCAAGCGCCGTCGCGGCGAAACTGAACAGCGCCGCACAAGCGCAGATTGCGGTCCGGTAATTCATGGTCGTCCCTGTCTCCGTGTTCTGATGCACGATCCATGCTCTGGGCCCATGGCAACAGAACCGTCCCCATGGTGGATCGCGCTGCCGTTCATATTCGAGTGAACGCAATGAAATTCTGCCAGCGCGACAGAATGGGTCAATTGAGAAAAAGCGCCGGGGACTTGAGCAAATGGTTAAGGCTTGCAGGAGGGAATCTGCAATGGGGAATCTTCAGAAGCGGCTTTGGAAACGCGCGATCAGCGCGTGCCCTGTCCTTTCTCGGCGAGACGCCCGGCGGCCTCTTCCAGACAGGAAACCATCAGCCGGGCACTGGGCGTCAGCCCGCGCACGCGGTTCCAGAGCACGCCGGCCGGCCGCAGCAGGCGCGGCAGGCTCAGCGGAAGGGTGTGGAGCGGTTGCGGCTGCGTGGCGTCGTTGGCGGCGGTATCGGCCATCACGGCGATGCAATCGGATACTTGCAGATGCGCGCGCACGACGTGAACCGAGAGCGTTTCGATGTAGTTGTTCGTCAGCGGCACTTCGTGCGCTTCGAGTGCGCGTTCCAGCGGATCGCGCAGGATGGAGCCGACCGGCGGAAGAATCCACGGATACGGATGAAGGTCCGCCCATGTCAGGGTTTTCCTTCGGGCCAGCGGATGCTGACGGCCCGTCACGAGCGTCACGGGCTCTTCGAGAAGCTCTTTCTCCTCGAAGCTGCCGAGCGTATCCGGCGGCGGCAGGCGGCCGACGACGAGATCGAGATGCCCTTGCCAGAGTTCGGGCAGAAGCGACCCCGTCGTGCCTTCGATGACCGTCACGTTCGTGCCCGGCGAGCGCTGCTTGAGCAGGCTCAGCGCCTGCGTCAGCAGCACCGAAGCAGAAGCCGGCAACATGCCGATGTGAACCTTCCCCTCCGCGCCCGAACTCAGCGCCTTCAGCTCGTCGCGGGCCTGGTGGAGGATCGTCAGCATCGAGCGCGCGTGACGGATCAGACAGTCGCCGTAGGGCGTGGGAATCAGGCCCTGCGCGGTGCGCGAGAACAAGGTGAGCCCGAGCCCGCGTTCGAGCTCGGCCAGCGATTTCGACACGGCCGGCACCGTGACGTGCGTGACTTCGGCGACCTGACTCAGATTGCGATACGTGTCGATCGTCACGAGCAGGCGCAGATGTCGCGCCTTCAGGTTGATCTGCAAGTACCAGTCGAGTTCCGACACGTCGCGCGCCTCTTCAGGGTTTTACCAACTCGTTAAGCTTACGGCCATTTTACTCAATCGACCGGCGCACGTCGTGTCGCCACAATCCGGGGCAGATAGCCGGCCAGACCGGCGCACGGAGACAGACGATGACACGCACCATCAACCGCCGGCGCTTCCTGCGCGGCGCGAGCCTTCTCGGTTTGAGCATCGCGACGGGTGGACTCGCCGCGCCCTTTCTCGCGCGGGCGGCCGCAAGCCAGCTTCGGATCGTCAGCAATCCGGGGCTGGAGAACGCGACGCTGAACGTGCTCATGGACGAACTCGGGTACTTCAGGAGATTCGGTGTCGATGCGCGCATCGTCGAAGTGCCGGGCGTGACGGGTCCGTTCGATGCGGTGTCCGCCGATAGCGCGGATGTCTGCATGGTTTCGGGCTACAACATGGTGCTGCCGCGCATCGCGCAGGGCGCTCGCGTGAAGATCGTCGGCGCAGGGATGAAAAAGTGTGCGCTGACGGTCTTTGCAAAACCAGACGGCGCGACGACGCTCGCCGATCTGAAGGGCAAGACCGTCGCGGTGGGTCCGGACGGCGGCCTGCTGCATACGCTGATGCTGCAACTGCTGAAAGAGAAAGGTATCGATGCATCCCAAGTCGATTTCGTCGACAAAGGCAGCAACGACCAGTGCCATGAAGCCGTCGTCAACGGCGAGGCCGACGCCTGCTGTTCCAGCATCTCGCATCTGAACGACAAGGACGGCCTCGTGGTCCTCGGCGAGGGAAACATGTGGCAGGCGCTGCCGCACTGCATTTTCCAGACGGCCTACGCGTCCGATACCGCGATCCGCGCGAAGCACGAGGGACTCGTCGCAGTGATGGCCGCATATGGCTCGCTCTACGATTACCTGATGTCACCCGCATCGCGCGACGCGTTCTTCGAAGCGCGCAAGCACGCGCAGAAGAAGTTTGACGCGGCATCGGCCCGGGCGACCTGGGACTTCAATCAAATGCAGCGGCCATATTCGCGCGATCTGTCTCTGAGCCGCGCGGACATCGATTATCAGCAGGACATGTACGTCGGATTGGGGAGCCTCAGGCGCAAGCAGCCGTTCTCCGATGTAGCCGATATGTCGGCGGCACAGGCCGCGGCGAAGCTGATTGCGTGAGCTTCTCCGCCGCGGCCGCGCGCGACTCAGAACGTATGTCTGATTCCCGCGATGATGGAGATCTGCGCCCCGCCGGCGGGCGGCGTGGGCACGGGCGAGAGCGTGGTCGCCGCGAAGGCCAGATTGCCCGAGTTCTGAATGTGCTCGCCGGTCAGATACAGCAGCGTGCGCTTCGATAACAGATACTCGCCGCGCAAGACCTCGATCAGCGCCTTGTTCGGCGAGTGCTCGTATTTGATTTGCGCGAGCATGCCATCGACGTGGAAGAAAGGCGTCACGGGAATGGTGCCCGTCACCCAGAACAGATTGCTGCGCGGCGTGGCGATGCCTTCGTTCACGCGCTTGATCCAGCCCACGCCGAACTTGGCCTGATAGATCATGAAGTAGCCGCCCAGCGTGAAACGACTGTCCGTCAGATCAGGCGATGTGAGACCGCCCCACGTCTTCGAGGTGCCGCCGTAATTGCGTTCGTAGGATGTGGCCAGGCCCCAGCTATGTCCTTCGTACTTGAGCAGCGCCGAATACTCGCGGCATTGATTCGACGGCGAGGTCTGCCCCGGGCAATTCGTGGCGACAGAGCTGTTGCCGTCGACGGCATCGCGACCGAAGCTGTAGTTCACGCCGGCTTCGAAATCGCCGAGAAAGTACCGATAGCTCACCGAGTTATCGGCACGCGCGTTCGCAATGCCGTTGTCCAGCGTCGTGAGACCCTGCGCGCCCGTGCCGAACGGGTTGATGAAGGAGATGCCGAAGAACCGCATCGTGTATTGCCGGCCGAAGGTCAGCCGCCCGTACCGTCCATCGATACCTACATAGGATTGCCGTCCGAACAGGCGTCCACCTTGTCTGGATGCGCCGGTGGTCGGACTGAAACCGCCTTGCAGGTCGAAGATGGCCTTGACGCCGCCGCCCAGATCCTCGCTGCCGCGAAAGCCGAAGTACGAAGTCGCCGTGCCGTCTCCGGTGCGCCAGCCGTTCGCCGTCGTGTTCTTGCCGGTCGCCACGTTGTTGACGAACTCCAGGCCCTGATCGATGAGACCGTAGAGCGTCACCGAACTCGCACCGAGAGGTTTCGGGGGCGGTGTGCCCTCCTCGTCATCCTGCGCCCACGACGTCGAAACGCACATCGATGCAATGCACGCACACGCTACAGCCTTGTAATTCATGATCTTGTCTGTCTCCTTGCCATGAGATCACGACGTGCGTCTATCGCGCATCTGTCGTGTACGTCTTTCTGTGTATTTGTAACGCACTGAAATTCTGCCAGCGCCATACCGCAGGTAAATTGAAAAAATCGGCGTGCGGGTTGAGGAAACGGTTAATGTCGCTCGTGAGGTATTCCCGCCGGGATCGGACGCGCGCAAGATTCGCTGCATGAACACGCCAAAGCGCGTACCATGCCCTGACGCCGCCTCGTCGAACCGGTGTATCGAGCGAAGCGCGCGGATCGGCCCCGATTGTTTCGATTCCCGGTTGCAACGGCTGCTGCTCAAGGCAGCGACAAACGGCGTTCAGAACAAACAGTTTGGATAACTGACGGCAGGTCTGATCGAAGGCCCTTTCGGAATCGTTCCATGAAAGCGCACGACTCACTGGTGGACTTCGCTGAATACCTGCAACTGCCGTTGCAGGTCGGGGAGAGCATCATCATGATGCAGGAGTGCAATGCGTCATGCGCGATCTACATCGGCAAGGTATCCGGCAAACAGAGCGCGCTCATGTTTCGCGGAACCATCGCAGCGTCGGTCGCGAAGGAAATTCTGCACTGCACGCGGCTCGGCCGGAACAGGATCGAGATCGCCGGTCAGGTATTTCGCTTCCTGCGTCGCGCCACATACTTCGAAGATCGCGGCGCGGTGGTATTCGATCCGGTGTGAGCGTCGCGATCATCCTTCGATCGAAACGGCCGGCGGCACTTCCAGCACCAGATAGTCCAGCAGCGCACGCACCGACGGCAACTGGTTCTGCCCGTACGGCACCAGCGCGGTGAGCTGCGCATCGCCGCAGGTCCACGCGGGCAGCACGCGCATCAGGCGGCCGTCGGCAAGCTCTTCCCTGCACACATAACCGGGCAGCGCGACGATGCCCAGTCCCGCGACGGCCGCATCCTTGAGCGTCAGCATGCAGCTCGTCATGAGCACCGGCGAGACCCGCACCGTGTGCACGGTGTCATCGCGACGCAGGGTCCATTCGTAGGGCACGCCTTCGCGCAGCATGAACAGCGAACGCCGCTCCGCGATATCCTCCGGCTGCTCGGGCAGTTTCGCGCCGTCGAAAAAATTCGGGCTGCTGAACAGCATCCAGGGCGTGGGCGCGAGTGGCCGCTGGATCAGCGTCGAATCCTGCAACGGCTGGCTATGTGCGCGGATCGCGATATCGAAACCTTCGGCGACGATATCGACTTCGACATCGGACAGGCGCTCCATGAGCCGCACTTTCGGAAAGCGCTCGCAGAAGCGCGGCAACAGCCCGCGCAGCGCGAACTGCGCGGTCGCGACGGCGGTAGAGATCCGCACGAGGCCGCTTGGCGACACCATGCGCTGACGCACCACCGATTCCGCCGCGAGCGCTTCCTGAAGCATCGAGCGCGCATGCACATAGAACTCCGCGCCGATCTCCGTCACCGCGAACTGGCGCGACGTGCGATTGATGAGGCGCACGCCGAGCTGCGCTTCGAGCTGATTCACGCGATAGCTGAGGGTCGATTTCGGCAGCGCGAGCGCGCGCGCGGCGGCGGTGATGCTCTTGTGATCGACCACCTGCACGAAGTAGTACATGTCGTTGAGATCCAGCATGTGCGTGATTCCCGATGGCATGGTTGCATGTTACACGGCGTCATCCGGCGCTTCGCGCGCCGATCGTCCAATTCGTTGCACGCAGCGTCCATTGGCGACGCCTTGTTTCGCGCGGCCAGACGTCTAAGCTCCGCAGTGTCCAACCCATGGAGACGACGATGAAGGCCCAAGCGAGAACGCGCATGACCCGCGACAACACCGCCGTGCTGCTGATCGATCATCAGGTCGGCCTTTTCACCGGTGTGCGCGATATCGGCGTCGGTGAGCTCAAGCACAACGTGGTCGGACTCGCGAAGGCCGCGAAGGCGCTCGGCCTGCCGGTGATCGCGGTCACGACGGCGCGCGACAGCATGTGGGGACCGACGATTCCCGAACTGCGCGCGGCGCTCGGCGATGCCGACATCCTCGACCGTTCGACCGTCAACGCATGGGACGAGCCGCGCTTCGTCGAAAAGGTGAAGGCGGCGCAACGCGATCATCTGATCATCGCGGGCCTGAGCTTCGAAGTGTGCGCGTCGCTGCCGGCGATATCGGCGCGCGAGGAAGGCTATCAGCCGGTCGTCGCGCTCGACGCGTGCGGCACCTTCAGCGCGTACAAGCACGAAGCGGGACTCGCGCGCCTGACCGCGCTCGGCATCGAGGTGTCCGACTACGCGACCCTGATGGTGGAAATCATGGCCGACAACGCCGACCCGAAAGCGCTCGAAGTCTATGCCGCGCTCGACATGCCGTTCGCCACGCTGATGGGCCAGGTCGCGCAGGGGTTCGCGCGATGAACGAGACCCATGACATCGTCATCGTCGGCGGCGGGTCGGCGGGCGCGGTGCTCGCCAACCGGCTCAGCGGCGAGGCGGCGCGCCGCGTGCTGCTGCTCGAAGCGGGCAACGCGTATCGGCCGAACCTGTTTCCCGAGGTGCTCTGGAACGCCGATCACGCGGGCGGCGACGCGCAGCACGACTGGGGTTATCGCGGCGCGGTGGTCGAAGGCGGACCGACGATCGCGGCGTTGCGCGCGAAGGCGCTCGGCGGATGTTCGACGGTGAATGCCGCCGTCGCGATGCGCGCGCGCCCCGCCGACTTCGCGAAGTGGACGGCGCGCGGCCTCGCGGGCTGGTCCTTCGACGACGTGCTCGACTGCTTCAAATCGATCGAGAATACGCCCGACGGCGACGATCGCCATCGCGGACGTCACGGCCCGCTGCCCGTGCGCCGGCGGCGTCGCGACGAGCTGACGGCCGCCGTGAACGCGTTCGTCGACGGCGCGCTCGAATGCGGCTTTGCCTATATCGAGGACTTCAACGGCGACGAACAGGCGGGCGTGTCGCCGTATCCGCTCAACGTGATTTCGGGGCGTCGCATCAATACGGGCATCGCGTTCCTCGATGACGCCGTGCGCGCGCGTCCCAACCTCACGGTCAGGGGCGGCGTGCAAATCGACCGCGTGCTGTTCGACGAAGGCCGCGCCACCGGCGTGCTCGATACGGACGGCGTCGCCTGGCGCGCGCAGACCGTGATTCTTTGCGCGGGCGCGTTCGGCAGCCCCGCGATCCTGATGCGCTCGGGCGTCGGGCCGGCGGCGCATCTGCGCGAACTGGGCATTCCGGTCATGGCCGATCTGCCCGTCGGAGAGCGCCTGCAGGAGCATCCGTTCTACTACAACGTCTACGCGCTGAAACCCGGCGCGAACGGCATGTTTCCCGCAGCCGGCGCGATCCTGTGGACGGCTTCGTCGGAAGCGACGCCCGGCGACCTCGACCTGCACGTCTCCGCGACACATCTCTTCGATCCGGCGCTATCGCCTACGGGCGGCGCGCTCGTGCTGGCGGCATCGGTGACGCAGCCCGAATCGGTCGGCTATGTGCGGCTGAAAGACCGCGATGCGCGCAGCGCGCCGCAGATCGTCTACAACTTCCTGACGACCGCGCGCGATCGCCGCCGCATGATCGAGTGCGTGAAAATCGCGCGGCGCATCGGCCGCTCGAAGGCGTTTTCGGCGACGGTGGCGCAGGAGATGACGCCGGGCGCGTCGGTGACGGACGCCGATCTCGAACCGGTGATTCTCGGCAATCTCGACGCCTACGCGCATCCGGCCTCGACCGTGCCGATGGGCGATGACGGCGTCGTCGACAGCGAAGGCCGCGTGCATGGCATCGACGGACTGATGGTCGTCGATGCGTCGATCATGCCCGGCATCCCGAGCGCGCCGACCAATCTGACGACGATGATGATCGCCGAGCACATCGCGGCTCGCGTGTTCGCCGCACCGTGAGGACGACATGGCCACGCAAAACGACCTGACGCACGAAGTGTTTCCGTTGTCGCCCGCCGACCGCGACGCCCTGCCCGCGTTGCACGAGATGTTCCGGCGCTTCTGGTCCGGGCCGCTCGCGAAGGCCGCGCCACGCGTCGCCTACGATGCGTTCTTCGCGACGACGCCGCCGCTCGCCGATGTGTCGCTGCATCCATCGACCGATGCCGCGCTGCCGGGCTGGGTCTGCGTCCCCGCGCATCCCGTCGACAATCAGGCCCTGCTGTTCCTGCACGGCGGCGCGTATGTGATGGGCACCGCGCCCGCGTATCGCGGCCTCGTCAGCCAGATCGCGGCGCGGGCGCGGCGCACGACGTACATTCTCGAATATCCGCTTGCGCCCGAATCGGCGTTGCCTGTCGCGATCGATCTCGCGGCTGCCGCCGTCGAACGGTTGCACAGTCGATTCGGCAAAGTCGGCGTGATCGGCGATTCGGCAGGCGGCGGTCTGACGCTCGCAACGCTGGCGCACACCGACAAGGCGTGCGCCGCCGTGGTGTTCTCGCCGTGGACGGATCTGACCTTCAGCGGCGCGAGCATGCGCGAGCGCGCAGCGGCGGACGTGCTGCTCGACGAATCGGCCCTGCGCGCCGCCGCGCTCGGTTATGCGGGCGATGCATCGGCAAGCGATCCGCGCGCGTCCCCACTTTTCGCCGTGCCCGACCGTCTGCCGCCGCTGCTCGTTCAGGTCGGCGCCGACGAGATTCTCTACGACGACGCCTTGCGCTACGCGCAACGCGCGCATGCAGGCGGCCACGACGTGACGTTGCAGGAATGGACCGGCATGCATCACGTGTTTCAGCAGAGCGTCGAGCAACTGGAAGCGGCGCGGCGTGCGCTCGATCTTGCGGCCGATTTTCTGCATCGGCACATGGGCAGCCACGCATGAACGCCACGTAGCCGCCCATTGCCGTCACGACTTCATTTGACCGCGCCGACGACGAAGGCGTCCGACCGGTCGGGCAAGGTCAGCGCCGCGACGATCTCATTGTTGCTGAAGAACACGACGCCCGTCAGCGTCGCGCCCGGGTACGCGCACGGGCTCGCACCGAACGTGATCGTGGCGTCGAGTACATCCGTGGTGCCATGGGGGCTGGCCGTGCCGCTGAACGTGCAGCCGCTCAAACCTGCGCCCTTGATCGCCCCGTCCTGACCGATCGTGAAGCTCGTGGTCTCGCCACCCTTCGTCGATCCAGCCGAGCCCGAGTAAGTCCCTGCAATCGCGGACAGCGAGATCGGGCGCTCGTAGGCGGCGTCGTAGAGCACGTTGAACTTGATGCTGCTCTGCTTCGCCGCGCTCATGTAGATCGCGCCCTGCATGCTGTTCTTCGCGTTGTAGCCCGCAATCACGGGCGTATCGCTCGCGCCCTTGCCGCTGATGTCGAAGGTGCGCGCGTTGTCGGACTGGAAAGTGCCGTGCGATGCGGAACCCGTGCCCTGCACCAGACCCAGTGCGTTGGTCGCCGTGTTCGCATACACGAAATAGAAGACGCCCGAATCGAGCACGACCCCGCCTACCGCGTTGTTGTTCGCGTCGTTCCCTGCGTAGAGTCCCTGAGCGGCGTTCGGCTCGGGTGCGGCTGGCGCGTTATCCGATCCGCCTCCGCCACCGCCACATGCGGCCAGGGAAAGTGTGAGTGCAGAAAGGGCGATGACGTGTTTCATGCTTGTTCTGGTGTTTTGAAAGCTTGCGCTCGCGGCAAGATAAAAATGGCAGTCCGGATCGCGAATGCTTCGTGCGCCGGCCAAATGGCGCGCCATTGTAGCAACGCATTCCGGTACGTTCGAATTCGGCTGCCGCTGGGATAACGGCATCCGCGAAGGAAAACTTGAGGGGAATATGCAACTGCACGAAGCAAGTACAGAAAAACGCGCATCGCGTCCACGGCAAGCCGATATCCGCCAACCCTCCGCATCCCTCCGTCATTGATACGGATAACGAAAGCATCTCGATACACATCCCTCGACAAGCCAACGCGCGATTGTGCGCTAACCCTCACGCGAAGCGGTTTCGTACCACAAGTCTTCGCAACGTTTCCTAGGATACGCATACACGAAACACGCTCGACCGGCTCCGATACACGACTCGTCGGCTTCGCGACGCGACGGCACATTCAAAGCGGGAACCCTCCTTCGGGCATCGATCAATTCGAGTGAAGACTTGCGCGCCGCGTTCGCACGCCGGCGCTCCCTGTCTTGCTGCTCGAATCCGGGCGCATGCATGCGTGCATGACGACCGAATGCGAGGTTCTCATGCGACACACGCCGGCATCCACCAATACGCGCATCGCGCGGCACGACGACGCGGTTCCGACTCACGCGGTGACGCACTTCAGGCTCGGTTGACGCGGCGCGGCTTGCCGGTCCGGCCGAGATGCGCCTCGTTCTGCATCACGATGATCCCCGCGCGCTGCATGCGGCGTTGCGCGAGCGCGGCCTGCCCGACGAGCTCGAAGCGAGCGCGACCGGCGACGGCCCGTTCGTGGTCGTCGTGATCGCGCAAGGCAACTGCGTCGCCGATGCCGCCGCGCGCTGGCTGCGGCGTCATCCATTGCCGGCGGGCTTCATCGTCGGTTGCACGCCGGCTACGCGCGCCGACTGCCAGCCCGAAGCCTGGTGGCCCGCGTCGCTGTGCGACATGGTCCTCGCCGACGACGAAGACATGCTGCTCGATGAAATCGCGCGACGTGTCGATCGTCTTGCTGAAATGGAGTCGATCCTCGATGCGGAGTGGCTGCGCGAGCGCGCAGTCGGCGCATCGGCGATCTGGCGCAATACGTTGCGCTCGGTCGCGGAAATCGGCCGCTTCGGCGACGGCGCGTGCCTGCTGCTCGGCGAAAGCGGCTGCGGCAAGGAACTGCTCGCGCGCCTCGTGCACGATCTCGATCCGGTGCGCAGGCGCGGCCCGTTCGTCGTCGTCGATTGCACGACCCTGAGTCCCGAACTGTCGGGCAGCGAGCTGTTCGGTCACGCGAAGGGCGCGTTCACGCACGCGGTGTCGGCACGCGACGGCGCCGTTGCGATGGCCGACGGCGGCACGCTCTTTCTCGATGAGATCGGCGAACTGGAGCCGCGTCTGCAAGCGCGTCTCTTGCGCGTGATCCAGGAGCGCACGTACAAGCGCATCGGCGAGGATGTGTGGCGCAAGTCGGACTTCCGGCTCATCTGCGCGACCAATCGCGATCTCGAAGGCGAAGTGCTCGCGGGGCGTTTTCGCAACGACCTGTACTTCCGCATCGCGCGATGGACCGTGCGCGCGCCGAGTCTCGCCGAACGTCGCGACGACATCCCGTTGCTGGTCGCGCACTTTCTGGCCGAACACAGCGATGCCGCGCCGCAGGTCATGCCCGAAGTGATGCAGCGGCTCGTCGCGGCTGATTATCAGGGCAATGTGCGCGAGCTGCGCAATGTGGTGCTGCGGCTCGCGGACCGGCAGCGCGGCTTTCGCGTGCTGAGCACCGGCTGTCTCGGCGATGTCTGCGCGGCCGGCGCGACGCCTGGTTGGGAGCAGGCGTTTGCCCTCGCGGTGGAAGGCGCGCTCAATGCCGGACTCGGATTGAAGAACATCGGGCAGATCGCGGAGACGCTCGCCGTCGAGCTGGCGGAGCGTCGCGCCGGATCGACGAGCCGTGCGGCGGAATTGCTGCGCGTCACGCCGCGGGCGCTGCAACTGCGGCGGCAGATGCGGCCTTCGGATGCAGGTTGATCGAGCGGGGACTTTCTATGGCCGGGGTTTTCGCCGGATCCCGTATCCGTGTTGGTCGGTTGGCGTTGCCCCTGTGCGGGGCGGCAGTCACTTTCTTTGCTGCTGCAAAGAAAGTAACCAAAGAAACAGCTATCCCCATCCAAAGTACTTCACGCCGGCCGCGGCACAGGCGATCGGTCTTGGCACAGCAGTAGCGAGTGCCCTCAAAGGCCAGACCGGGCTTGGACCGCGCACGGTCTGAAACATCGCACCACATAACAGACTGGTTCAGCACGAAATGGCTCCGGCCCGCTTCGCGGCCGATGGGTCAATCGGGTCTGCGTAGGCTTCTGCGCTTCTCTTTTCTCGTAGGTTCCCCTTGCATACCCGACGGCAGCGCGTAGCGCTGAGCCGGAACTGTTTCGTGCTGGACCAGCGCGCTCAAACGACTAGCTTGTCAGACCGTGCGCGGTCCACGCCCGGTTAGACCTACGAGGGCACTCGCTACTGAGCCCACGAACAACGAGAAGAACACCCAAATTGCGTATGACCGCGGGCGGCTCGAGCTGCTTTCTTTGGTTACTTTCTTTGCAGCAGCAAAGAAAGTGACTGCCGCCCCGCACAGGGGCAGTGCTAACAGACCGACACGAAAACGGGATCCGGCGAACCGCTGAAGCGAGTCAATAAGCGGCGGCACGCGGAGCAGCCAGTATTCGAGAGCGCGCAAGCAGCCGCATCGCATTGCCGCCCGCAATGGCATCGAACGCTTCACGCGATGGATCAAGCGCACGGATCTTCGCGAGTTCGAGTCCCGGATGCAGCCACGGCCCATCAGTACCGAACAGCAGCTTGCGCGGCCCCGCACGATGAAACGCTTCCTCGAGCAGATCGAAACGGCGCACGCCCGAAGTATCCGCAAACAGATTCGGATATCGAACGATCAAATCGATGACACGCCGCTGCGCCGCCCAGTCATCGGCGAAACTGCCGAGATGCGCGAACACGAACGCCACATTCGGATGCGTCTGCGCGAGCAGTTCGAGCCCTCCCGTCTCGCCGCCAGGATCGTAAAGCACCGGCAGGTTCCAGCGTTGCGCGGCATCGCAGACCTGCCGATGGATCCGCGCATCGTGCCGATGCACCTTGATGCCGCGCAGGCCCAGCATCAGCACGGCTTCCTCGATCATGCGATGAATCCGCTCGCGGTCGCGCTCGGCATGCACCATCGCAAAGCCGATCCAGCGCTGCGGGTCCGCGCGCACGATCGCCGCGACATCGCGGTTGCCGCGCGCGTAGTCGGATTGAAACACCGGCAGCAGCACCGAACGCGCGATGCCCGCGCGCGTCGCCCGGCGCGCATAGGCGGCAAGCGGCGCGGTGGTGTCCCACGGTCCGGTCATGCCGTCGCCCTGACCGGCGTGCACATGGAAGTCGATGATCATGGCGCAAGCTCGAATGTGCTGCCCTGCGCCAGATCGATCGCCTTGCCCGGCGCCTTCGCCGACGCGATGCCCGGCGGCAGGAGGTTGCCGATCCTGAGGCCGCCCTTGCCGACCATCAGCGCGACCTTGAGCTTGCTGTTGGTCACGCGCGTGCGCAGCGCGCGCACCAGCACATGCTCGAGCGCGGCCGCGTCCGAGGCGAGCGGCGTGTTGGTGATCCATACGTTCAGATCGGATTCATGCTGGCGTGCATAGAGGCGATGCTTCCCGAGCCGCTTGCCGAGATCCTTAGATTTGCCGACATAGATCGGCCGGCTGCCGCGCATCAGGATATACACGCCGATTCCACGGGCGTTGGACGCCGCGCCGCGCAGGGTCTTGTAGTGCTTCCAGTTCAGATCGAGATTCGCCGCGCGCTCGACTTCGAGTTCGAGTTCGAAGTTCTCGAGTTCCTGTTCGAGCGCTTCGAATTCGTGTTCGTAGAGGTGCGCGCCCGGCGCCACCGCGAGCGCGACGATCTCCATCGCATCGCGCTTCTGTCGCGCGAGAAAGCACGCGCGGCAGCATGCGCCCGAACTTTCGAAGCGCGCGACACGGCGATTCGGGTCCGCGTCCACGCGCCGTGCGCGCCGCAACAGAATCTGCAGGTCCTGCGTGATCGTGCGGGAGGTCGTTCCCGGCGGCGCGCGCCGCGTCTGCGCGAGGAGCCGCATGAACCGCCGCATGCGCCACGGCGCAAGCTCCAGGGTGTGTCCGTCAGCGGTCTTGAACATGCTCGATCTCCTTGTATGCGTTGATGCGCGGCGCGCTACGTCGCGCACCGGGAAGGCTGGGCGCGAGCGACGCGATCGCATCGAGCAGCGCGTCGATGTCGGCGGTGCGATGATCCGTGCGCGCGATGACGATCAGCGCATAGCCGCCACCGCGCTGGCGCAGGAGCGCGGTGCGTATGCCGCACGCGCTCAGGCCCGCATGCAGCGCGAGCGCGCGTTCGTCGCTCGCGAAACAGAGCCGTTGCAGCGGATGCCATCGGCCCGACAGATGCAGATCGGGCACGGCACAAGTTGCGAGCGCACGCAGCCCGTCATGCAGCCGATGCAGCCGGTGCAACAGCCGCAGACGCAGCCGCGCGCCTGCGCGCCGGTTGATCGCGATCGCATCGAGCGCGGCGAGCAGCGCCACCGCGCTCGCGGGACTGCAATGCGATTGCGCGGGCCCGTCGCGGGCGATGTCGTTGATCAGCGCGGCCGGGCCGCACAGCGTTGCGAGCGGCGCGCCGAACGCTTTCGCCCATGACGCGAGCAGCAGCACCGGCTGCCGCGCCGGCGAGGGCAACGCGGCGTGCCGCAACGCGCCGCCGCCGCCCTGTCCCCACGGGCCGCGCGGCGCGGCGCGCTCGCCGGTCAGCCCGAGCACCTGACTGTGATCGACGAGCACGAGGCCGCCTTCGCGCCGAACCGCGTCGACGTATCGCGCGATGGGCGCAGGCGCGCCGTCGCCGACGGTCGCATCGGTGACGACGGCGGGCGGGCGCGCCGACGCGCGCCGCGCGAGCCTGCGCGCGAGATCGGCGGCGTCGCCATGCCTGAACCACGCGACCGGCACGCCGCGGCCCATCATGCGTTCGAGCGCCCAGCGCATCACGGGGTACAGCGCGTCGTCGGCGATCAGCGCGTGGGTGCGGCCGAGCCGGTCGAACGCGTCGATCGCCAGATGCAGCGTCGATGCGCCGACCATGCCCGCTTCCGTGCCCTGCAGCGCGGCGGCGTCGGCGGCGACGCGGCGCGCGAGCGGCGCGCTCGCCAGCGCGGCGGGCAGGCCGGTGGTGAGCGCCTCCCAGCCGCCGAGCGCGCCCGCCGGATGCCGCATGCCGAGATACAGCGCGGAGGCGAAGTCGATCATCGCGCGCCTCGCTTCGCTCTACGCCGCGAGGCTGCCGCGCCGCTCGCGCAGACGCCTCATCAGGTGGATGCCGGGCACCTGCACATCGACCGGTTCCGCGCTCACGTCCACGCCCGTCACCGCGCGATACGAGTGGATGTACGCCTGGATCTCCGGCCGGAAGAACGTGGCCCAGTTCGCGGCGTTGGCCGGATCGTTGATCGAGTTCCAGTCGCCCCAGCGGATCGACGAGACGATCTGCTCGCCCATCGTCGCGAGTTGCCAGAACTGGAACGTGTTGGTGTCGCCCCAGCCTTGCAGCTTGCGCATGCTTTCCACGGAATGCATCCACGGTTCCGGATACGCGACCATCGCGCGGCGCGGCAGATACTCGCGGAACTCGGGCCGCGCGAGCAGCCACTGCTGCATCATCATCTCGATGCGCGAGGTGGTCGGCAGATCGAGGAACTGGTTGTGCGCGCCTTCCGACAGGATCAGATGCACTTCGCGCAGCGCGTTCAGGATCGGGAAGCCGTCGGGCACGACGGTGGTGTCGTCGGCCTGCCGGAAGAACGGCACGCACAGGTTCAGGAGCGTGTGGAACGCGCCGAGGAAGCGGCTGCGATTGTCGGCGGTGCGCACTTTCGGCACCGCGCGGCCGAACAGTTGCAGGCCGTATTGATGCGCGTACTCCGCCGCGCGCCGCTCGATCGGCAGACGATGCTGCTCGTCCTGCACCCAGCCCCAGATGAGGTTGTTCAGCGGCCGCAGCGAATCGAGCTCCAGTTGCGCGAGCGGATCGCGCGGGCCGCTCGAAATGTTCTGGAAACGTCGCGAGACCGCGTTCATCGTCTGCACGAGCTGAAGCTCTTCCATCCAGTAGCTCCAGATCAGCTCGATGAGCGGCGGATGCATCAGCTTGGCGGAAAAGTCGTTGTTCCACTGCGTGAGCCACAGGCACTTCTCGTTGCAGCCCATGCCGCCCTGCTCGTAGACCACCGCTTGCGCCGCCTGCGCGACCTCGCCCGCGCCGGTGCCCTGCAACTGGTTCACGATGCGTTCGAGATACGGCACCGACGGCGATTCGTTCAGGTCGCGATTTTCCGTGAGATACATCTTCGCGAGGTCTTTCACGTCCATCGGGGAAAGCTTCAGCCCGAGGCGCTCGTTGGCGAGCAATCGCGCGCTGTCGTCGCCCTGCAGCAGCGTGATGACCTTGGCGGACTCCGGCCCGCCGGGCACCACCGCGCCCCAGGTCACGACGAACGCCTCGGTCGCGACCTTCAGCGCCCGGTACGCGTCGGTATCGGTGAAGGGAAGAAAGCGGCGGTGGCTCAGCCGGGACGCTTCCGGATAGAGTTGCGGCTGTTTGCCTTTCGCTTTCGGATCGGGGAAGAACAGCAGATCGAGATTGCGCGTGTAGTTGTCCCACGACAGCGTGTCCGCGTTGCGCTTGATGAGAATCCACAGCGCGACATCGGCGGTGAGCGGCAGTGTCGAGCGGCGCATCGTGACCGGCGTCACCACGCCGAACAGCGATTTGTCGTCGACGACACCGGAGCGCTCGGCGATTTCATCGCCGGTGTCGTCGTCGACCGGCAGGGCGATCTGCGTGCCCGTCTCGTCATGCACGGTCATGGCGCGATCGGGCGCGACCGCGAGGCTCGTCGATTCGGCCAGCGCCGGGTTCAGCGGGTTCAGCGGATTGCGCGTGGCCATCGCGATGGTCGGCGCGCTCGCGGCCTGCGCCGCTGCCGCCGATACCGCCGCCGAGGTCGCCGGCGGCGTATGCGTGCCGGTGAGCTTCACGCTGTCGCCGCTCAGCAGATGTCCCGCGATACGCATGACGTCGGTCGGCGACGTTTGCGATGTCACGATGCCCTTGATCGCGTCGGCCAGTTGCACGAGCAGGTCGCCCGCGCTGGTTTCGCTGGTCGTCTCCGGATTCGCGAACAGCGTGATGGTGCGCACGAGCGCCGGGCCGCCCGCGACCACGCTCGCCGGTCCGGCCGCGGCATGGCTCGCGCGGCGCAGCGGCCCCTTCGCGCTGCGCTCCGTCGCGGCGAGCGTCTCGACGGGTATCTGCACGGTGAACTTGCCGGGGTTGTCGGGATCGTCCTGGTCCACTTTCAGTTGCAGCACGCCCGGGAATGGGATGGTACTCATCGTTGTTCTCCTTCAGAGAATCATGGGTTCATGCGTAAAGGGCGAATGGGTTTGCGTGCAACGGATTCGCGGGTGGCGGGATCGACGGCGGTCTTCGCTGATTGAGCGCGACGCTCAGTTGCGTACTGCCCGCGCTCCACGGCAGATAGCCCGCGAGCGCCCAGCGCTGCAGCAGTTCGGCGATCACCTTCAACTCGGTCTGCGCGGGCAGCAGACCGCTGTAGCGCGCTTGCCCGAGAACGGCGAACGAGAGCGTCGGCGTATCGGCGAGCAGTTGCTGCGGCCGGGCCTTTACGCGTTGCCAGAGTGCGAGCAGCGCGTCGGGATGACGGTCCGGCAGGCTGAGCGCCGCGCCGATCGTGCGGCCGCGCAACGCCGGCGGCCGCAGCGACAGCAGCACGGCGACGAAGCGCGGAATCTCCCGCGACAGGGCATCGAAGGCGGCGCGCTGCGCGGCGCTCATCTGCATGCGCGGATAGAGCCGCTCCCACACCGCTTCGAGCGCGCTCCACTGCGGATGCGGATACAGCGCGCGGCCCATCGCGACAGAAAGCTTTACGCGTATCCACGGCGCGGGATGCGGATCGTCGAGATTGATGCGCGTGACGAACGCGCGCGGCAGGCTCACCACGCTCATCAGTCCGACGCTCGCCGCGATGCCGACGCGCGACACCGCCCACAGGTCCGCGACGATCTCTCCGATCCAGCGATCCCAGGCGCGCCAGATCGTAGGCCCCTGTGCGAAGCGCGACGGCGACGCGCGCTTGTACGTGTTGGCGAGATCGAGCAGCGCCGAGGCCTGATGGCCCACCTCGTGATACAGCGACGCCGCGATGCCCGTGCCGACCATCCGCTCGCGCGGCATGCGGATCACCGCGACGGGGTTGTCGCCGCCGCCCGGCAAGCGCGTGCGCGCGCGCCGGATCGCCCCGCCGTGACCGCGCTCCACATAGCAGATGACGGGCGGCGGCGCGACCGGCACGCCCGGCTGCCGCAGCCCGTCCTGCGCGGCGACATCGAGGCCCGCGAGCCAGACGCCGGTGCCGTGCTGACTGCGCTGCGTGAGCACTTCCGCGAAGATCTCGAAGTGCGTGAGCGCGGCGTGGAAATACAGCTTCAGGAGCGCATAGCGGCGCTGCGCGCGGGCGACATTCGCGGGCGTGGCAGCGAGCGCGCGCAACTGCCGCAGAAATTGCGCGATGCGCTTGCGCAGTTGCTGGCGGGCCGCCTGCATGTGCCGTTCGATGGCGGACATCGCCTCGTCGCTGACGTTCGCGGCGGGGACCATCGGCATCTGCAGGGCGTACGGGAGTTGCGCGTCGAGCCGCGCCCGGATGCCGAGCGCTTCCTGTTCGAGCAGACGCAGCGCGTCGTGGCACGGGTTCATCGCGTTCGAGCCTCGCGGTTCAGTACGCCACGCGGCGCGGGCTCAGATAGAGGATGATGGCGCGCCCGTTGCGCGAACGCCGCCATTGGCCGCCCTGGGGAATCGCGGCCTGCGTATGCGTGCCGCAGTTCGGACACGGCGCGCTCGCGACGGGCGCGGCGGGCGCGACGCCGTCGTAGGCGGGTGCGCTCATGCCGCCGTCGTAATACGCGCCGGATGCCATGCGCGCGACGGGAAAGCGGCGGGCCGGCGCGCCGAAGATCGGCAGCGGCGCCTGACGCGCGGCCGCGATGCCGTTGCGCGAGATCGCGCGCATTGCCGGCAGCAGCCCCGGCGCGACCTGACGCGCGGCACGCAGGAACGCGATGCGCGCGGCGCGGGCGGGCGGCATCTGCTGCGGCATCGACGCGAGATGGTGGGTCGCATGCTGACCGATGCGTACGAGGCGGCGCGCGACTTCGAATTCGCGGTCCTCGTTGCTGAGGCCTTCGAGTTCGAGACCGAGCGCGCTGCCCGCCATGCTCGCGAGCTTGCCGCCGATCAGACCGCCCGCGCCGGGCACGACGAAGTTGCCGAGCGCGCTGCCGACGATCGGCAGGGCGGACTTCGCGGCGGAGCGCAGGATGCCGCCGAGCGCCTTGCCTGCCGACGATTTCGCGAAGTTGGTCGCCGCGCGCCCGACGGATTTGATCAGCCCGCCGAGGAATTGCTCCATCTCCTGTTCGTTGCTGACGGCGAGCAGTTCGGCGGCGAGTTCCATCTCCTGCATTTCGCCCGAGACTTCGGTTTCGAATTCGTTCTCGAACTCGTTTTCGCCGACTTCGAACTCCGATTCGAACTCGTTTTCATTCTCGAATTCCTGAGCCATTTCCCCTGCCGCTTCGGCCGACAGTTCCTGCTCAAACTCGTTATAGCCGGGGCCCCATCCGGTGGGCCGGGAACTTCCGATATCGTGCATTTTGTCGCTCCTTTGCGCTGGTTGGCGAGACTCGAAGCTCGCACGCAGCCCTATTTGCAGGGGCCGTGCCAGTTTGAAGGGAGCCGCGAGAGCCTTGTCCCGCAAGGGTTTCAGCGATGAGCGCAAGAAGCGCGGGCGAATGGCGCTTCGTTTCGCGCGAACGGGATGGGGGTGTGTCGCGAAGGGCGCTTCGCAGGGAGAGGGGGATTGGTTGGAACCGCTGGGGGAGTTGTGTCAGGGCCCGGAACGTTGACGTCCCGGACCCGCCTCGTGTCAGGCTAGTGCCACTTCGCGCTCTTGTGACGATTGCGGCCGATGACGTCCCACAGTTTCTTCGCCTGCTTCTGGACCGACCTGGCGTGCTCCTCGTGGTGAGGCTCAGCGTCTCCGGCTTGCGTGACCGTGGCGCCCCGCTTCGAGCGCTTGAATATCTCGGCGAATCTCATCGCAACCTCCTTCTGCGGCAGGGACACCGCGAGAATAGTGTACGCCGGTCCGATCAATGCACGCGAGGCCGATAAGCCACGCCAAACCGCGCCGATATGTCCATCAGGCGCTTATCGAGCGTCCAGATTTGCGCCCCGGGTGTCATCAACACCGAGCCCAGCAGCATCAGGTCGACCAGTCCGCAGCCGAGCCCGTAAAGCGCTTCGCGCTCAATGAACGCCATCACCTCTTCAACGCTGATCTGCTGAGCCTGCCGCAACAGGCCAATATCGCTCAACGTCCGCACGCGCGGCCCGGGCGGTGTCCCGCAGGCCAGCTCGCCTATCACCATCGGATGCGTCAACGCCCGATCCCACTCGATCAGTTCGACCAGTGCAGCATTGCGATGACGGAAGTGATCCACCCACACCGATGTATCGATCAGCACACTCGTCATGACCCGTCCGACTCGTCACGACGACGCGCGATATCGCCCATCTCCGGCGCGTTCCCGCCCAATGCTGCAAGCCGCTTCGCCGCCTGCACCCTCACGAATGTCTTGATCGCTTCCCGAAAGAGATCGGATTTGTCCATTTCCGGATCAGCCACCTCCAGCGCTTTTGCGTAAAGCGCATCGTCCAGCGTCACGGTCGTACGCATGGCATTTCTCCAAGATTATTCAATTGATGCAGTTTAGCATCAATCTAAGCATCTCGGCATTTCCTCTCGCGCGCATACGGTCGCTCAGATCCCATACACCCGCGCTGTATTGTCATGAAACAACCACAAGCGATCTTCGACCGGGTACCCCCGCACGATCTGCTTGAAACCATCGAAGATATCGGTCATGCGATCCACCACGCCATCCACCGGATAGTTGCTCGCGAACGAGCAGCGCTGCGTGCCGAACACATCGATCGCGTCGCGCACGACCGGCCCGTTCGCCTCCACGCTCCAGCGCTCGCCGGGAATGCAGATTCCGGAAATCTTCAGGTGCACATTGGGTTCCCGCGCGACCTTTTCGAGCGCCCTGCGCCACGCGCTCAAGCCTTCTTCCGATCGATCCGCGGGCAGCCCGCCATGATTGATGACGATCTGCGTGAATGGAAAATCACGCGCCAGTTCCGCGGCCTCGTTGAAATGCCACCAGAAAACCTGCAACTCGAAAAGCAGGCCATGCGCGTGCAACTTCGTGTAACCGTCACGCCATTTCGGATCGCGCATCGATCCCGGCGCCGAGAAGCTGTCCGTGTGCTCGGCGCGCGCCACGGCGGCCGGCTTGTGCCGAATGCCTTTGACCAGCGGATGACGGCCATAGACGCCGAGGACTTCATCGACGTCTTCACGATCGAGCCACGCCTGGCCGCTCATCGCGTGCGGAAAGCCGTGTTCGCGCCGCAGCGATTCGACCCAGCGCAATTCGCCCAGCGGATCGGCCGGATTCCATTCGCCTTCGATCAGCACCGTCTTCACGATCCTGTGATGCCCCGCCGCGCGCAAGTAATCGTCAGGCAGAAAGGTGCGGCGGATGCTGTCGTAATTGCCGTAGCGGAAGTTCTTCACCGGCTTGTCGGCAAGCCACGGATAGTAATTGCGCTCGACATCGAAGAAATGTTGATGCGCATCGGCGATGGGCAAATCATCGTCCGCGCCGGTTTCGAGGAAGCGGCGGCGAAGTTCCAATGCATCTGACATGGGCGATATCCCTAAACCTTCATGCGATAAAACCGCAGCGCGTTGCGGTAGAAAATCTTTTCCGACGCATCGCGTCCGAGCGGTTCGAGCATCGTTCTCATGCTGTCGACGAGCACGTCATAACTCACCCTCAATCCCGCGACGGGAAAGTTGCTGGCGAACATGCAACGATCGACGCCGAAGATCGAGACCGCATCGAGGACGATCCGGCGATTGTCGTCGTAGTTCCAAGGCGCATCTTTCAGGCCGAATTCCGAGAGCTTCACGAACACGTTCGACTGCCTCGCGAGCCGTTCCATGCCGCGTCGCCAGCGCGCGAGACCTTCATCGCTCCGGTCCCACGGAAAGCCCGTGTGATTCAACGCGATCTTCGTGTTCGGGAACGCGCTCGCCACGTCGGCGGCGTCGGCGAGATGCCAGGGCGGCACGCGCAAGTCCCACGAGAAACCGAACTTGTCGAGCAACGCGAATCCGCGCAGCCAGGCCGGGTCCCGCATCGTCCCGCGCCGATCGTCGAGCGGCGCATCGGGACGAGGCGACGTCACCGGCTTGGAACGAATGCCGCGCACGAGCGGATACGCGGCGTGTTGCGCGAGAATCTCCTCGGTGTCGGGTCGATCGAACCACGCATGTGCGATCACGGCGTTCGGAAAACCGGCCCTGTCATGCACCTCGTGGAGCCAGCGCGTCTCGGCGACCTGTTCGTCGCGGGCACGTTCGGCTTCGACATGCACCGTGCCGATCACCGGTTGCGCGCCGACCGTCGCGAGATAGTCCTCCGCAAGAAAGTCGCGGCAGATGCCGCGGTAATCGCCGAGGAAGAATGCGTCGTGATAATCGTCCTGCAACCACGGATAACGTCCCGTCGCAAGATCCCAGAGATGATGATGTGCATCGATGATCGGAATCTGGTCCGGCCCAATGTCTTTCATGTGCATGAGATGGGTCGATCAATGGTCCGGGAGAAAGCCGGTCGATACCCACGGCACGGCGACGAGCACGAGCAGCGCAACCGCGAGCGCTCCGAGATACGGCCACACGCGTTTCATCGCGCCGTCCGGATCGACCTTCGCAATCGCGCAGGCCGCATAGAAGCCCACGCCGAAGGGCGGCGCGAAAAGCCCGAGGCCCATCGCGAAGATGGCGACCATCGCGTAGTGGACGTCGTTGATGCCGAGCGAGCGCGCCACCGGGAACAGCAGCGGGCCGAACAGCACGATCGCGGGAATGCCTTCGAGGAAGCTGCCGAGCAGCACGAACGCCAGCGCCGATATCAGCAGAAAGCCCATCGAACCGCCGGGCGCTGTCGACATCAACAGCGCAAGCTCGCGCGAGAAGCCCGACTGCGTCAAGGCCCAGGCCATCGCGGTCGCACAGCCGATGATGATCAGAATCGCGCCCGACAGCGAAGCCGTGCCGACGATGATCGGATATAGACGGTTCCATTTGAACGAGCGATAGAAGATCAGACCGACGACGAACGTATACGCGACGCCGACCGAAGCGACTTCGGTTGCGGTGGCGATCCCTTCGACGACCGCCGCGCGAATCACGAACGGCAGCGCCAGCGCGGGTAGCGCGAACAGAAACGCGCGGCCGACTTCACGCGGCTTCGCGCGCGCGACTTCCTTCAGCTCGCGTTTGCGGTTCTTCATCCAGATGACGGCGATCATCGCGAGCGCGCCCACCACCGCCGGCATGAAGCCGCCCGTGAACAACGCGGAGATCGATACGCCCGTCACCGAGCCGATGGTGATCAGCACGAGACTCGGCGGAATCGTCTCCGACATCGCGCCCGATGCGCTCAGCATCGCGACCAGTTCGTTTTCGTCCTCGCCGCGCTTCTTCATCTCGGGAAAAAGCGCCGGCGCGACGGCGGCCATATCCGCGGCCTTGGACCCCGAAATGCCGCTGACCAGATAGATCGCGCCGATCAGCACATACGAGAGCCCGCCCTTGAAATGCCCGATCAGCGACGCGAGAAAGCGGATCATCGCCTGCGCCATGCCCATCGCTTCGATGAGCGCGCCGAGGAACACGAACAGCGGAATCGCGAGCAGGATCAGACTCGACATACCTTCGTCGATGCGGCCCATCACGACGAGCATGGGTGTCGCCGTCACCGTACTGAGATACGCGACGGTCGACAGGCCGAACGCCACCATGATCGGCACGCCGATCACCACCATGAACACGACGGCCACGACGAAGAAGATGACGAGGTTCCAGTTGCCCAGCGCGGTCATCGCGACCTTGAAGGTCATCAGCGCGGCCGCGACGCCGCCAACCGCGAGCGCCGAGATCACGAAGTGCAACGCGCGCGCCTGCTCCATGAGACGCGCGACGGAAATCGCGAGCATCAGCGTGAGACCGACCGCGAGCGCCGCGACGCGATAGCCGTTGGAGATTTCCAGCGCCGCGCTCGTGATCGCCCATTCTTCCGACACGTACTCCCACGCCGGCGACAACAGCATCATGATGAACGCGATGACGATCACCGCGCCGAAGGTATCGACGAATGCGCGCCTCGCGGGTTGCAGATGCGCGATGAACGTCGTGAGCCTCATGTGCTCGTTGCGCCGCAACGCGATCACCGTGCCCAGCATCGCGAGCCAGATGAAGAGCAGCGTCGCGAGCTCGTCGCCCCAGATCAGCGGATCGTGCAGCACGTATCGACAGAACACGTTGGCAAACAGCAGCACCACTTCGGCCACCACCAGCGCCGCGGCGCAGAGTTCGGTCGACCAGCGGATGCAGGCATCGAGAAGATGGCCCGCTCTTGCAACCGGCCCCAGCGGCTTGCTCGCGCTCGCCACGGGCATGGCCCCCAAAGAAACGTCAGTGCTCATGATCCGCTCCTTGCTCACGAAAGCTGCCCGGAATACTTCTCGAGCAGCGTCCACGCCGCATCGCCGTATTTCTTCTTCCACTCGGCGTAGAAGCCCTTTTGCTGCAGGTCGGTGCGGAACGCCTGTTGGTCGACCTTGTTGAACGTGACGCCCTTGGACGTGAGCATCGGCTCGAGACTCTGGTTGAGGCGGATGACTTCCTCGCGCTGCTTCATCGCCGCTTCATTGATGTTGCGCGCAACGATGTCCTGCACGTCTTTCGGCAACTTCGGCCAGGTCTTGCCGCTCGCGAGCAGCCAGAAGCCATTCCAGATATGACCCGTCAGCGAGCAGTACTTCTGCACCTCGTAGAAGCGCGCCGACTGCACCACGACGAGCGGATTCTCCTGGCCTTCGACGACTTTCGTCTGCAGCGCGGAGTACGTCTCGTTGATGCTGATGCCGGTGGGGGCCGCGCCGAAGGTCTTGAACATCGAAGTCCATAGCGGGCTGACCAGCACGCGGATCTTGAAGCCCTTCAGGTCGGCGGGCGTCCTGATGGGCCGCGTCGAACTCGTGATCTGCCGGAAGCCGTTGTTCCACACCTTGTCCATCGCGATGAGGCCGGTCTTTGCCGCTTCGGCGCGCACGTGCCGGCCGAGATCGCCGTCCATCGCGGCCCACACGGCGTCGTAGTCCTTGAAGGCGAAAGGCACGCTTTCGATCGACGCAACCGGTACGAGCGTCGAGAGAATCGCGCCGGGCAGCGGAATGAAATCGACGCCGCCCGCGCGGACTTGCGAGAGCATGTCGGTGTCGCCGCCCATCTGCGCGTTCGCGAAGACCTGAAGATCGACGCGGCCATTCGTCTCCTTTTTGATCGCGGCGGAGGCCTCGCGCATGTGCGCGTTGAGCGGATGACTGTCCGGCAGGCTGCTCGCATATTTGAGGACGATGGGCGCGGCCTGCGCGAATGTGCGGCTCGGCAGGCTCACGGCCGTTGCCGTGGCGGCCACGGCAAGTCCCGCCGTCGTCAGGAAATCCCGACGCGTGATGATTCGACTCATGTTTGTCTCCTGAACTCTGTCATGCGCGATGGATCGCGTCTGTTATTGCGCCAAGGCCACGACTGCCTTCTCTTCGATCAGCCGATCGACTTGCGCCGCCGAATAGCCCGACTCTCTCAACACTTCTCTCGTGTGCTGGCCGAGCAGCGGCGCGGGACGGCTTCCGGAACGCTTCGCATCGGAGAAGTGAATCGGCAGACCGAGGCCCCGGACCTTGCCGGCCAGCGGATGATCGGTCTCGACGACCATCTCGCGCGCGATCGTCTGCGGATGCGCGAGCGCCGCGACGATATCGAGCACCGGGCCCGCGGGCAGGCCGATGCGGTCGAACTGCGCCATCCATTCGTCCGTGCTTCGACGCACCAGCAGTCCGTTGAGGATCGCGACGAGCGCCTCGCGATGCTCGAGCCGCAGCGCGTTCGTCGTGAAGCGCGGGTCGTTCGCGAGTTCCGGCGCATCGAGCACGTCGAGCAGCCGTTCGTAGTTGCTCTGATTGGCCGCGCCGATGTTGATCCAGCCATCGCTCGTCTTGAAGACCTGATACGGCGCGCTCGTCGAATTGGCGGAACCCATCTTCGGCAGAATGGTGCCGTCCGCGAGATAGCTCGCCGCTGGCCAGAACATCTGCTGCAGGCCCGCTTCGAAGAGCGATGTGTCGACCATCTGCCCGCGCCCGGTGCGCAGCTTCTGCGCGTACGCCGCTGCGATGCCGAGCGCCGCGAGAATGCCCGAGTTGATGTCGGCCACGGGCGAGCCGGCCTTGACGGGCTCGCGTCCCTCTTCGCCCGTCATGCTCATCATGCCGCTCATGCCTTGCGCAATGAGGTCGAAACCACCCTTCTCGCCGAACGGACCGGTGCGGCCGAAACCCGAAATCGCGCAGTAGATCAGCCCCGGGTTGAGTTCCTTGAGCGTGTCATAGCCGAGGCCGAATTTCTCCATCGTTCCGGCGCGATAGTTCTCGGTGACCACATCCGCGTCCGCCAGCAAGCGCTTGAGGACTTCGCGGCCGCCTTCACTCTTCAGATTGAGGCCGATGCCGCGCTTGTTGCGATTGACGATCATGAACGACGCGGATTCGCCGCTCGGCAGAATCGGCGAGAAGCGGCGCGAATCGTCGCCGTCGGGCACTTTCTCGACCTTGACCACATCCGCGCCCATGTCGGCGAGCATCATGCCGCACACCGGGCCGGACATGATGTGCGCGAGTTCAACCACTTTCATTCCACTCAGCGGACCCATTTCACTTTCCCTTGAAGACTGGCTTCTGTTTTGCATTGAATGCTTCCGCGCCGATGCGAAAATCCTCGGTGTCGAAGCAATCGAAGGCGGATTCGATATCGGCGGCGGATAGTGCGGGCGATCGCGTCAGCGTGTTCGCAGCTTGCTTGTGCCAGCGTGCGACGAACGGCGCGCCGCGCGCGATGCGCCGTGCGGTGGCAATGGTTTCTTCCTCGACGGCATCGTCGGCGACGACGCGCGATGTCAGTCCTTTCGCGAGCGCTTCTTGCGCATTGAAGATGCGTCCTTCGAGCACGATCTCCATCGCGACCGGACGGCCCGCGAGACGAATCAGCGCGCCGAGTTCGGCAAAGGACATCGTGAGGCCGAGCTGTCCGACAGGCGCGCCGAAACGGCTCGATTCGCCGCAGATGCGGATATCGCAGAGCGACGCGATCTCGAGCCCGCCGCCGACGCACACGCCGTGAATCATGGCGACGACCGGATGACGGCAATGTTCAATCGCCTCCATTGCGGCTGTCGTGATCGCGGCATACGCGCGCGCCTGCTCGCGATTCGAACGAAGCGTGGCGAACTCGCCGATGTCAGCGCCCGCCGCGAACGCTTTCGATCCGGCGCCGCGCAGCACGACGCATCGAACGCCGTCATCGTCCGACAGACGATTCATCGCCGCGCCGAGATCGCGCCACATCGAGAGCGTGAGCGCGTTCATCTTCGCGGGGTTGTCGAGCGAAACGACGGCGATATCGCCGTCCCGCTCGATGGTCAGCATGTCTCCCATGTCTTCCTCAGGTCAGAACGATGCTTCGAGCATCGCGTGATAGTCGACGTCCGATGCATCGCGCGGATTGGTCTTGTGGCTGTGATCCTTCAACGCGCCCTTCACGATGTCGGAGAACATCTCGCGCGTCACGCCGACGCCGGATAGCGTCGTGGGCAGGCCGAGGCGGCTCGTCATCTCCCTGATCGAAGGCCCGACGTGCGCGGGATTCTCCAGTCCCATCGCCTGCGCGAGCCGTGCGAGCTTGCCTTCTTCCTGAACCGTCGGCGCATCCTGATTGAAGGCGATCACGGCAGGCAGAAAGATCGCGTTGAGCGTTCCGTGATGCAGACGCGGATTGATGCCGCCGAGCGAATGACTGAGGCTGTGCACGCATCCCAGGCCCTTCTGGAACGCGAGCGCGCCCTGCATCGACGCGCTCATCATGTTCATGCGCGCCACTTTGTCGTCGGGATGCGTCGTGGCGCGCTCGATGTGAAGCCACGCGCGCCACAGGCCGTCGAGTGCGATGCCGTCCGCCGCGGGATTGAACGCGGGCGCCATGAACGTCTCGATGCAATGCGCGATCGCGTCCATGCCGGTCGCGGCCGTCATCGTCGCGGGCAATTTCAGTGTGAGTTCGGGATCGCAGATAGCGGACTTCGGCACCACGAAGGGCGATATCACGCCGACCTTTCTGCCGTCGTCGAGAATCAGGATCGCGCCGCGTCCGACTTCGCTGCCGGTGCCGGCAGTCGTGGGAATCGCGATCACGGGCGCGGTGGCCGACGTGATGCGCGTAGCGCCGCCTTCGATCACGGCAAAGCTCTGCAACGGGCCATCGTGCGTCGCGCATACGGCGACGCCTTTCGCGAGATCGATCGACGAGCCGCCGCCCACCGCGATGATTCCGTCGCATCGCCGATCGGCGAACACGGCGACCGCTTCGCGCACGGCCGCTTCGTTCGGATTGGGCGGCGTGCCGTCATAGACCGGCGCGTCGTGAGCCGCGCTCAGCGCGGACAGCACCTTGTCGACGATGCCGGCCGCCCTGATGCCGCGATCCGTCACGATCAGCGGACGGCGGATGCCGACGCGTTCGCATTCGCTCTTCAGAAGCCGCAAGGCGCCGAACTCGAACTGTATCTGCGTGATGTAATTGATGAGGGCCATGTTGATCGACAGTTATAGGTACATAAAAACCCGAATAGAAGGAACCCTTATCGATGCGGGTTAACGTTAGGCCAGAAGCTTTGTACGATGCGGGTTTGATGCGGCAGTATAGGCAGCGGCCGAAATCGCCGGAATTGACAATAATGAATAGCGGTATAACTATTCCTCAACTCGCTCCATGACGCCTTCCCTCAACTCGATCATTTCCCGGCTGCATCTGAAGCAGTTGCGTCTGCTCATCGCGCTGGCCGATCATGGCTCGCTGCTCAGCGCGGCCAAGCAGGTTTCGCTCACTCAGCCGGGCGCGAGCAAGGCTTTGCACGAGATCGAAACGACCTTCGGGACGGCGCTTTTCAACCGGACGAGCCGCGGACTCGAACCGAACGACATCGGGCACTGCGTGATTCGTTATGCGCGGCTCATTCATACCGATGTCGCGCATCTGCGCGAGGAAATCGTCGGCATCATGCGAGGACATGGCGGACGTGTGTCGGTGGGCGTCATCATGGGTGCGGTGCCGCGCGTGATCGAAGCGATTTCGTCGCTGGTCACGCGGCATGCGGAGATGTCGGTGGAGATCGTCGAAGATACGAGCGCCGCGTTGCTGAGTCTCATCGACGCGGGACGGCTCGATCTCGCCGTGTGCCGCACGACCATCAGCCAGACGCCGTTTCTGTATGACAGCGTCAATCTGCAGGACGAGACGCTTGCCGTCATCGCGAACTTGAGTCACCCGTTTCAGAACGCGCGCAAGCTGCATCTGAAGGATCTCGCGGATGTGCGATGGGTCGTCTATCGCGCCAACATGCCGATGCGCATGCTGCTCGAACGCGAATTCCGCGAGGCCGAAATCCGCTTTCCTCGACATCTCGTCGAGACGACGTCGGCTTTTGCCACGCTTTCTCTGTTGCAAAGCAATCCGACTTTCGTCGCGCTCGTGTCCATCGATGTCGCGGAATTCTTCACCCGCCACGGCATGACGGGCATGCTGCCGCTCAGGCTTTCATCGAAGAGCGAGCCCTATGAACTGGTCACGCGACGAGGCGCGCCGATATCCGCGGGCGCACGTCTGCTCATGGAAGAACTGCTCGCGCAGCACGATCAGGCGGAAGACGTCTCGTGAGTCATGAGCGCGGGTTATAACCCTAGTCGCAACTCTCAGTATTCCGTCGTGAACGTCTTGTCTACACTCCGCCGCAGCCGAATCGACTCGGCAACGACATCAACGGAGACAGCTTCATGGACGAGACTTATCTGCGCAGGCACTTCTTCAAGAACATCGCGGCGCTGTCGGCCGGCGCGCTCGCGACATCCATCATTCCGGGTGGCGTGTCGGCGCAAACGCAGTCGCCGGCGGAGTGCGAGGCGGGTGTGATTGGCGCCGGCGGCCCCGACGTGCAACGCAGATACATCAGGACACCGACGGGTTATTTCATGGTGCTGCGCATGGGCGATAACGTCTTCGAGCATCTGACAACTTTCGCGCTGGCGGAGAACATTCCCGCGGCGTCGGTGACGGGCATCGGCTTCGGGCATCCGACGTTCGGCTTCTGGAACGCGACGAAGAAGGACTTCGATGCGAAGACCTTTCGCAATGTCGAGATGGGCAGCCTCGCCGGTTCGGTCGCGTGGAAGGAAGGCAGGCCGTCGATCCATATTCACGGCATTGCGGGCGACAGCAACTTCAATGCGTACGGCGGCCATCTGCTGAATCTGGAAGTGGGAACCGGCTCGATGGAACTCACGCTCGTCATTCATCAGAAGCGGCTCGAGCGCGCGGTCGATCCGTGCATCGGCGCCAATGTGCTGGGTATTGGCTGACGCTTCAGCGATGTCCCGTCAGGGCGAACTCGGTGGTCTTCACTGCGTCTGCCAGAAAGTCGACGAACGACGCGATGCGCGCGGAGATTGCCGTGTTGCGATAGTAGACGGCGTTGATCGGCTGACGCACTTCCTGCGTGTGACGCGCGAGAATCTGCACGAGCCTGCCCTCGCGCCGATCGCGCAAGGTCATGAAGTCCGACAGGCACACGATGCCCGCGCTTTCGAGCGCGAGATGCCGCAAGGTCTCGCCGCTCGATGACGCAATGTTCGGCGTGATCCGATAAGGCTCGTTGTCCGGGCCTGACAGCGGCCAGACATTGAGCGACTCCGGCTGCGTGAAGCCGAGCAGCGAGTGATTCGCGAGTTCGTCCACGCGCTTCGGAAGGCCGTGCGCCTGAAGATAGTCGGGTGTGGCGAGCACGCGAATGCGGCTGCTGCCGATCGAACGGCTGTGCAGCGTCGAATCCTTCAGCCTGCCGATGCGGATCGCGACATCGGTGCGACGCTCCAGCAGATCGATCACGCCTTCATTGCTGTTCAGCTCCAGCTCGACGTGCGGATAGCGCTCCCGATAACCCGCGACCAGCGGCACGATCACGTGCAGCATGAAGGGCGTCGCGGCATCGACGCGCAACAGTCCCGAAGGCCGTTCGCGGCGCGCGGCGATCTGTTCCTCCGCGCTTTCCACCGCGTCGATGATCTCGCGCGCGTGCTGCAGAAAGCTCCTGCCCTCCTCCGTCAGTTCCAGACGCCGCGTGGTCCTGCGTAATAGCGTGGTCTGCAGCTTCTCCTCGAGGCGTCCGAGCGTGCGGCTCGCGCCCGACACCGTCTGATCCAGTTGCTCGGCCGCGGCCGTGATGGAACCCGTGTCGACTACCGTCGCGAAGGTATGAAGCTCGTCGAGAGTGACTTTCATCGTTGATTTTTATTCAAGAGTCTTTCATTTATAGACCGGTTTTTGCGCAAAAGTAAAGTCGGCATACTGCGTTCGTCCATTCATCAACCGGAGAACGCATCCCATGAATCCGATTCCCGCTTTCGGTCTCGGCACTTTCCGCCTGAAAGACCAGATCGTCATGGATTCCGTGCGCAACGGTCTCGAACTCGGTTATGGCGCCATCGACACCGCGCAAATTTACGGTAACGAGGGCGAAGTCGGCGCGGCGATCGCCGCGTCGGGCGTGCCCCGCTCCGACATCTTTCTGACGACGAAAATCTGGATTGACAACTACGCGCGCAACAGGCTCGTGCCGAGCCTGAAAGACAGTCTCACGAAGCTGCGTGTCGATGAGGTCGATCTGACGCTGATCCACTGGCCCGCGCCGAACAACGGCGTTCCGCTCGACGAATTCATGAGCGCGCTCGCCGAATCGAAGACGCAGGGTCTAACGAGGCAGATCGGCATTTCCAACTTCAACATCGAATTGACGAAGCAGGCGATCGAAGTCGTTGGCCGCGAGCACATCGCGACCAATCAGATCGAGCTGAGCCCGTATCTGCAGAATCGCAAGCTCGTCGATTTCCTGCGTGAACAGGGCATTCAGGTCACGTCGTATATGACGCTCGCGTACGGCAAGGTGCTGAAGGACCCGGTCATCGGCGAGATCGCGAAGCGGCATCACGCGACGCCCGCGCAAGTGGCGCTCGCCTGGGCGCTGCAGCTCGGCTATGCGGTGATTCCGTCGTCGACGAAACGCGAAAACCTCGCGAGCAATCTGCTCTCGCAGCAGCTCAAACTGACCGCCGAAGACATGGCGCAGATCGCGGAGCTCGAACGCAATGGCCGTGAAGTGAGCCCGGAAGGACTCGCGCCCGCGTGGGACTGAACGGCCAGTCCGGGATAGGCTG
The DNA here is from genome assembly GCF_018408855.1 of Caballeronia sp. NK8. GTDB lineage: Bacteria > Pseudomonadota > Gammaproteobacteria > Burkholderiales > Burkholderiaceae > Caballeronia. The sequence continues at coordinate 2,757 of NZ_AP024324.1, read as the reverse complement.
TTTCGGCCAAAGCGTCGCCCGTGCGGGACGCGCAGCTTGCTGAGTTGCAGCCGAGAGGCTAAGACTTATTGGGTGCGAGGCAAAGGACGGGCCATCATGAGCAAGAACATCGTTTTCTGCGCGGACGGAACCTGGAACGGTCCGAACTCCGATCACGACAAGGATGGCATTCCGGACCCGACCAACGTATTCAAAGCGTTTCTTTTGCTGTCCGGTGAGCCGGACCCCGCTTCGACGCTCCTCGCCTCGGAACAGGAGATCGCGGAGCCGGGCCCCGATGGACAGGTCGCCAAGTATCTGCACGGCGTCGGCGATTCGCGCAATGTCATCACGAAACTGGTGGGCGGCGCTTTCGGCGACGGGATCATCGCGCGTATCGTGCGCGGCTATACGTACGTGTCGCGCAACTACAGGCCGGGCGATCGCATCATCCTGACGGGGTTCAGCCGCGGCGCGTACACGGCGCGCGCGCTCGGCGGCATGATCGCGAACGTCGGCCTGCTCGATACCAGTCGCTACGACGTAGAGGACAAGGCGCTTGCCTATCGGATGGGCATTCTTGCGTGGCGGAAGTATCGCGAGTCGCGGCCGCCGGCGCGCGATACGGGCGGTGGGCTGAAGGGTCTGCTCGAGAAAATCGTCAATTTCACGCCGGCGCTCGCGCTCACGAGACTGCAGCCGGAGGACACCGTGCCCGTCGATGAGATTCGGGCGATCGGCGTATGGGACACGGTCGGCGCGCTCGGCATTCCGCTCTATCTGGACGATGAAGACTCGAGCGTCGATCTGTTTCGCTTCGCCGACACGGCACTCAGTCCGAATGTGAAGTTCGGCATCCACGCGATCAGCCTCGATGAGCAACGCGGCGATTTCACCCCGACGCTCTGGGACAGCCGCGACGGCATCAGGCAGGTGCTGTTCGCGGGCGCTCATGCAGATGTGGGAGGTGGTTATCCGAGCGGCGAATCGGGCCTTTCCGATATCGCGTGTGAATGGATGCTGAATCGCCTGGCCGATCCGGCAATCGGCTTGCGACTCAAGCAGCAGCCGTGGTCGCTGAAGCCCGATTTCCTCGGCGCGTCGCATTCGCCCTGGAAACAAGCGCCCTTCTTGCTGCGTCCATCCGGCCCGCGTGGTCCGTTCGCGTTTCCGCAGGATATCGGCGCGCATGTTTCCGTCGCGCAGCGCTTGGGACTTGTTACGGTAGCCGGCAGGCCCGTGCCAATGCCGAATCCCTATCTGCCTGCCGTACTCGGGACGGCCTTCACGACACACACGAACTGGGTGACGGCCTGAGGGAAGCGTCTTCAGCCTGTCTGTATAACGGCGTGGGTCGAACTAGACAGTTAGTTGCGCGTCGTTTCCGGGGTTGCCTTATTGACCCCGGCCCTTGGCGGATCGAGTCTTTTGAAAGACGTAGCCGGAGAAACCGTCTCTCAGATCCGGATACTTCTGGATCATGGCTTCGACGAGTTCGCCCGATGGATCGATGCCCAACCTGCGCAGCGTCAGTTTTCCGCCGGGGCTCGTCCGGTAGGTGCGCCGCCAGTCGTCGCGCTGTCGCGGCGCTGCCGCCTCGTATTCTTCCCAGCCACGACGAACTTCGTCGACGATCCGGTTCTGGGCGTTGACGTCCTGCGCGGCCACCTGCAAGGCGAAGCGCGTTTCGGACTGCTGTTTCGCCTCGGTCTCTCGTCGATCGGTCAGCGCCAGGTCTTCCTGGATCTGCACCATCTGACGCTCGGCGTCGGAGACGATCCATCCTTCCTTCAGGGCCTTCATGAAGAAGCCCGCGGGACTCTTCGACACCTTGCCCAACTTCAGGCTGAAGCGCGTGCGTTCGACCGCCTGCTCGAGACGTTGATCGGTGTAGGTTTCGCGGTCGGAGGCGATCTGATTGAATTGCGCGCTGGAGAGGCCGATTTCCTGCTTCAACGTCTGATAGAGGGCCTGCGCGTGCTCGTGCGTATGGAGCAGGCGCTCGGCCATCTCCTTGCGCTCGACACGAAAGCGCATCCGCCCGATCTTGCGGGAGCCCGGTTCGTTGCGTGTTTCGTACGACAGCGACAGATCAGAGACGTCGTTGATCTGGTCCACGGCAGGCGCGAGCCAGTCCCGCTTGAAATACTTGAACTCCTGCGCCTTCGCGCCCATCGTGCCTTGCCAGGCGCGCAACTCGTCGAGCGTGAACCAGTCCGTCATGCCGTCGCCGGCGTAGGGAAGAAGATGGTCGTACATCACGCGCGCATAGCTGAGCGTGAAGAGAGAGGTAATGCGAAGGCTCAGCCAGTGAGACTTGCCGGGGCCGCGGATGATGCCGATCAAATCGGGAGGCACACGGAACTGAAACCGGCCGCCCACGTACGAGATACGGCCGATCAGCTGAACCGACCCGAACGGTTTGGAGCCGTCGACATCGGCTTCGGCCGTGGCCTGAATCAGCGCCCGCTGCGCCTCGGTAATCACCTGTTCGAGGTGCGCGTTGTTCCGGCTCGAGTAGCGCATGAGCCACTTGAAGTAGTCGAGCTCGACGTCATACAGGTCGTGTATCTTTTCCTCCTGCGCAACGATGAAGTACGCCGCGTCGATGAGGCGTCGAGCCGCCACGCCGAGATCGACGATACGGATCAGAACGTTCTTCCGAGAAAATCCGATGTCCGTGCGAGCAGAATCGACGGGCAAGCCTTCCGCGTTTGCATCGTCGAATAGCGCCAGCGCCAGTTGTCTGGACGTGGCTACCTGCCCTCCTGTCGTCAT